>CACEMG010000028.1 GCA_902560565.1 uncultured Pelagibacteraceae bacterium | reverse complement strand
GAAATTGTATCACAACCTCTTAAACTATATTTTGGTCTTAGTGGAAATGAACTTAAACAAAAAATTATAGAAGTTTTAAAAAAAGTAAGATTAGGTGAGTTTTATCTTACAAGGTATCCACGACAATTGTCAGGAGGTGAAAAGCAAAGAGTAGCAGTAGCAAGAGCTTTTGCTGCAAAACCAGATATAATTCTATGTGATGAGGTAACCTCAGCGCTTGATGTTTCTGTTCAAGCAGCAGTCTTAAATTTACTTCAGGAATTGAAAGTGGATTTTGGCACTACATATATTTTTGTCTCACATGATCTTGCAGTTGTAAAAGCAATAAGTGACCGGGTTGCAGTTTTGTATCAGGGAAGATTGTGTGAAATTGGTCCATCTGAAAGCGTATATAAATTTCCGTCTCACCCTTATACCGAGGTCCTTCTAGGAGCAGTGTTAGAACCAGACCCAGATATTAAACCGAAATTAGTCGCAGAAGACATTGTAGAAGAAAAGCCACCCGAAAAAGGATGCTCATTCCAAGGAAGATGTCCTAGATTATTAGGTCAAATTTGTAAAACAGATGTTCCACCATGGCAAATAGATGAAAATGGAAATGCAATCCGGTGCCATATAAAAATTAATGATTTAAAAAATCAGCAAATGTCAAATTGATACAATTTTTTTATTTCATGAAACAATTAAATTTAATATAAAATTGACTTATGAAAATAAATAAAGTTGTTGTTATTGGCTCTGGAACGATGGGAAGTGGTATCGCTGCACATCTTTGTAATGCCAATGTTCCTGTTACCTTATTAGATCTGACAACAGAAATCAGTCAAAAAGCAAAAGAAAGAATTCAAAAATCAAGACCACCCCTGCTAATTGATAAATCAAAAATTGATGGTATCAATGTTGGAAATATTAATGATGATTTTAAAGAAGTGGCCGATGCAGACTGGATTGTCGAGGCTGTTGTAGAAAGAATTGATATTAAACACAATATTTATAAAAAAATATTTGATACAAGAAAAAAAAATACCATCGTATCCTCAAATACATCCTCTATACCTATTAGCGTTTTATCTGAAAAATTATCCGAAGAAGATAAAAAAGACTTTTGTATTACACATTTTTTTAATCCTGTGAGATACATGGGTCTCTTAGAGATTGTTAAAAGTAAAAGTTCAGATTTAGATAAAATAAAATATCTTAAAAAATTTTGTGAACATGAGCTTGGTAAAGGAGCTATTATTTGTAACGACACACCTGGATTTTTGGGAAATAGAATTGGTGTATTTGCTATGCAAGTAGCAATGACAGAAGCATTTAAAATGAATTTATCTATTGAGGAAGCAGATGCAATTTTCGGTAGACCGATGGGTATTCCAAAAACAGGTGTATTTGGACTTTATGATTTAATTGGTATTGATTTAATGTCGGACGTTTTAAAAAGTTTTATAAAGGAATTACCTGAAAATGATCCATTTCAGAAAGTTGCAAAAGAAATTCCATTAATCACAAAACTAATTAAAGATGGATACACTGGGAGAAAAGGCAAAGGTGGTTTCTATAGAATGAACAAACAAGAAAATAAAAAAATATTAGAGGCTATAAATTTGCAAACAGGAGAATACTCAACATCTAAAAAAATTGAATTAGGAATAGAAAAAGTAGATTTAAATTTGTTAATAAACAGGAAAGATAAATTTGGTGAGTATGCCTGGTCAGTAATTTCACAAATCATAAAATACTCATCTTCTTTAGTTCCTGGTATTACAGATAAATTTAATGATATCGATGAAGCTATGAGACTTGGTTTTAACTGGTCGATGGGACCCTTTGAAATGTTAAAATCGATTGGGGTCAAAAACTTTTTTGATAGAGTAGGAGATGTTAAAGGAAATTCTTTCTTAGAAAATTTATCAAAAACAAAAGATGAAAATTTTTATGGTCAAAGACAGCTTTATACAGATATTGAAACTCTGGGTAAAATCAAACCAACAGCAATCAAAATCGATAAAAACAAATCAGCTGATATATTTAGATTTAAGGATTTTAATATTGTTGAATTTACCACTAAAGCTTGTGCTTTAGATTATGACTCAATGGATGCACTAAAAAAGGCCACAGACA
>CACEMG010000027.1 GCA_902560565.1 uncultured Pelagibacteraceae bacterium | reverse complement strand
TTTATTGTCATCAATTTTTTTGTCAGCACCGAATGTTAAACCTGTGGTCTTAATATGTTTTGGTCTTTCTATAGGTGTATTCTCATAATTTCCAATTGATATATCGCCATTACTCCAATAAGACCATTTTGATTTTTTGCCATTACTATTTGAGCCACTTGTTATTGAAGCTTGACGTATAAATTTACTATCTTTAAATTTATTTGATATAGAAGTCACAACAGGATTTAATGTTTTTAAATTTATATTAAAGCTATTAAGGTTTTCGTTGTCTCTATTTCTTTTGATCCATTCAAATCTTTTAAAAATTGTTGAAATATTTAAATTGATATTTTGTTTTGATAATTGAACTGCAGAACCAATAACTGTAGTTGGATCAGATACACATTTAACAAGGCCGTATGGACACTCTAATTGAAATTCATTTATATGGTCTGCAGCAGTAGAGTCATGTTGTTGATCTGCAATAAATAATTTCATTCCATCGCTTGAAAATGCGAAACCTCTTGGGTAACCATCTTGATCGCCACTAGCTCTATTAAGAAATACATCATCTATATGAAAACTACCTAAATTAGTGGCTGTAGATACATCATAATTTGTTGTTAAACTAAATTGGTAAATGAAGTTTTTACTTGTTGGTATATCAGCATTATCAACAACATTTTTGTTCATCATTAAAATAAACATAGCACTACCATCAGGCGTAAATTCGATGTCAAATCCCTGATTATGATTTGGTGTACTAACATCAATCCCCTTTGTATCTAAATCAACTGAGTGAATTTCAGTTGGTGATGAGATATCAAAAGGTTCTGATAAAGTATAAGTTGTAACAATTGGGTTTGCTGAAGTCGAATTTAGTGTAAACATTTTTGACCCGTCTCTACTAAAATGCATACTGTCAATTTGCACTGTACCAGTGTCAAACTTTCTTTCATATGTCATGGTACTAATATCGTATGGAGTGGTTAAATTAAATTTACCAATCACACCACCTGTAGTTAAAGTAAAAAATATACTTCCACCATTAGCAATATGTATTCCTTCTACGTGGTCAGAACTCAAAGCACCACCAGATACATCATTTGGATTTGCACCATCCACATCATCACAGGTTGCACTTGGGTCAAAACCCATTTTATCTGAAAGAATAACAAATGATCTTCCGAGCCTATTCATTCTTAAAGGGTTATCAGATATATCGTCACCAGTAGCTCTGTTAGCAATAAAGATTTGAAGACCATCCTCACTAAAGGCAAGATCATAAGGATCCTGTGAGCTATCCTTATCTAGCAATGCATTATTTGTGGTAGCTCTACAATTAGTTGGGCCTACTCCACCAGTATTGCTTCCATCTGGAATATGACTAGCTTTCCATGTCACAGACAATGCCTCGGCTTTCGCTAAATTTGATACAAATACCGTAAAAAGTAGTAATAAAAATAATTTTTTCATAAATTAATTTTAAATTAGAATATATAATTCAATCTAAATTGTTAGAAAAATATTTTTTTATGAAAAAACCCCCAAAAAATAAATTAAAACCTACTTGAAACTTCTACGTTTGTATCGTACTCGAGCGAGTTATCAAATATATGATTGTGATTAATTGAAAAATCAAAACCATTGATATTTTTACTATAACTTAAACTAGATTCGTGGGAATTTACAGGATTGTAATTAAATGCAAACTCACCATCCTCTTCTTTTGATCTACTAAATTTCAATATAAATATTTCTCTAGATCTATTGGGACCTTTTCTATCATTCCAACTGATAATTTTTTCAAAACTCGAAGAAATAGTAAAGCCATTCAAATAAATAGCCTCAAAACCAATATTATACTTTAGATCCTGGTTTGAATATTTTCGAATTGTATCTGTCACAACATTAGTTTCGCCGTGATGTATATACTTATAATCAATGTCCTCACTTAAGTCGTAAAGAATTTCTAATCCTCCCATTGGTTGAATTGTTCCCATGTCGGTAACATACTTGTCCATTTCAAATAAAAATCCTGCAGCCAGTTCACCGGTTGCAAAATCAGTATCCTTGTAAGTTAAATTTCTTATCAAAGGATCACTTGGATTATTTATATAATCTGTAAATTCTGATAAATGAGTAATGCCATATGTAAGTTTTGCAGTTGGAGTCATATTAAGTCTACCTGCTTTACTTCTAGTTCGATAATTTAAAGTTCCAAAAATTTGTCCCCCATTTCTTTCACCTGATAACTTTGATTGATAAACATGATCAATGCTTAAAAAACTTACACCTAAAACTGCGTTGACATATTGATTATGTTGGGTTGGAGCAATTCCATATAAATTTAAAGTAAGCGATTCCATCGTCACATCTTGTTTAGAATTTTTAATTTCACTACTGCTATCTCCATATCTAAGAGCTAAACCAAAAAACTTATCGTCACCATATTTTCTATCTGCCCCCAATGTTATTCCTTTTACCAGAACATCTTTTGGTTTTTCACTTCCATGCTGGCCGTACAAACCTACATATACATCTACAAGACTCCAAGTAGACCATTTGGATTTTTTATCTTCATTTTTAGTTTTGCTAATTAATGAGGCAATATTTTTCCTTGCAACCGGTTCAAATTTATTTGCTAAGGTATCTATTAAAGTATTTTTATAATTAAAGTTTAAATTATGAGCGGTTAAGTTCTCTTCGTCTCTATTTCTCTTGATCCACTCAAATCTTTTAAAAATAGTAGTTGTATTTAAACTTATATTTTGTTTTGTAAGCTCCACTGTTG
>CACEMG010000026.1 GCA_902560565.1 uncultured Pelagibacteraceae bacterium | reverse complement strand
GTATCGCATAATTAGCTACAGCTATTAAACCTTCATCCTTAATTGCTTTTAATGCTATCTTCATTTCATCTACCCAATTGATTGTTTCCGCAACAATGAAATCAACACCTGCCTCTTTTGCCCAAAGCACTTGTTCCTCATACATCTTTTGACATTCTTTAAATGAGTTTTTATCCTTTGGATCAAAAATATTTGTATTTGCAACATCTCCACAAACCATCAAATCCAAATCTTTAAATTCATTTGCAGCATCTTTTGCGATTTTAAGTGCATTTTTTTGCATTTGTTCAAGCAGATGTTCTTTTCCAATAATTCTTAATTTTTCTCTATGTCCGTAATAAGTGAAAGCTTGAACAATATCAGAACCAGCTCTTATAAATTCTCTGTGTAACTGACTCACTACATCAGGATGCTCTAGCACTACTTCTGGTACAAATGGGCCGGCAGATAAATACCCTCTTCTTTCCATTGCAAATAAATACCCTTCTGCAAATATGACAGGACCTTCATCTAATCTTGATAATAAGTTTTTTTTCATTTTCCTCCTTTAAAAGTTAATTTATTTTTTATTTGAGGAAAGTTTTTAATAACTGTCTCTTATAATTGATTGTTGAAAAACAGTTTTGCAATTTAAATTAAATTTAAAACCAAAAATATTTTTGTATGAGACAAATTTCATAATTTTAAAAATATCAAAATACAAAATCTAAGTAAAAGCAATTTTTAATTACAACTCATAGTTGTTACTGGTTTGCTTTTTTTCTTATATATGTTCTAATTAGTTTTTAAATTTAAAAAACGGAGATAATAAATGAAAATAAAAAGAATAATTCTTTCTTTACTTGTTGCATTTGGCTTAACTTCTTTTAGTGGAATAGCTAACGCTGCATGTGGAAAGATTTCCATTGCTAATATGAACTGGGCATCAGCTAATTTTATGGCTGAAGTTGATAAGATTATATTAGAAGAGGGTTATGGTTGTACTGTGGAACTAGTTCCAGGAGCAACTATGCCAACGTTTACATCGATGCAAG
Organism: uncultured Pelagibacteraceae bacterium; assembly: GCA_902560565.1. GTDB lineage: Bacteria > Pseudomonadota > Alphaproteobacteria > Pelagibacterales > Pelagibacteraceae > Pelagibacter. Next base: position 2,058 of record CACEMG010000026.1, on the reverse strand, counting down.
AAAAAGGTGAGCCAGATGTTGCACCAGAGTTTTGGGCAAACGCTGCGATCATTGCTTTAAATAAAGCTGTTGATGAAGGAAAATTACACTCAATAAATAAAGCGCCTATTACAGGACTTGGTGAAGGTTGGTGGGTACTTCCACACACTTTGAAAAAACATCCAGAGTTAACAACTGCTGATGCTATTTTAAAAAGACCAGATCTTTTTCCACACCCAGAAGATCCATCAAAAGGTGGATTTCATATTTGCCCTCCAGGATGGAACTGTGAATTAAGTAACAGAAACCATTTTAGAGCATGGGAAATGGAGAAAAAAGGTTGGAAGATAGTTGAAACTGGTTCAGCTGCAGGATTAGATGGTTCAATTGCTAAAGCTGCTGAAAGAGGTGAAAACTGGTTTGGTTACTACTGGTCTCCAACATCTCTAGTTGGAAAATATGATCTTCAAGCTGTAGATATGGGTGAGTTTGCCGGTAAAGATAATTGGGATAATTGTTTAGCAAAACCTGAACAAGAATGTGCTAATCCTAAGAAATCTTCATGGGTAAAATCTGAAGTATTCACAGTCGTTACTGACAACTACAAAAATACTGCTGGAAAAGATGGTATGAATTATCTTAAGAAGAGAGTTTATCCAGGTACAGCTATGAATGGTATGTTAGTATGGATGGCAGAAAACCAAGCAGAAGGTGCTGATGCTGCAATTGAATTCCTAAAAACACAAGAGAGTGTTTGGACTAAGTGGGTTTCAAGCGGTGCTGCGAAAAAAATCAAAAAGGCACTTTAATTAATAATTAAAATTATCTGAACCCGTTATAATTAACGGGTTCAGAAATAAAATAAATATGGATTTCTTAAATAAAATTCCTGAAATGGACAGAGATGCTTTAAGAGAGTTAAAGAAGGGAATTGATTTAAGTTTTAAAGAATTTTCAAGAGAGTATGGTGACTCTATAGAGGGTTTTTTTGATCCTCTTTTACATTTTTTAATATGGTTAGAAAAACTATTAGTAAGTAGTCCATGGCCGTTAGTAATTGGTGTTTTTGGATTATTGGCATGGATAGGCTCAAGAAGTATCAAATTAGTTATTGGAACAATGATTTGTTTTCTGATCATTGGATACTTTGGCATGTGGAAAAATTGTATGGCTACAGTTGCTATAATTTCTGTTTCAACATTAGTATGTATAGTTGTAGGTATTCCAATAGGTGTTTTAATGTCAAAATCTAACAGGGCTGAAAAAGCAATTTTGCCAATTTTAGACATGATGCAAACAATACCGAGCTTTGTTTATTTAATTCCTATTATAATGTTATTAGGAATTGGAAAAGTTCCTGGATTATTAGCAGTTTGCATATATGCACTTCCTCCAATAGTAAGACTTACTAATTTGGGAATTAGAGAGGTCGACAAGGAGACTCTGGAGGCAAGTGAGGCTTTTGGCGCTACCCCGTTCCAAAAACTGAAATCAGTACAAATTCCGTTATCACTTCCCACGATATTTGCTGGAATAAATCAAACTATAATGATGGCTTTAGCAATGGTTGTAATAGCTTCGATGATAGGTGTTAAAGGTCTAGGGATTCCAATTCTTCAGTCGATTTCTAATCAATATTTAGCCCTTGGAATGATGAATGGACTTGCAATTGTGGCCTTGGCCATAATTTTCGATAGAGTAACCCAACAATACGGGCAGAGAATTCAAAAGCATAGAGGTCAAAAAAAATAAATCTTCCAAGCAAAATCAGTCAATAAATTTTAAATTTTGAGCTTTGTATAATTTTAAAGATTCATATAAAAACGAATATGCCAAAAATTAGAAAGTTTACATTTATAGACTTATTTTGTGGAGCTGGAGGATTGTCATATGCATTTAAATCGAACGGTAACAAACTTAAGCTAGCTCTAGATAACGATAAAAGCTCGATAAATACAATGAAATATAATTTTAAAGTTAAAGGAGGCAAAACATTTGTTAATCAAGATATTTATGAATTTATAAAAAATAAAAACTTAGAAAAGTTTAAAAATAAGATAGACGTAATAATAGGAGGAC
>CACEMG010000025.1 GCA_902560565.1 uncultured Pelagibacteraceae bacterium | reverse complement strand
TTTGTGGTATGTTAACACCTGCTATACGAGCCATATTTTTGTGATTAAAATTTAGCCTTTTATATAAGAAGAAGGTTTAAAGTCAATGTTTTAAAGCTTAAGTATTTCCTCAATTTTTTCTGAAATATTGCCTATTTCCATAGATCCGTCGATTTCATGAAAATTAGGGTTTTTAGAATAATACTCTAGAACGGGTTTTGTTATTTCCATATATGTATCATACCTCTTTAAAATAGTATCAGCGTTATCGTCAGATCTCTTTTCTAAAATTTTTCTTTTTTCAATTCTCTTTACAATATCGTCTTTTTTAACATTTAAAAAAAAAATAAAATTAATTTCTTGATTTGACTTATTAAGTAAAATTTCCAGATTTTTAGCCTGGTTTAAAGTTCTAGGATAACCATCAAAAATTAGTTTATTACTTTTTTTTTTATCAAATATAATGTTTTTTAAAAGGCTATTTACTATTTCATCATCTACAAACTTACCTTCATTCATGTTTGTTATAATTGCTTTACCAATCTCAGTATCCTTTTTAATTTCTGCTCTTAGCATATCTCCGGTTGATACTTGAAAGCTATTTAATTTTTTAACTAAATTTTTTGCTTGTGTTCCCTTACCTGCGCCTGGAGGACCAAAGATTATAATATTCACCTATCTATTTACCAAACTTTGTTTTTTTAATTAATTGCTCATATTGTGAACTCATCATTCTTGTTTGAATTTGGGTTACTGTATCAATAGCAACAACAACAACAATTAAGATTGATGTTCCTCCTAAATAAAATGGAATAGGATATTTTGCGATTAGAAATTCAGGCATTAAGCAAACTAAGGTTAAATAAAGCGCTCCAATTGTTGTAAGTTTTGTCAAAATATTATCAATATAAATTGCTGTACTTTCTCCTGGTCTTATACCTGGAATAAATCCTCCGTATTTTCTTAAATTCTCTGCAGTTTCATTTGGATTAAAAACTATAGATGTATAAAAGAAAGTAAAAAATATTATACCTGAAGCATATAACAACATATAAAGTGGCTGCCCCTGAGAAAAAAACGAGGAAATATTTAGAAATGTTTCATTTTCAGAAATACTAAAATTGGAGAAAGTTACTGGTAATAACAATAAAGCGGATGCAAATATAGCTGGTATTACTCCTGCTGCGTTAATTTTCAGCGGTAAATGAGAAGAGTCACCTCCATACATTTTATTACCCATTTGTCTTTTTGGATAATTTATTAAAATTTTTCTTAAAGCTCTTTCCATGAATACAATAAACATTATAGTTGCTACCAATAACACTAGTATCATAAATATCATAAAACCAGATATTGCACCTGTTTTACCAAGCTCAAATGTTGTTACTAAAGCTCTTGGTATTTCAGCTACTATTCCGGAAAATATAATTAAAGATATACCATTCCCAATACCCCTTTGTGTAATTTGCTCACCAAGCCACATTAAAAAAATTGTTCCGGCAACAATTGAGGTGACTGTAGATATTTTAAAAAATATACCGGGATTAATGACCAGGTTAGCTGACGATTCCAATCCTACAGCTAAACCATATCCCTGAACAGTTCCTAGTAAGACAGTTCCATATCTCGTTATTTGAGTAATTTTTTTTCTTCCGATTTCACCTTGGTTTTTCAAATTTTTAAAATATTCGGAAACTCCAGTTAATAGCTGAACAATGATTGATGAAGATATATAGGGCATAATACCTAGGGCAAAAATTGCCATTCTACTTACTGCACCACCAGCAAAAACATTAAACATACCTAAAAGACCTTTTTGATTTCCTTCCATCATTATTTGAAGCTGCTCAGGATCTATCCCTGGCAAAGGAACAAATGTTCCAAATCTATAAATAGCTAAAACAAATATTGTAAATAAAATTCTATTTCTTAAATCGTTAGAAGATGTACTTGAGCTCATTAAATATTTTTGATTTTAACAGTGCTTCCGTTTTTTGATAATTTATCTTTCACTGATTTTGAAATAAAATCAACTTCAAGATTAACTTTTTCTTTTAATTCGCCATTTCCTAAAAGCTTAATTTTTTGGATTTTTTTATTTACTAATTTCAATTTTTTTAACAAATTTAAATCAATTTTTTCTGAACTTTTTATTTTTTTTGTATCAATAAATTTTTGAATATTTTGGATGTTAAAAATAGCTATTTCATTTTTTTTAATTGGGTTAAATCCTCTTTTTGGTAATCTTCTATATAAAGGCATTTGACCACCTTCAAAACTCTTAATTGCAACACCTCTTCTTGATTTTTGCCCCTTATGACCTCTACCAGAAGTTTTGCCTTTACCAGAACCTATTCCTCTGCCTGGTCTAATTTTTTTTACTTTAATTGTATTGGTTGAATTCAAATCCATCTTACCCTCTTTTTTCAATAATTTCTGAAATTTTTTTGTTTCGAATATTTGATATTTGCTTTGGTGACGTTTGTTTCAATAAAGCTTTCATGCAGGCTCTTATGACATTATGAGGATTAGCTGTACCTAGTGATTTAGCTACAATATCTTTTATACCTAGAACTTCACAAACTGCTCTGACTGGTCCACCAGCAATAATTCCTGTACCTTTCGGTGCTGCACGTAACTTTATTTTACCAGCACCATCTTTACCAAATATATCATGATGTATAGTTCTTCCTTCTCTAAGAGGAATTTGAATAAGATTTCTTCTTGCTAATTCATTAGCTTTTTTAATTGCATCAGGAACTTGTTTTGCTTTTGCATGCGCTACTCCAATTTTACCATTCTGATTACCAACCACCACTAATGCTGAAAAACCAAATCTTCTTCCACCTTTAACAACTTTTGTAATTCTGTTGATGTGAACTAACTTTTCAATAAAGTCTATATTTTTTTCCATAACTAAAATTTCATTCCATTTTTTCTAAGAGTTTCTGCAAAAACTTTCACTCTTCCGTGATATTTATATATTCCTCTATCAAAATATATACTTGTTATATTTTTTTCTTGCGCTTTTTTTGCAAGTTTTTCTGCAACAAGAATTGAAATATCTATTTTACTTTTTTTGGTAGATCTCATATCTTTTTCATTTGAAGAGGCAGATAAAATTGTAACTTGTTTTTTATCATCAATTATCTGAGCTGAAATATTCTTGGTAGATCTTGTAATTGATAGTCTAAGCCTATCTGTGTTTGAAATCTTTTTTAATTTATTTCTAACTCTAAATTTCCTTCTAATTGCAGCAGTTAACTTCATTATTTCTTTTTTCCTTCTTTTCGTAAAATATATTGTCCTTTTTCTTTTATGCCCTTACCTTTATATGGCTCTGGTGGTCTAAAAGATTTTATTTTAGAGGCAATCATGCCAACTTCTTGTTTATCAATACCACTGATTTTGATTGTGGTTTGTTTTT
>CACEMG010000024.1 GCA_902560565.1 uncultured Pelagibacteraceae bacterium | reverse complement strand
AATTGTAATAACAGATCCATCTCCAAAATTTAAAGTCCCACAATCAAGAGTACAAATCTCAGGCAAGAACTGTTCGGCATTTGCAATTCTTTCCATTACATTTGCCATATCAGTTAATGGACCAAATTGAAGTGGACTATTTTCTCCTATATCTAAATCACCACCCATTCCAGTTGTAAGATTTAGAACTACATCTGTGTCTGATGATCTGATTCTATCGACAACTTCTTTGTATAACTCTAATCTTCTACTTGGTGTTCCATCTTCCTCTCTAACATGTATATGTGCAATCGCTGCGCCTGCTTTTGCTGCTTCAATTGCAGATTTTGCTATTTGTTCTGGTGTCTTTGGTAAATCAGGATGTTTTTTAGCAGTATCACCAGATCCAGTAACTGCACACGATATAAATACTTTATTGTTCATAAATTATTAATGGTATAGTTTATTATAATTAATATGAAAATAACAGAATTAAAAAAAGATTTAGCAGCTACCTTTAGATGGACCGCTAGATTGAATATGAATGAGGGAGTTGCAAATCACTTTAGCGCATGTGTACCTGGTTCAACTGATGAATTTTTAGTTAATAAATCAGGTGTTCATTTTAGCCAAATGAAAGTAAGCGATTTAATTTTGGTTACCAAAGAAAATATCGAGGAATTAAAAAAAAAACCAGACCTTGTGGATGCTACTGCAATAAATATTCATGGGACAATTCACCAAAAAGTACCTCATGCAAAATGTATATTTCATGTTCATTCAAAATACGCGACAGCTCTTTCTGCTTTGAAAAACCCTACTCTTCCTCCAATAGATCAAAATACGATGAGGTTTTATAACCGAGTATCTATATATAATGAGTATGGTGGTATGGGTTTTGAAGAAGAGTCGCTAAAAATGGCTGCTGCATTGGGTAATAAACAAAATCTGTTAATGTCAAATCATGGAATTTTAACTACTGGGGAAACTGTTTCGGATGGATTTGATGCATTATATTATTTTGAAAAATCTGCAGAAACATATTTAACAGCTTTAGCAACTGGTAAAGAATTAAATGTAGCATCACATGAAGTAGCAGAAAAAACAGCACAAGAGTGGTCAAACTATCCTTCTGATATGGGAAGGGCATATTTAGATCAGATCAGATTAATTTTAGATAAAGAAGAGCCTGATTATCAAAATTAAAAAAATAAATTATGAAAGATAAAAAAAAATTTTATATAAATGGACAATGGGTCAATCCAATTAAAGCAAAAGATTTTGATGTAATTAATCCCTCTACTGAAGAAGTTTGCGCAATAATTTCTCTAGGTAGCTCAGAAGATACTGATATTGCTGTAAAATCTGCAAAATCATCTTTTGAAACTTGGAAAGAAACATCAAAGCAAGAAAGAATAGAACATTTAGAAAAATTATTAGAAATCTATAAATCTAGATGGGATGAAATGACTGATGCCATATCAACAGAGCTTGGTTGTCCAAAAGATTGGTGTTCAGCTAATCAAACTGCATCTGGTGCGGGTCATATTGAAGATTTTATAAAAAGATTAAAAGAATTTAATTTTGAACCTGGTTTTGACAAAGGATCTGTTAATCACATTGTATATGAGCCAATTGGTGTATGTGGTTTAATTACTCCTTGGAACTGGCCAATTAATCAAATAGCTCTTAAAGTTGTGCCAGCACTTGCAACTGGTTGTACAATGGTTTTAAAACCTTCTGAGATAGCTCCTTTATCAGCAATGCTTTTCGCAGAAATGATTCATGATGCAAAATTTCCTGCGGGTGTATTTAATTTAGTAAATGGAGATGGACCAGGCGTTGGTACAGATTTGTCGGGACATCCTGATGTTGACATGGTTTCCTTTACTGGATCGACAAGAGCTGGAAAGTTAATCACAAAAAATGCAGCTGATACAATTAAAAGAGTTTGTTTAGAGCTTGGAGGTAAAGGTGGAAATATTGTATTTGCCGATGCTTATCCTGATGCGGTTAGAGACGGGATACGAAATGTTATGAGTAACTCTGGTCAATCATGTGATGCGCCAACAAGAATGTTAGTAGAAAAATCAATATACAAACGAGCAGTAGAAGAAGCTGCGGATGAAGCTAATAAAATTAAAGTAGATCTTGCATCAAAAGCCGGTGAACATATAGGTCCAGTAATATCTAAAACGCAATACGATAAAATTCAAAGTTTAATCAAGAGTGGAATTGAAGAGGGTGCAACCTTAGTAGCTGGTGGAGCTGAAAAACCTGAGGATTTCAAAAAGGGATATTTTATAAAGCCAACAGTGTTTACAGATGTAAATAATGATATGAGAATCGCCAAAGAGGAAATTTTTGGTCCAGTTTTATCTATAATTCCTTTTGAGAACGAGGAAGAGGCAATAAAAATTACAAATGACACTGAATATGGTCTTGGAAACTATTTACAGACTGAAGATAAAGAAAAAGCAAAAAGAGTTTCAAAAAAATTAAGATCTGGAATTGTATACGTAAATCATAAACCTGCGGACTCTGGTACTCCATTTGGTGGTTATAGACAGTCTGGAAATGGACGTGAAGGAGGTACCTGGGGTTTACATGAATATTTGGAAGTGAAAACTATTACTGAATGGAAAAATTAAGATGATTGGCTATGTTATGGTAGGTACAAATAATCTAGATAAAGCCATTAATTTTTATGATGAAGTTTTACAAATTATTAATTTAAAAAGAAAAGATACTGATGAGTTTTGTGCTGGATATACACAAAAAGATGGAGATGGTGCTATAGAATTTTATGTTACAAAACCAGCAAATGGTAAAACTGCTACCTTCGGAAATGGTACACAGGTTTCTTTTATTGTTTCATCAAGAGAGATAGTTGATAAATTTCATGAGATCGGTTTAAAAGCAGGCGGTAGCAGCGAGGGAAGCGGCGGAGAAAGACCAGAAGGTTCCGGTGTTTATTATTCATATATTCGCGATTTAGATGGAAATAAAATCTGCGCTTTTACAAATAACAAATAAATTAAATGTCTTATTCATCAATTGAAAAGCGATTAGCTGAAGGAAAAATAATAATTCTTGATGGGGGAATAGGAGGAGAATTACAAAAAGTTGGAGCAAAAATGGATGAAGGACTGTGGTGTGGTAGATGTTCTTTAGATAGTCCAAATGAACTTTTAAAAGTGCACCAAAATTATGTTAAAGCTGGTGCTGATGTAATAACCGCAAATACTTATGCTTCAACCCCTATATCAATGAAAAAATATGGTTATGAAGATCTGATTAAAGAATGCAATCATAAAAGTATCAAAATTGCAAAAGATGCCGTGTCAGGTAAAAATGTTTTAGTTGCTGGATCTGTCTCCACTTACGGTTATTTTATGAAAGATGGTGTTGCTAAAATGAAACCAAGTTTTGATGAACACTTAAAAATTTTGTCAGAAACAGGAGTAGATTTAATTA
>CACEMG010000023.1 GCA_902560565.1 uncultured Pelagibacteraceae bacterium | reverse complement strand
AAAAGATGTTCCTGAAAATGGTGTTATGGTAGGTATACCAGCTAAAAATGTTGGAACTGCAACGGAAGAATTTAAACCTTATGGTATAAGTAACGAAGAAAAAAATGAAGAACACTCAGGATAACTTTATCTCCGGTATTGGAAACACACCATTAGTAAAACTAAAAGCAGCCTCAGAAATTACTGGCTGTAATATTTATGGAAAAGCTGAATATTTAAATCCAGGTGGATCAGTAAAAGATAGAGCAGCTTTAGCTTTAATTAAAGACGCAGAAGAAAAAAAACTTATATCAAAAGGCGGAACCATAGTTGAAGGCACTGCTGGAAATACAGGTATTGGTCTATGTTTGATAGGAAATTCAGTTGGCTACAAAACTGTAATTGTAATGAACGATAATCAAACACAAGAAAAAAAAGATATGCTAAAAAATATTGGTGCAGATTTAAGACTTGTCCCACCAAAACCATATAAAGATGATGGGAATTATGTAAAAGTTGCGGGAAGACTTGCTGATGAGTTAAAAAGTTCAAACAATCATGGTGTAGTTTGGGCAAATCAATTTGATAATACTGCTAATTCAAAAGGCCATTATGAAACAACTGGACCTGAAATTTGGGATCAAACAGATGGAAAGGTAGATGCGTTTGTTTGTGCTTCTGGAACTGGGGGAACAATTGCAGGTGTGAGCAGTTATTTAAAAGAAAAAAGTAAAGATGTAAAAATTTATTTGTCTGATCCTGCAGGATCTTCTTTATACAATTATATTGAGAATGGAGAACTTAAAGGAGAAGGAAATTCAATAACTGAAGGTATTGGATCAAGTAGAGTAACAGCTAATTTTGCAGAGGCTAAAATTGACGGAGCTTTTTCAATTGAAGATAAAGAATCGTTACCAATTTTATATGATCTAATTCAAAATGAAGGTTTAAGTCTAGGAACAAGTTGTGGGGTAAATATTGCAGGAGCAATTAAATTGGGTAAAAAGCTTGGACCAGGAAAAACTATTGTAACAATACTCTGTGATCGATCAGATAAATACAACTCAAAGCTGTTTAATAAAAAATTTCTTCAAGAAAAGGGCCTTCCTTTTCCCAACTGGATATAAGACCGCATACCTGCATTGTAATAAAATCTATACATTCCAACATTACTTTAAGATTAAATGTAAGTTGAAAGGATTTATTATGAAAGACTATTTAGCAACACACGTATTCAAATCTGAAGAAATGAAGAAGAAATTTCATGAGGTTGTAGGGTCTACTTCTCCTGAGGATTTAAAAAAGGGAGTAAACGGTGAAAAAGCTGTATGCCATATGACTATGATGGGTGCAGGTAACTCAATGAAAATGTACTGCAAATGGCAAGCAGAAAGTCCAGAAGCAATCATAGACCAATTGGGCGATATGAATAACTTTTTTGATACTACTTCAGAAGAATGTTCACAGGTTATGGACTTTTCTAAAATGTAAATCAAACAATGTAAAAATATAAACAAAAGGAGGAAAAATGGATGTAAAAGAACAAACTAGAAAAGCATATGAGCTTTTTGGCAAAGGTGATATGGAAACTTTTTTTAATGATATGATTGATGACAATATTGTATGGACATTTCCTGGTAAAGAAGGTGTTCACCCATTATCAGGAGTTCACAAAGGTAAACAAGCAATGATGGCTGCAATGTCAAAAATTCCAGCTGCATGGCCAAATTTTCATTTAAAAATTTTAGATATGATCAGTGAAGGTAATAAAGTATTTGTTAGAGTACATGCAACTGCTGATAACATGGATACGATGTTTGGTCATTATTTTGAAGTAAGTGATGAAGGAAAAACTAAAATTATGATGACTTTTGATGATACTCTAAGCATGTTTAATGCGATGAAAAAATAATTCAGTTACAAAAAGAAAGGAGAAATAAAATGGAAAAAGAAATGTTAGCTTTAGTTAATCTTAAAGAAGGTAAACTAGAAACTTTTATGGGATGGATGCAGTCTGATGAAGGTATGGAAGTAAGGAAAAGTGTTGCTTATCCAGAAAAAACTATTGGAGGAATGAAACCTGACAAAAGCGGTATTCTGTTTAAGGTTTCAGTTCATAATGAGGCAGGAATGAAAGAATTTGCTGCTGGAAATAATCCAAAAGCAAAAGCAATTTATGCAGAATGTGTAGAAAACGTACAATTATGGGAATTATCTAAAGTATAGGTTTAAATATGAAAAAATTATTTTTAGTTTTATTTAGCATCGTTTTTATTAACTCTGCTAACGCAGGAGATTTAAGCAAAAAAGATATGGAAAAAGCATGGGATTGTGTTGGTATATATATGGCTAACTACTTTTTGCCTTCAGGAGAGACATTTGAGTACAGTATGAAAGAAAAGTCTATTTCATCAGTTAAAGTATGGAAAGCATATGCTTTAGAGATCGGTATTAAAGAGAAAGATTGGGATGAAGGAACTAATAAAGCTGTAGATAAACATTATGGTTCTAAATATAATAAAGAGTTAACTGATGGTTGCCATGCTTTTTTAGAAAAAACTATTCCAGATGGAAAAGCAAGAGTAGAAAAAGTAGTTCAGACTTTATATTAAAAATGTCTGGTTACGTCATTGCTCAAATCGATTTGAAAAGTAAAGAAGGATATAAAGAGTATGCCGATAAGGTTCCATATACTGTTAAAAATTTTGGTGGTGAATACCTTGTTCGAGCTGGAGAGTTCAAATCATTGGAAGGTGTATGGAATTTTAAAAGAAATGTAATAATAAAGTTTCCAAGCTATGAAAAAGCACTAGAATGGTATAATTCAGATGAATACAATAAAATTAAAAATTTAAGATTAAATAACACTGAAGGTAATTTAATAATAATTAAAGGAGTTTAATATGATTGAGAAGTTTAACAATATTTACTACCTGTTCATTTACGTAATCCACTTTGCGGGAATTGGTATATACGCATTCCAAACAATTTTTAGAACTAGACAATTTTGTACCAAATTCGAAATAGATGATAGCGCTTTCACTATGATAAGATTTGTTGGTGCTTTCATGACAGGCTGGGTAATAATGGCTTTATACGTAATGTTTATAAGGAACAATGGTGTTGTTGGAGCAGGTTCTTTTTTCAATTTAGTTTTTTTACAAAACTTATGCATATTCGTTGTAAACTGTTATTCTATTCTCATTGATAAAACTGGGATTAAAAATCCTGAGAGATCGAGAGAGGGAATTATAGCTCCGTTAATATTTACTACACTTAGTGCAGCTCTATGTTACGGACTAGCAGATAAAATATATAACTATTAAAAAGGAGAATAAAAATGTCGATACTACAAAGCTATAGCGATGCGATCAAAAATAAAGATGAAGCAACTATGAATGAACTTCTGCATGATGATTTTAAATTTACCATGCATAAATCTGGAAATACTTTAGGAAAATCAGATGTTGTTAAATGGGCAATGAGTGGTGATATTAAACAAGATAAGTCTAGAATAGTTTACGAAAACAATGAAATTGGAGTGCACCACGCAATCGTTACTTTTGATGATGGAAATGTTGAAGCGGTTATGGCTGTCTATAAGTTCAAAGATGGTAAAATTGTGAGCTTGGAGACAGGTGCAACACCTATGTCGAAGTAAGTGAAAAAAGTATTTTTAATATTTTTTATATTTTTATTTTCTTCTGGAACTTTCGCTAAAAATGAGTCTGCTGCAGAACTAGATGAATTATTTGAAAAATTGAAAAAAACTAGTAATCCAATGTCTGCAAGGAAAATCGAGGGAAAAATCTGGAAATTGTGGACAACACATCCCTCAGAAGAAAGCTTAACAGATCTTTTGGCAAAAGGATCTGAGTATATGGCACAAAATCAATTAACTAGTGCACATAATGTTTTTTCAAAAGCTATTGAACTGGATCCTAACTGGGCTGAAGCTTGGAATAAAAGAGCTACAGTTCTTTATCTAATGGGGAATTTTGAGTTGTCACAAAATGATATTGACATGGTTTTAAAATTAGAGAAAAGGCATTTTGGTGCTTTATCTGGACAAGGACTTGTTCAAACCGCCATGAAAAATTATCAAAAAGCTATTGATAGTTATATAGAGGCTCATAAAGTATATCCTGCAATGGAAACACCTCTAATGATGATTGAAAGATTAAAAGATATGATCAAAAAAGAAAGTATATGATAAGAAATGGATCAATTGCTTTTTCTTTGTATAATAATTACTGCTCTTGATATTTTTTTAATCATTTACGCATTTACAATTCCTTTATATCCACAAAAATGGAGAAATCAGGTTAATAAAAAATATAAAAATGAAACAGTGACAGGTGTAACTATTATTTTTGTTACTATGGCAGCTTGCTTTTTATGGATAATCTATTTTTATTTTTTAATATTTCATTTATAGTTCTTTAATGAGTAACGTTTTACCCTATATAATTCTTATTATTGCTGTAGCACTTGGAACAGCTGCAAATGGGTTTGCAAAAAGTGCTCAAGGCTTTACCCTATTAGTGCCAAGTTTAATGACCGCAGTAACAATTGTTGGCTGCATGTATACTTTATCTTTAGTTATGAAAACAATTCCAGTTGGTGTTACATATGCTTCTTTTGCAGGATTGTGTATTATAGCTACAATTGTTATTGGAATTATTAAATTTAATCAAATGCCAGATTTATATACAATTTTGGGAATGATATTAATTATATCAGGTGTTTTGATAGTAAATTTACTTGGCAAAACTTCATCATGATTCCAAAAAAATATTCAAATTTTGTTTATATTTTAATAATGGGTTTTGGCATGAGTCTTTTAATGACACTCATTATAACTTTCATTAATACTGGTTACGATAATGACTATTTTAAAAGGTTTTTAAAAGCATGGAGTGTAGGATTACCCATAGCAATTATTGTCTCATTAGTTGTAGGACCTATTGCAAAAAAATTTGTAGATAATATAAGCAATTGAAATGTACAAAGTTATAATTACCTACGAACTAATATTTTTAGCTTTTTGGAATATATTATATTTATCCAATTCTGATGTTGAAAATTGGTTTACTGAAAAATTCTTAACTGCAATATTTGTATTTTTCTCTACGATGGCTCTTGGTTTAACTTTGGTCTATATAATTTATATTAGTATAAAATTATCAGGATTAGCTGGAGTGCTTCAAAGTCTTAAAGATCCTAGGAAAAAAGGAAATTAGTAATTTCCAAAACTACAACTTAAAATGTTTGAACCTAAAAGAGATTTTGCCAATAAAAAATTAATTGATTTTGTAGATAATAATTTATTTGAATACTCTATGCTTAGAAACTTTGATTTTGGTCCGGATAAAAGAACAAATATTTCTTGTCTATCACCATACATAACACATGGTATTTTAACTGAACTAGAAGTGATGAAGCTGTCTTTAAAAAAACATTCGTTCGTTAAAATCGAAAAATTCATTCAAGAAGTTTTGTGGCGTGTTTACTGGAAAGGATGGTTGGAACTTAGGCCTAATGTGTGGACAGACTACATAATAGAATTAAATAAACTTAAGCAGGAATTTAAAGATAATAAGGATTACTTGAATGCGATTGAAGGTAAGACTAACATTGAATGCTTTAACACTTGGGTTAATGAATTAAAAAATCATAATTATCTTCATAATCATGCAAGAATGTGGTTTGCAAGTATCTGGATTTT
>CACEMG010000022.1 GCA_902560565.1 uncultured Pelagibacteraceae bacterium | reverse complement strand
GATTTAATCTTTTGAATACTATCCATTTTGGGTTTGATTATTTCTTTTTATTTTTTTTTCTTGCTCTTCTTTTTTTTGAGCCCATTTTCCTTCGGCCTCTATGCTTTTTTGGATACCCCATAATTACCTCAAATTATAATTTTTATTGACTTATTTGTTGGATATAGCATTGTCAATCTTACATATCAAATTTATTTATGGGAAATTCATTTAAAACTATCTTAAAACAAACATCAAAAGACTTTAAAAATCGCTCAGTAAATCCTCCATTGGTCAGAACATCAACAATGGTTTTCAAGTCAATGAGTGACTTAAGGCAAACACAAAAAAAAAGTTTAAAAAATCCAAGGGGTGGTTATTTTGATTATGGAAGACAAGGCACTTCAACCACACTTGAATTGGAGAGATTATTAACCAAACTGGAAGAATCCTATCATACTTTTTTGACACCTACTGGATTTGGCGCAGTTTTTTTAACTTTATTTAGTATATTAAGACCAGGTGATGAATTAATAATTGCTGATCCAGTTTATAGCCCAACTAGAAATTTAACAGAAAAATATTTAAAAGATTTTAAAATACTTGCTAAGTTTTATAATCCAAATGATTTAAGTACGATCAAAAAAAATATCACAAAAAAAACTAAACTTATTTATGTAGAAAACCCGGGAAGCAATACTTTTGAGTTTCAAGATCTGGGAAAAATACTTTCCATAGCAAAAAGTAAAAAAATTTATACAGCAATAGATAATACATGGGGGACTCCTTACTTTTTAAAACCCATAAAAATAGGATTTGATTTATCAATAGTTTCTGGAACAAAATATTATTCTGGACACTCTGATGTTATGGGGGGAAGTCTAGCGGTGAGCCAAAGAGTATTTAGAAGAGTTTTACAAGCACATAATATGACAGGTTTAAGATTAAGCCCAGATGACGCATATCTAATTATGAGAGGGTTAAGAACGTTAGATGTTAGACTAGATAAACACCAGGATAGTACAATTAAAATAGCACGATTTTTATCTCAAAAAAAAAATATTGAAGTTTTATATCCTTTCAAAAAAAATTCGAAAAATTATAAGTTATGGAAAAAATATTACTCAGGTTCATCAGGATTAATGGGATTAAAAATTACTTCAAAAAATAAAAAGTCTGTAGATAAATTTGTTAACTCTTTGAGTCATTTTGGTCATGGTTATAGCTGGGGTGGTTTTGAAAGTCTTGCTTTGCATCAGGAAATAAAAGAACAAGGAAATAGAAAATTTTTAAAATTAAAAAGCAACGAATATATTGTCAGATTACATATTGGACTTGAAGATCTGGAAGATCTTATAAGAGATTTGAAAAACTCTTTAAAACATATTAAATAAGTATTGTGCAATTTTTTCAAACAAGAACAGCTTTAATAACCCTAGTAGCTGCATGCTTAGTTGTTTTAATCTCATTAAGCGTTAGACAAGTCTTTGGATTATTTTTTATTGATTTTAATAATGACCTTGGAATTTCAAATACAGAATTTGGTCTAGCAATAGGAATTCAAATGTTGGGCTGGGGTTTATCGGGACCAATTTTTGGTGCAATTGCAGATAAATATGGTGGTCATAGAGCTATAGTACTTGCATTCTTGTTTTATATTTTAGGAGTATATCTTTTATACAATGGTCCAAATACAGGAATTTATTTTCAAATTAGTTTAGGAGTTTTAATTGGGATTGGGTGCGGTGGCACAGCTATAAGTATCCCAATGTCAATAGTGGGAAAACATTTTCCTCTTTCTAATAGAACAATTGCTATGAGTATCGTGACAGCTGTAGGTTCATTTGGATATTTTTTATCTCCGTTATTCACCAAATACTCTTTAAGTAGCAATGGATGGGAACAAACATTATTTATTTTCATGATTTTTTTAACTGCGGGTTTAGTTGTTGCAATTTTTGTAAGATCACCAAGCAAAATTCAAACTCAAGACGGAGATTTTAAACAAGATACAATGGGAGCATTAAAAGAGGCTTTTCAAAATAAAAGTTATTTACTTCTCATTGCAGGTTTTTTTGTTTGTGGCTTCCATATAACATTAGTTGGTACACATGTTCCAAAGTATGTAGCTGATAGAGGATTAGCAGAATGGACAGCAGCAGTAATACTTTCTCTAATTGGTTTTTTTAATATAATCGGATCTTTATTAAGTGGGTATCTCTCTACAAAAATGAGTAAAAAAATAATATTAAGTGTAATTTATTTATTAAGAGGAGTTTCAATTTGTATATTTATATTTACTCCACCAAGCATGATAATTTCGATATTCTTTGGTGCTAGCTTTGGTTTTTTATGGCTTTCTACAGTCCCGGCAACTAGTGGAATAGTAGCTCATATTTTTGGAACAAGGTACTTAGGATTACTTTACGGATTAGTATTTTTAAGTCATCAAGTTGGATCATTTTTTGGTGCCTACTTGGGTGGTTTATTTTATGATCTATATGGATCCTATGATTATGCGTGGTATTTGGCAATTGCATTATCTATATTTGCTGGTTTAATACACTTGCCAATAAAAGAGAAACCAGTTGAAAGAACACAAACAGCATAAATTTAGCTTCAATCCCTATTTAGAAAAGCTTTATCAATCAGATAAACCCTTGATCATTTATAAAATGAAAGATGGATATAATATTTATACAGATTTCTCAAAAAAAATTATTCTTAATAAAGGAAATATTAATAATTTTTTAAATTTGAAAAATTTAAAAAAAAAAAATAAAGAATTAGATTTGTTTATTGGTTTCTTTGGCTATGAAATACTATGTAATCTTTTAAACATAAGTGTAAAAAATCAAAAAAAACTAAATTTTTATAAAGGAGTATTTTACAAGCCCGAGACAGTTATTCACATTAGAGATAAAATAAGAATAATTTCTTCTAAGAAAAAACATCAATTTAATACTTTTTTTCATAAAACAAAGATTCTATCTCCTTTTAAAAAAAATATTGAGTTTACAAATTACAAGAAAATTTTTGAATCTTTCTCAAAAAAAATAAGACAGGGTGAAACTTATCAGATTAAAATTTGTACAAAATATAGAAATCGTTCAAATATTAATCCCATTAATTTTTTTTGGCGTTTAATGAGAGTAAATTCCTCACCAGAGTCTTTTGTAATCAGAGACAAGGACTATTCAATCGTAAGCTGTTCACCCGAAACCTTAATTGATAAAAAAGGTGAAATAATTACAACAAAGCCAATCGCTGGTACACTTAAAAAAAATAAAAAAATTAATAAAAAGAATGCCTTAAAATTTTTTAAAAATAATTTAAAGGAAACCAAAGAACATAATATGATAGTAGATATGGAAAGAAATGATTTATCGAGAGTCTGTTTGCCTGGATCAGTAAATATTTTAAAAGAAAAGTTTGTAGAGGAGTATAAACATCTTTTTCATTACGTAACAATCATCAGAGGAAAACTTAAAAAGAATATGTCTTTAAAAAATATTATTAAATCTATGATGCCAGGTGGTTCGGTTATAGGTTGTCCAAAAATAAAGACTCTTGAACTTTTAAATAATCAAGAAAAAGATGACAGAAATATTTTTACAGGAAGTTTTGGTTATATCAAATTTAATAAAGATATGAGATTTAATATTATTATTAGATCGATACTAAATTATAAAAACCATTCAGAAATATCTGCAGCTTCTGGAGTTGTTTTAGACAGTGCACCAAAAAAAGAATTTAATGAAAATTATATTAAAGCCAAATCTTTGTTAGAGTTATTTAAATGATTTACATAGTCGATCATCAGGATTCATTTACGTGGAATGTGGTTCACCAGTTTTCAGAATTTGATAATGTATTTTGTAATAATTATTTTGAAATTAATTATGAAAAATTAAACAAAGCAGATACAATCGTACTATCTCCTGGTCCTGGATCCCCAAAAGATTATCCAATGACTTCAAAAATTTATAAAAGATTTAAGGGTAAAAAAAAAATTATTGGAATTTGTTTGGGGTTTCAACAAATATTACACAATGAATCTGGAAAAATAGTACAACAAAAAAATATTTATCATGGTTATCAATCTAAAATTAAGGTGACAAAAGATAGTAAGATTTTTACCAAAGGCAAAATTTTTAAGGTTGGAAGATATCATTCACTTAAACTGCAAGAACCTTTCAATTCTCAAAACATTAAAATAAGTATGAGATGTGTAGAGACTAAAATCCCGATGGCAATCGAGAATATTAGGGAAAACATTTTTGGTTTTCAATTTCATCCAGAATCTTTTTTAACAGAAAATGGCAAAACTATTATTAAAAAAATCCTATCTTCGTAACAACCTAAAAGAAGTTAATTTTAAAGATCTTTGGGGTTCTTTTGGAATATTTACGACAATGAGAGTGAAGGGAAACCCCCCTAAAATTTTTTTGTATAATAAGCATATAAATAATCTAATAAAATCTTTAAACTCATATAAATTGAATCAAAAAAAACTAAAAAAAAATTTAACAATATTAATAAAAAGCTTTTTAAAAAAAAATATCTCGTACGACCATTTACTGCGAATTGCATGCAATAAAAACTTAATTTCTCTTTCTTTAAGAAAAAGGCTTAAACCTAATAGTAAATTTTATTTACGGCTTCTCAATTATAAAAGAGTTGATCCACATTTAAAAAATCTAAAATACAAAAAAATTTTAAAGCAACTAAACAAATATGACACTACCAGAAATGATGTTGCTTTATATTTTAATAATTATCTTTTAGAGACCTGTACTTCAAATTTACTTTTTATAACAAATAATCAAATTTACTCACCATCTAAAAATATTTATAAGGGAATTACCTATAAATATTTTTCTAAGAAAATAAAAATCAAAAAAAAAAATATATCAATCAAGGAAATTTACAATTATAGTGAAATACTCTTGATTGGGTCAGGAAAAGGTGTGACTTCTGTATTTAAAATTCCATCGCTTAATTGGACAAGGAAAACTAAAAAAAAATATATTCAACTTAATAAAATATATGAAAAAAGCTTATCAAATTAAAGTATGACAGATCCAAACAATCCTTGCATATTTTGTGACGTAAAAAAACAAGATATAATATATGAAAATGACCATGCTTTTGTAAGCCACGACTCATATCCAGTATCAAAATTTCATAGTCTTATAATTCCAAAAAGACACATAAAAAATTTTTTTGAT
The DNA here is from genome assembly GCA_902560565.1 of uncultured Pelagibacteraceae bacterium. Lineage (GTDB taxonomy): Bacteria > Pseudomonadota > Alphaproteobacteria > Pelagibacterales > Pelagibacteraceae > Pelagibacter. Next base: position 1,122 of record CACEMG010000022.1, on the reverse strand, counting down.
TTAAATGAAAAGGAGCTTAATGGATGTAACGAACTTATTAAAAAAATTAAATCAAAAATAGAAAATGATGATAATTCAGTCGAGGGATTTAACCTAGGAACAAATGCGGGCAGTGTTGCTGGTCAAACAATTATGCATTGTCATATCCATTTGATTCCCAGGAGAAAAGGAGATGTTGAAAATCCCCAAGGTGGTGTTAGAGGTGTAATACCGTTAAAACAACATTATTTGAGAAAATCTAAATAAAAGAAGTCTATTTATGCAGTTGATCTATTAGAGCATCTATACTAAAAATATTTGAAAAAAGGGGTATAATTTCAAAATGTTTTCAAACAATCCATTTTCAATATTAGCTGAGAGTGTATCTCCTATACTAATGCAATCATTTGTGATTCTAATGGGTTTACTTGTGATTGCTGGAACTCTTATGGATATTATCCATAAAAAAAATGTAAAATATTTTTTTAACAATGCAAAAAAAGCAAAAAAATCTGCAACAAAAAATTTAACAACAGGTGAAAGAATTTCTGTAATTTCAAAAACGATAGCTAGCGATATAGCTACCACTTCTGAGTTAGGTGCTGGTAAAAGAAGACTAGCTCACGTGATGGGAATGTATGGAACAATTCTTTTTTGGACAGCTTCTGTTGTAATGATTTTCTTTTACTCTACACCACAATCAACAACACCATCAGCTTGGCCTATAGTTTGGCATGTTGGAGCCCTATTGACTGTTTTAGGAGGGTCTTGGTTCTGGTTCTTTTTAAGGGTAGATGTTTATTCTGAGGCTCACCCTTGGTACAGAATAATTAAGGCAGATTTGTTTGTACTAGCATTAGTAGCATCATCGTTGTTCGGATTAATATGGTCATTTTTACAATCTATGAGTTTACAAGATAGATGGGATGACAAAGTATTCTTAGTTTTTTTTATTGTTTCAAATCTAGTTTTATTTGGTGGTGTTTATTGGTCTAAATTTGCACATATGTTTTATAAACCAGGAGCGGCACTTCAGAAAAACCTAGCAGAGGCTGACGGATCGAGAGATAATCTTCCACCAGAAGCAGATGCTCCTGAGCAATTTGGCCTAGGTATAAAAAGAGAAGAGCCAAAACATTATTA
>CACEMG010000021.1 GCA_902560565.1 uncultured Pelagibacteraceae bacterium | reverse complement strand
CCAAAAAAATGAAATAACTTTTTTTCATTCAAAAAGATATGCTGATTTAGCAAAAAAAACTAAAGCCTCGTATTGCCTAACATCTAAAAATTTTGAATCGTTTTTACCAAATAATTGTAAGGCTATTATTTCCGACAAGGTTTTATTACATACTGCTCAAATCACAAAAATTTTTTATCCAGACTCCATTACGGATGGTTATGATAATACTGTAAAAGACATAGATGAGACAGAATTTAAAGAAAAAGTTAAATTTGGAAAAAATGTTCTTATCGGTGAAAATGTGAAAATTGGCTCTAATTGTTCAATCGGTCATAATTCAATCATAGAAAAAAATGTTAATGTAGGTGATAATTGCTCTATAGGATCAAATGTAATTATTAGAAATTCATTAATTAAAAACAACGTTCATATTTTAGATGGTTGTGTGATTGGAAAAAAAGGGTTTGGTTTTTTTCCAAATAAGGACTCAAATATTCGGTATCCTCAAATAGGCATTGTAATAATCGAAGATAATGTAGAAATTGGTTGCGGATCTACAATTGATAGGGGATCTCTTTCGAACACAATCATAGGAAAAAATACATATTTAGATAATCAAATACATATAGCTCACAATGTAAAAATAGGCGAGAATTGCATTATTGCGGGACAAGTAGGTTTTGCTGGAAGTTCTACTTTAGGAAATAATGTTATGATTGGAGGTCAGGCAGGTATTTCAGGTCATCTTAAGATTGGTAACGATGTACAAATAGGTGGTGGTAGCGGTGTTATAAAGAATATTCCTGATAATTCTAAAGTAATGGGTTATCCAGCAAAAGATTTAAAAAATTTTATAAGAGAAAATAAATGATAGATAAAACAGCCATAATTAATAAAGATGCAAAAGTGCATTCGAGTGTTAAAGTTGGCCCATATTCTATCATTGGTCCCAATGTAGAAATTGGAGAGAATACAGAAATTCAATCACATGTAAGCATTACCGGAAATACTAAAATCGGAAAAGCGAATAAGATTTATCCATTTGTTTCAATAAATGACCCACAAGACTTAAAATATAATGGTGAAGAAACAAGTTTAGTTATCGGAAATAACAATAAAATAAGAGAATATGTAACCATTAACCCTGGAACAATTGGTGGCGGAAGTAAAACTATAATTGGAAATAATTGTTTATTTATGATTTCATCTCATATAGCCCATGATTGCCAAGTCGGTAATAATGTCATTATAGCAAATAATGTACCTTTAGGTGGTCATGCCGTTATTGAAGATAATGTAGTTATAGGTGGAAATTCTGCTGTTCAACAGTTTACAAGAATTGGAAAAATGGCAATGATTGGGGGAATGACAGGAGTTCTACATGATGTTATTCCTTATGGGTTATCAACAGGAAATAGAAATTCATTACAAGGATTAAATTTAATAGGGTTGAGAAGAGCAAAATTTGAAAATAAAGATATTTTAGGATTAAGCGAGGCTTATAAGGAGATTTTTGCTTCTAAAAATATTAAAGAAAATATAAGTAAATTAAATGGTTCATTTAAGGAAAATCCATTAGTTAAAGAGGTAATAGAATTTATTACTAAGGATAAAAAAAGGTCTATTTGTACCCCATTCTCATAAGATGATAGGATTAATTTTTGGCGATACAGATTTTCCAAAAGAAATACTTAAAACAATCAAGAAAAGAAAAATAAAATACTTAATAATAGATTTATCTAAATCAAAGAAATTTAAAAAAGATAGTAGATCTTATTCAGTATCTATAGGTCAATTTGGAAAAATAATTAAAATTCTTAATGAAAATAGTTGCAAAAAAGTCTTATTTGCAGGTAGAGTTAATAAGCCAAACTTTTCTAAGTTAAAGTTAGACATTAAAGGAATTTACTATATTCCAAGAGTTATTAAAGCATCGAAGCTTGGGGATGCCGCAATTTTAAAAGAAATCATAAAAATACTAGCTCAAAATAAGATAAAAACTGAAAATTCACTTAAATTTAATCCAGAGCTAACCTTTAAAAAGGGTAATTATTCAAATACTAAGCCCAATAATAAAGATCAATTAGATATTAAGAAGGCCATTAAAACGCTAAATAGTTTAAAACAGTACAATTATAGCCAAGGTGTAGTAGTCAGAAATAAAAAAATAGTCTTTATAGAAGGGAAAGGTGGAACAAAAAAATTACTCGAAAAAAGTAAAAATAAAAAATTTCGAAATGATGGTGTGTTAGTTAAGTTTCCCAAAAAAAAACAAGACCTAAGAGTTGATCTACCTACCATTGGTTTAAAAACTTTTAAACAAAGTAAGGCAGCTGGATTAAAAGGTATTGTTGTAAAAAGCAAACAACATATATTCTTAGACAAGAATAAATGTATTAGCTTTGCTAATAAAAATAAGATGTTTATCTCGGTAAAATGAAAAAAATCTTTATATTAACTGGTGAACCATCAGGAGATAAATTAGCATCTACTGTAGTTGCTAATCTTCAACAAAATCATTCAAACATAGAATATTTAAGTGTTGGAGGTTCTCACTTAAATAAACTTGGGATCAAATCAATATATGATCTTAAAGAGATAACCTATATTGGTTTTACTAGTGTTATCTTAAATTTATTTAAAATAAGAAACAAAATAAATGAAACTGTAAAAAAAATAATTGAATTTAACCCTGACATCCTATTTAGTGTTGATAGTCCAGATTTTACTTTAAGAGTTGCTGAAAAAGTAAAAAGTATCAACCCTAATATTAAAACAATACATTATGTTGCACCACAAGTATGGGTATGGAGACAGGGTAGGGTTAAGAATTTCAAAAAGTTTTTAGACCATGTTTTATTATTATTTAATTTTGAAAAAAAATATTTTGATAAAGAAAGTATCAAGAATACTTTTGTTGGTCATCCACTACTAGAGAATAAAGAAAATGTTAAAACAAATTTATCAAATATAATTGATGAAAATAAAAAGATTATATCTTTATTTGCTGGAAGCCGAACATCGGAAACGAAAATTCTTTTACCAATCTTAATAGATTTTATTAAATTAATGAATGAAAAATTTAACGAATATAATTTTATTTTTCATGCAACTGATCAAAATAAAGATTTAATTAAAGACGTGATTAAAACAACAAATTTTGATAATGTTGATGTGATATCAGAAGAAAATATAAAATCAAAAATCTTATCAAACTCAGTATTCGCTGTGGTGAAATCCGGAACTGTTTCCCTTGAAATCTGCAATGCAAAAGTTCCGTCTATCATAATTTATAAAATGAATTTTATTAATTTTTTTATTGTAAAATTTTTAGTTAAGACAAAATTTGCAAATATAATTAATATAATTAACCAAAAAGAAATAATTCCAGAATTAATTCAAAAAGAATGTAATTCAAAAGAAATTTTTAGATCTGTAGTATACTTCTTAAAAAACCCCGAACTTATGAAAAAACAAATTCTCGATGTAAATAATACATTAAATGAGATAAAATCTAAAACTTCATCATCATCAGAAGCCTCAGAGGTAGTTTCAAGCTATCTTAGCACTTAATCGTTTTTGAACTTCTTCTTTTCCTAAGGATAGAATTATATCATATATACCAGGCCCAAACTTAGAACCTGTTAGAGCAATCCTTAATGGTTGGCCAACCCCTTTAAAATTTGTATCGTGAGATTTTATGAGCCCATTTACTATTGGTTCTAAAATTTCTCGAGAAGGCAGATCTATTTTTTCAAATTGAGCATTAAAATCAGAAATTACTTTTCTAGCTTTATCATCAATTAATTTAATATCATCCCTATTAAAATTGACTTTATCTTTTATAATATATTGACCATTATTAAATATATCCTCTAAAGTTTTTGCTTTATTCTTTAAGAAAGAAAGTGATTTTTTGATTTTTTCTTTTTTATCAGACTTAATTTCACTTTTATATAATTTGCAATATTCAGTTAATTGAATGAATAAATCATGCTCATCAATATTCTTAATATAGTGCTCATTCATCGACAAAATTCTACTAATATCAAGTTTAGAAGGAGATTTTCCGATACCCTCTAAATTAAAAAATCTTATACTTTCGTCTAATGTAAATATTTCTTTATCTTTGTAAGACCAACCTAATCTTAAAAGATAATTTCTAAGAGCATCTGGCATAATTCCGATTTTGGAGTAATCGTCTAATGTCGAAGCCTGATCTCGTTTTGATAGTTTCTTTCCTTCTATTGTATGTATCAATGGTATGTGAGCAAATGAGGGTAATTCCCATTTCATAGCTTGATAAATTTGTATTTGTTTAAAGGTGTTAATTTTATGGTCATCACCTCTAATAATATGTGTCATGTTCATTTGGTGATCATCCACGGATGCTGATAAATTGTATGTAGGGGTTCCATCATTTCTTAAAATAATAAAATCCTCAATTGTATTATTTTCAATTTCAACATTACCTTGAACTAAATCTTTCAATATTGATGTCCCATCAATCTTACTTTTAAATCTTATAACAGGTTTGATATCTTCTGGAGCATCAGATTCTTTTCTATCTCTCCATTTTCTATCATAAATATAAGGAATCTTTTTTTGTCTGGCTCTTTTTTTTTGTTCTTCTATCTCTTCGTTTGAACAATAACATTTATATGCATAACCATTTTTAAGAAGCTCATTTGCAATTTTTATGTGATAGTCTACTTTCTCTGATTGAATATATTCTTCTCCATCATAATTTATTCCAATCCATTTAAGCGATTGTATTATTTGATCTTTATATTCATTTTTAGATCTTTCTTTATCTGTATCTTCTACTCTTAAATAGAATTTACCATTTTTATTTTTGGAATATAACCAATTAAATAAAGCGGTCCTGACCCCTCCAATATGTAATGGACCAGTAGGAGATGGAGCAAATCTTGTTGCTACTTTTGACATTTAAGATTTTTAGACTATTTATTTAAAAACTTCTATATAAAGATACAAGCACACCCTGAACTTTTACCCTATCTGGGCCAAATATTTTAGTCTCGTAATTTCTATTCGCGCTTTCTAAAGCTATAGTTTTGCCTTTTCTTCTAATTCTCTTAAGCATTGCTTCATGGTCATCTATTAGAGCAACTACAATTTTTCCGTTATCTGCTGTATCTGTTTTTTTTATAACAACTGTATCGCCATCATTAATTCCTGCCTCAATCATAGAATCACCTTGAACTTTCAATCCAAAATATTCGCCCTTTCTCTCTATATTTTCTGGCAAGGGAATTCTTGCCACTTCATTTTGTATTGCCTCAACTGGTGTTCCAGCAGCAATTTTACCTAAGACAGGGATTTCTGTGTCATTTGTTTTATTAGCTGTTTCATCTAATCCACCTTTTATTACACTTGGTGAAAAGCTATTATAAATATCGTTTGCAGAAGCGGTCTCAGGCAATTTAACAACTTCTAATGCTCTTGCTTTGTGAGCAAGCCTTTTTATAAAGCCTCTTTCCTCTAAAGCACTGATTAATCTATGTATTCCTGATTTAGATTTTAAATTTAGAGATTCTTTCATTTCCTCATAAGACGGAGAAATTCCAGATGATCTCAACTTCTTGTTGATAAAAAGCAATAAATTTTTTTGTTTTTTAGTAAGCATAAGAACAAATATCGTACAAATAATGTTCTATAAAAGTTCTTATAATTAAACAACAGTAAAAAAACTAGGAAAACAAAGATTTATTTTACTCAAGCACTGAAAAAATTGAATTATTTTTCATATTTTTAAGAAGTGATTCACCGATTAAAAAAGTTTTAATTGAAGTTTTGCTATTTAAATCTAATAGCTCTTCTTTACTCTTTATGCCACTTTCAGAAATAATTGGTCCTTTATGATTTATTAAAACATCGTGAATATCGTAAGTTGTATTAATGTTTGTTTCAAGAGTTTTAAGATTTCTGTTGTTAATGCCTATTAGAGCATCTTCAAATTTTAGTGCCTTTTTAGCCTCGTCTACCGTATGAACCTCGACGATAATTGACATTTTGTGTTTAAGCGCTTCGTTATACAATTCATCAGCAAGATTTTCTTTCACACCAGCCAAAATAATTAAAATAGCATCAGCACCATAACTTTTAGCAAGAGGAATTTGATATTTATCGACAAAAAAATCTTTACAAAGAATAGGAAGTTTAATTTTTTGTTTTATCTGTTTAATATGATCTAATTTTCCTAAAAAAAATTCTTCCTCAGTTAAAACTGATAAACAAGTAGCGTTGTTCTTGTTATATATATTAGCTATTTCCAAAGGGTTATAATCTTCAATTATTATCCCAGCAGATGGACTTGCTTTTTTAATTTCAGCAATTATTGAGATTTTATTATTTTTTATATTTTCATTAATTTTATTTTTAAAGTCTATAAAGGATGTATTTTTTTCAATAAGGTCTATTAAATTACTTGGATCTAGAGTTTTTTTTAATTTCTCTATATTAATAAATTTTCTTTTGATTATTTTTTCAAGAATATTTTCAGCCATTTTGTATTTTAGTTAAATGATCATAAACAGAACCTGATTTAATAAAATCTCTAGCTACTTTATAAGCTTTTCCATAGTCTTCGTATTTTCCAGACACAATTAAGCCAGCAGCTGCATTTAAACATACGGCTTTTGAGAAATCATTATCTTGACCCTTAAATATCTCTATAATTTTTTCAGAGTTAAATTTTGCATCCTGTCCAATTAGATTTTTAAAATTATCAGCATTAACATTTAAATCCTTAGGATCGATTACAATTTCAGAAATTTTACCATCCTTAAGTTGCACTATATTTGTTTTTGCATACGGTGAGATCTCATCTAAACCATCCTCGCTATTTACAATCCATGCGAATTTTAATCTCAAGTTAGATAAAGCCAGTGCAAAAATATTTAATAATTTTTTATCGAAAACACCAACAACCTGTTTATCTACTAATGCAGGATTACTTAATGGACCAATCATATTAAATATCGTTCTTTTTCCAATTTTTTTTCTTGTTGGACCAACAAATTTCATTGCACTATGATAATTAGGTGCAAACATAAAACCAAAATTATTTTTGTTTATCTGTTGTTCAACTTCATTAGTTTCAAGGTTTATATTTATATTTAAAGCCTCTAATACATCACCAGATCCACATTTAGATGAAACTGCTTTATTTCCGTGTTTTGCCACCTTTACTTTAAGACTTGACAAAAGAATTGCTGAAGCTGTTGAAATATTAAGAGTGTTCATACCATCACCACCCGTACCACACGTATCTATACAATTTTCTACATTTACTCTTTTAGATTTATTTCTTAATACATAAACACCACCGGCAATTTCGTCAGATGTCTCACCCTTTGATGATAATTCAGTCAAAAAATCATAAATTTCATTTTCTTGAGCTTTACCTTCCATTAAAACTTCAAATGCAGACTTGCTTTCTTCGAATGTCAAACTTTGCTGGTTCTTGATTTTTTCTATATAATTTTTCATTATTTTTTAAAATTAACAAAATTTTTTAAAATTTTAATTCCTATTTTTGTTTTAATACTTTCTGGATGAAATTGTACACCATGCACGTTATATTTTTTGTGCTTAATTCCCATTATAATACCATCTCTAGTTTCAGCTGTGACTAAAAGGTCTTTTGATAGAGTTCTTTTATCAATAATCAGACTATGATATCTAGTAGCTTCAAATTTTCTAGGTAGATTTTTTAAAATCCCTGTTTTATTTGATAATATTTCACTGGTTTTTCCATGCATTAGCTTTTTTGCTTGGATTATTTTTGATCCAAAAACTTGTCCTATTATCTGATGTCCCAAACATACACCAAAAATAGGAATTTTTTTATAAAGAGATCTTACTATTTTGATACAATTTCCAGCTTGGTTTGGGTTGCCAGGTCCAGGTGAGATGACTATAGCATTATATTTTCTTTTAAGTATTTGATTTGCAGTAATTTTATCATTGCGAATTACATCAACTTTTATTTTTAATGATGATAAGTAATGAAATAAATTAAATGTAAAACTGTCATAGTTATCAATTAATATTATTTTCATTATTGTAATGCGCTTATTAAAGCTTTGGCTTTATTAATTGTTTCTTCATATTCTTTATTTGGTTTACTGTCTGCAACAATTCCTGCTCCAGCTTGAACATAAAATTTATCTTTCTTAGTGATCGCTGTTCTTAAAGCTATACAAGTATCAAAATCACCATTTGAAGAAAAATATCCAATACCACCAGCATATACTTTTCTTTTTGACTTTTCTAATTCGTCAATAATTTCCATCGCTCTAATCTTTGGAGCGCCAGACACCGTTCCAGCTGGAAATCCGGCTAATAGTGAATTTAATTTAGATAGATTTCTATTGTGAATTCCTTCAACATTCGAAACAATATGCATAACATGTGAATATTTTTCTATTAAAAATTTTTCTGTCACTCTCACGCTATTAATTTTGGCCACTTTACCAACATCATTTCTACCCAAATCTAACAACATTAAATGTTCAGCGAGTTCTTTTTTATCTTTAAGAAGATCTTTTTTATAAAAATTATCTTGATTTTTTGTTTTTCCTCTAGGGCGAGTTCCAGCAATTGGTCTTATAGTAATTATATTGTTACGTAATCTAACTAAAATTTCAGGACTAGCACCTATGATTTGAAAGTCATTAAAATTAAAAAAAAACATAAAAGGTGAAGGATTTGACATCCTAAGATTTTTGTAAATATCTATAGGTTTTTTTGTAAGTTTTGCTTCAAATCTCTGGCTCAGTACAACTTGAAAAATATCCCCAATTTTAATGTATTTTTTAGCTTTTTTAACCATATTTATATACTGAGATTTAGTGGTGTTGGATTTTATTTTAATTTTTTCTTCATTTTTATGACTGTTAGATTTAACTAACTCAGCGTTAGACTCGTGAACCATCGAGCTTATTTGCTTTTTGATGTCATCATATTTTTTTTTATAATTCTTAATATTTTGGTCTTTAAACACATTGACTATATAAAAAATCTTCTTTTTAAGATTATCGTGAATAATTAAAACTGTTGGTCGTAATAATCTAACATCAGGCAGTTTTAAATCCTCTTTACAATTATTTGGAATTTTTTCTACATATCTGATTGTATCGTATGAAAAATATCCAGATATTAACGAGCATATTGGAGGAAGGTTAGTCGGAGTTTTAAATTTGA
>CACEMG010000020.1 GCA_902560565.1 uncultured Pelagibacteraceae bacterium | reverse complement strand
ATTATTTAATGAACTAAACTTTCCTCCTTTAACTCTTTCCTTTACTATATTTGAAATAGCATCAAATCCAACATTTTTAATTGCACCTAATGCATAAAAAAAATTATTATCTTTCGATTTAAAATCTGCAAAACATTTATTAATATCTGGTCTTTGTATTTTAATATTTAGTCGCTTTAATTCTTCGTAAAACTCACTCAATTTATTTTGGTTAGATATATCCATAGTCATTGAAGCAGAAAAAAATTCTTTTTGATAATAGGTTTTTAGATAGGCTGTTTGGTATGCTATAATAGCATAAGCTGCAGCGTGACTTTTGTTAAAACCATATTCAGCAAATGGTTCAATTTTTAAAAAAATACTTGCAGCAGTTTCTCTATTTATTCCATTTTTAACTGCACCTTCTATAAATCTCATTTTTTGTTTTTCAAGTTCTTGTCTTTTCTTTTTTCCCATTGCTCTTCTTAAAATATCTGCCTCACCAGCTGTAAACCCTGATAATTTCTGAGCGATTTGCATAACTTGTTCTTGATAAATAATTACTCCATAAGTTGGTTTTAATATTTCTTCCAATAATGGATGTAGATAATCTGGTTGCTTTATACCATGCTTACAATCGTTATAAGTTGGTATATTTGCCATTGGGCCAGGCCTATATAATGCTACTAACGCTATAATATCCTCCAAATGATTTGGCTTCATTTGCATTAAAGCTTCTTTCATTCCTGAACTTTCCAATTGAAATAATCCAACCGTATGACCATTTGATAATAATTCAAAAACTTTTTGATCATCATAGTCTATTTTCTTAATATCAAAATTTTTATTTATTTCTCTAACCATTTTCGAAGTATTGTTAATTACTGTAAGAGTTTTAAGTCCTAAAAAATCAAATTTTATAAGCCCAGCATTTTCTGCTGAGTACATATCAAATTGAGTTGATGGAAGTAGAAGATTTGATGATGTATCTTTATATAGAGGTATAGTTTCAGTTAATTTTTTGTCAGCTATAACAACACCAGCTGCATGTGTTGCAAAATTTCTATTTAAACCCTCTAATTTCAACGAAAGTTCAATTAATTTTTTTACTCTTGTGTCATCCTTAATTAATTTTTGAAGTCTTGGTTCATTGTTAATACACTCAGTTAGGTTTTGAGGTCTTGCTGGATCAAAAGGTATCATTTTAGAAATACCATCTACAAATCCATAAGAAAAACCCAAAACACGACCAACATCTCTGATTACCATTCTAGCTTTAAGTTTTCCAAATGTTATTATATGGGCAACGCTATCTTTGTATTTAGAGTTTAAATAATTAAAAACCAAATCTCTTTTTTCTTCACAAAAATCAATATCAAAATCTGGCATCGAAATTCTATCGGGATTTAAAAATCTTTCAAAAATAAGATTAAATTTAATTGGATCTACATCAGTTATTTCTAGGCACCACGCTACAAGAGATCCAGCGCCAGACCCTCTTCCTGGTCCAACAGGTATATTATTTTTTTTTGCCCATTTAATATAGTCAGATACAATTAAAAAATAACTAGAATACTCCATCTTTGTAATAATTTTTACCTCGTGCTTTAGTCGATTTAAATATTTTTTATATATCTCGCTCTTTTCTAAATCGTTCTCATTAATATTGAAATTATATTTAAATTTTTTTATTAATCCTTTAATTGAGTCCTCAAGTAAAATATTTTCAGGACTTAGACCTGTGTCTGAGCCAATATTAGGAAGAACGGGTTTTGAGGCTTTTGGTCTGAAGTTAATTTTATAAACCAAATTATAATTATTTTCTAATGCTTCAGGAAGATCAGAAAATAATTCCTTTAATTCACTGTCATTTTTTAAGTAATGTTGATCTGAAAATTTTTTTCTATTTTGATCATTAATATGAGTTTTGTTTCCTATACACATAAGAGCATCATGTGCTTCATGCATTTCTTTATCCAAATAATAAACCTCATTTGTAGCAATAATTGGAATTTTAAGCTCACTAGACAATTGAAGATTTAAAAATTCGAAATTTTTCTCATTTAAATCATTGTGTCTTTGAATCTCAATATAAAAATCATTATTAAATTTATTTTTTAATTGATTATACAATTCTTTAATTTCAGATATTTTATCCTTTTCAAATAATTTACCTATAAGACAGTTCAGAGATCCTGATAAAACAATTATATCACCCGGAACTTCTAACAAATCATTAATTTTACAATGGGGTTCGTTTAAAGAATCATTTTCTAAAAAAGATTTTGATGAAAGTTTTATAATTGATTTATAGCCAGCTTCAGATTTAGCAATTAAAGGAATTTTTCCGATAACATCATTAAATAAAAAATTAACTTGAGTACCAAGAATTGGTTGTGTACCACTTTTTGAGATATTTTCAGAGAATTCTAGAGCTCCGCATAAGTTAAAAGAATCAGATAGACCCAGAGCTCTTATTCTTTTTTTTTTACAAAAATCAGATAATTCGTCAATTTTTAACGCGCCTTCACAAATTGAATATTGTGAATGTATTTTAACATGATTAAATTTATTGTAACTTTCCATTGATGGATCTGATATTACCATCAATCATTTCAATTTTACAATCTGACATTTCTGCAAATTCTCTATTGTGAGTTGCAAAAATTATTAATCTATTTTTATCCCTCAATTTCAATAAAGTTTTAAATACACTTTTTGCATTTTTTAAATCGAGATTTCCAGTTGGTTCATCTGCTAGAATAATTTTAGGTTTATTTATAATTGCCCTCGCTATGGCGACTCTTTGATTCTCACCACCTGACAATTCTGATGGAAAATGATTAATCCTTTTAGAAAGTCCAAAATCAGATAGCACTTTTTTAGCATTTAACTCTGATGTTCTATTATTATTATTAAGCGCAAGTTGAGCTAAACTTACGTTCTCTAATGCTGTAAAATCGCTTAGTAAATTATAATTTTGATATATTATTCCTATTGATGATGATCTATATAAATCGTTTTTGTCTTGTCTATCAAAACTAACAATTTTCTTCTCTATTTCAATCGATCCTGAGCTGGGTTTGTCTATTAAAGATATTAAATTTAACAAACTAGATTTTCCTGATCCCGACGGACCAATTAACGAGTAAACTTTTCCTAAACTTAATTCAAGATTAATATTACTTAGAGCTTTGATTTTATTTTTTTTAAAAAAAACTTTAGATATTTTTTTTAATGAGATAAAATTATTCATATTTAAGTGACTTTATAGGGTCCAGTTTAGAAGCTTTAATGGCTGGAAATATTGAGACTACAACAGTTGCAGCAACAGAGCATATTGAAATCAAAATTATAGAATTGACATCTATTTCAGATGGCATTTTACTTAAAAAATAAATTTCCTCTGGAAATAAAGATATATTGAATATTTTACTTAAGAAGGATCGTATATTTTCAACATATATAGAAAACGTAACGCCGATTAAAACTCCAAATATTGTTGCAGTCAAACCTATATAAAAGCCTACAAGAAAAAAAATTTTTGTAATAGATTTATTTAATACACCTATGGATTTCAAAACAGCAATTTCTTTTGTTTTATTTTTAACCAAAATAGTTAATCCTGAAATTATATTAAATGTAGCTACAATTATTATTAGTGAGAGAATAATAAACATTACATTTCTCTCAACTTTAAGAGCTGAAAATAAAGGTTTATTAAGGTCGGCCCATGTATAAATTAAATTATTGGTAAACTTTCTTTTAAAGAATTTTTTTGCATTTTTAATATTAATTGGATTCTTTAAGAAGATTTCCAAATTTCTTTGGTCTTGATTTAGATTAAGTAGATTTTCTAAATTATGAATGCTCATAAAAGCTACATTTCGATCAAAATCAACTAAGCCACTTTCGAAAAAACCTGAAATTTCAAAAGTTTCTTGCTTTGGCAAGTTACCTATAATTGTTTCTTCCCCTTTTGGTGACATTATTAGTATTTTGTCACCAACTTTTAAACCTAGATCAAAACCTAATTCTTTTCCGATGATTATATTTTTTTCATTATTAAATTTAATATCTTTTAAATTATTTTTAAATATGGGTAAATTATTTATTTCTGTTGACTTATATCCTCTTATAGAGAGACCTTTTGTAAAGTTTTCTTTAATTAAAACTACTTCACCAGAATTGGTTTCAAGATATACATCTAATAAAGCATCTATCTCCTTTCCAAAAATATCCTTTGTAGCATTTCCATATGAGTGAACTATAATATGAGAATTAAAACCAACTATTTTGTTTATAAGCTCAGATCTAAATCCATTCATTACAGACATTACTATAATCAAAACAGCAACACCTAGTGATATTCCAATAAAAGAAAATGTGGATATAACATTTAAAAAACCATCTTTTTTTCTGGTTCTTAGGTATCTTAAGGCTATTTTATTCTCTAGTTTTGAAATCAATTTTTTTTACTTTGATTTATATGTTTAATTATTTGATCCATGCTTAAAATTTTTGGATCTTCGCCAATATTAATAAATTCAAAATTATCACCTTCTGTTTTGTTGCCTATTATAATCTGAGATGGAATACCTATTAAATTAAATTTTTTTAATTTCGCTGAAAAATTTTCTTCTGTATCATCAATAATAAAATCAATATTATTTTCTCTTAATTTTTTTGATATATTAATTGCCTTATCTAAGTTCTTCTTATCACCTTTATTTAAAAATGGTATAATTGCACAATCATAAGGTGATACTGATTGTGGCCATTTCATTACTTCTTTTTTTTCATCATACTTAGCCTCAATAATTGCCCCTACTAGCCTTGAGACACCAACTCCATAAGAACCCATTTTAACGAATTGTTTTTTTCCATTATAATCGACGCTTGAGTTCATTGGTTTGGAATATTTGTCTCCAAAGTAAAATATGTGACCTACCTCTATACCTTTTGTATTAAGTCTAAATTCCACAGGAACTTTTTTGTTAAATTCTTTTTCATTAAATTTTTCATCTGTTACCGAATAAAATTTTTCAAATTCTTTTCGCAAATTTCCTAGTGAAGTTTTTTCAATTTTAATATTATCACTATTTACATTAAATATTCTTTTGTCAGTATAAATTTTACTTTCACCAGTTTCGGCTAAAATAATAAATTCATGTGAAAGATTGCCTCCTATTGGACCTGTATCTGCAGCCATAGGAATTGCTGATAAATCCAATCTTTTAAATGTTTTTAAATAAGAAATAAAAAATTTATTATATGAAAATAATGCCTCTTCATCATTTAAATCAAAAGAATAAGCATCTTTCATATAAAATTCTCTACATCTCATAATTCCAAATCTTGGTCTTAATTCATCTCTAAACTTCCATTGTATATGATATAAAAGTTGGGGAAGTGACTTATAAGATTTTATACTTGATCTAAAAATATCTGTCACCAGTTCTTCATTTGTAGGTCCATAAAGCATATCTCTACCTTGTCTATCTTTAATTCTTAACATTTCTTCACCATAATCTTTATATCTTCCGCTCTCTTTCCAAATTTCGGAAGATTGTATTGTTGGCATTAAAATTTCTTGAACCCCAATGTTATCTTGTTCTTCTCGTACTATTTGTTCAATTTTTTTCATAACTTTAAACCCAAGAGGTAACCATGAGTAAATACCTGCTGATGATTGTTTAATCATTCCTGTTCTGAGCATTAATTGGTGGGATTTAATTTTAGCTTCTGCTGGGTTATTTTTTAATATTGGAATAAAAGATTTTGAAAAGAACATAAATTTATTTAATTCTTATAATTTAAATAATCAATTAAATTCTTACTAAATTTACGTTGGTTATTGGCTTTTTTCCAGTTTTTTCTTTTGAATATTTTTTACAAACTACTTTGATAGTGTCTATTATATTATTCTGCTGTTTTTTATTATTTAAAGAAAAAGTTCTTGCTGTTTTGTCAATTTCTTCTTCAAGACCGAATTTAAATTCATCATTTTCTATAACTGGTAGTCCAACATAAGTTAACACAGGTCTGTCATGAAGATCTCCATTAGAATTAATTAAAATTGTTACATCTAGAAAACCATTAGATGATAAATTTTTTCTTTCTTTAATTGACTTAGAATCTTCATCTACACTTATGCTTCCATCTAAAAAAAGTTTCCCTGAAGGTGCTCTATCGTAAACCTCTGGTTTTATTCCAGGATATAATTTCACTATATCACCATTCTCAACCAACACAGTTTCAGGAACCTGCATTTCTTTTGCAAAATTTATATGCTCTATCATGTGACGATGCTCTCCATGTACAGGAATAATACATTTTGGTTTTATCCAATTGTACATTTCTTTTAAATCTTCCCTGTTTGGATGTCCTGAAACATGAACAAATTCATTTTCTTCGGAAATTACTTCAAGACCTTCTTTAACTAATTGATTGTGTAGTTTATATAGTTTCTTTTCATTCCCTGGTATTATTTTGGAAGAAAATATAACTGCATCACCTTTTTCAATTAATACATCTGGATGTGTAAATTTAGCAATTCTCATCATTGCTCCTAATGGTTCACCTTGACTACCAGTACATAGATAAACTATTTTTTCGCGTGGTAAACTTTTTGCTTCTCTTGGATCAATTGGTTCTATTACATTTTTTAAGTAACCACATTTTCTAGCTGCCTTAAAAATTCTATGCATTGATCTACCAACTAAAGAAATATTTCTTCCAGTTTGTTTTGCGCAATGAAAAATAGTCTCCATTCTTGCAACATTTGAAGCGAATGAAGTTACTATCACTCTTTTTTTTAATCTATTCATTATGTTTATTAAGCTTTTTCTTACATCACCTTCTGATCCAGATTTTCCCTCACTAAAAACATTCGTTGAGTCGCAAATCATTGCTAAAACTCCATCCTTGCCAATCTCTTTTAATCTTTTTGCATTAATATCCCCCCCAATAAGTGGATTAGAATCAACTTTCCAATCACCAGTATGAAGTATATTTCCAGCTGGTGTTTGAATTCTTAATCCATTTGGTTCTAATATCGAATGTGTAAGTGTAATAAATTCAATCTTAAATGGTGATAGCTCTAAAGTGCTATTTAACTGAACGATGTTTATAAAAGCAGTTATATCTATTTTTTTCTCTTTAAATTTCTCTGAAATTAAAACTGCCGTAAAAGGCGTTGCATAAATTTTACATTTAAGTCTAGGCCAAATATGAGCAATTGCTCCTATATGATCTTCGTGAGCATGAGTTAAAACTATACCTAGTAAATCATCTTTTTTATCAACAATAAAACCTGGATCTGGATATATCAAATCTACACCCGGAACTGTGTCATCAGCAAAGGTAACTCCAATATCAACTATAATCCATTTTTGCTCTCCGGGATTTCCATAAGCAAAAAGGTTCATATTCATTCCTATTTCACCAGATCCTCCTAAAGGACAAAATAAAAATTCTTCTTTCATTTAAATATTTTTAATTACTTTTACAAGACCATCAATAGTAAGATTTTTTTGAATTACAGGTCTATATTTTTTTAAATTTTTAAACATATATGAAAAACCACCAGTAAGTATTATTTTAAAAGACTTATTTGTTTGTTTTTTAATCATTAATATAATGTTGTCAATCAGACCTATATAACCCCAATAAAATCCTGATCTTACTGCCTGGTTTGTGTTTCTACCAACAACTCTTGAAATTTTAGATAAATTAATCATAGGAATTAACGTAGCTTTTTTAATTAAAGTATTTAAAGACAAAGAAATTCCAGGAGCGATAACACCTCCATAGTATGTATTTTTAATAATAACATCAAAAGTGGTTGCAGTACCAAAATCTATAACAATGTAATTATTCCTATTATCGATTACACTTACAGCATTTGAGATCCTATCAGAGCCTACTTGTGATCTATTTACTTTTATTTTTACTAATTTAGATAAATTCATATTTTTTAATTCAGTGCAAGTAATGTTATATCTTCTTTTAAGTAAAATTTTTATTTGTTCATACGCCGATGGTACAACGCTACTAAATAAACAATTTTTTATTTTTTTATTATTTAAGATTTTTAAATTTTTATAAATATACATATTAGTTATCAATCTTGTTTTTAAAAAAATTTTTTTAATTTTTACAAATTCATGATTCAATAAAAAAATTTTTGTATCAGTGTTACCAATATCGCCAACTATATAAAAATTATTTGAATTGATTATTTTTTTTTTCATAAGAATTACACAATAATTTAAATACTTGTAATCTTGTAACATTTTTTTTCGTAAAAAAATTAATGAAATTTGTTTGATAATTTTTAATATTTGGGCTTTTATTAAGATTTAATCCAATTCCTACAACCAAAAATTTTTTTTCTTTTTTAAAAATAGTTTCTTGTAAAATACCACATATTTTCTGTTTTTTAATTAACAAATCATTGGGTTTTTTTATAAGAATTTTAAAATCTGTTAGTTTTTGTAAACTATCTCTTACTATATAACAATTAATTTTTGTGATTTTTTTTAAACTAATTTTATTTTTAATTTCAAAAAAAACTGACATAAATAAATTTCCTTTTAATGATATCCAATATTTACCTCTTTGGCCTTTCCCTTTTGTTTGCACATCAGTTAAAACAATTCCTTTTTCATATCCTTTACTTATATATTTGAGAGCTTTATCGTTAGTGCTTTTTATTTTTTTATAATAGAATTTTTTAAACTTCATCAAACCAAATCAATTTTTGACACGAAATCAATTAGGCTATTTGGGTAAATAAAATAAATTAAAATTAAAACAGTTGTTAATATCAAAGTTAATTTTAATCCTACACTGTGATTTGTGTCATATTTCTCAACTTCATTATCAAAGTATATTACTTTGATTATTCTTAAATAATAAAAAGCAGCAACTACAGAGGCTAACAACCCTACTATTGCCAAGAAAAACATTGACTGTTCAATAACTGCCATAAAAACATAAAATTTTGCAAAAAATCCAGCCATTGGTGGTATCCCAGCTAATGAGAACAGCACTATTAAAAAAGAAAATGATAACAGGGGATGGTTTTTTGATAATCCAGATAAATCTTCTAAATTTTCATAATACTTATCTTCTCGCTTTAACATAAAAATACAGCTAAAAAATGCGAGATTCATTACTAAATATATTGATATATAAGATACAGAACTCTGAATACCTTCGTTAGTGCCAGTTGTTAAGCCAGCTAGTGCATAACCCATATGGCTTATGGAACTATAAGCAATTAGTCTCTTTAAGTTTTTTTGTCCTATTGCTGCCACAGCTCCAAAAATCATAGAAGCTATTGATAAAAAAATAATAATTGTTTGCCATTGATCAATTAAATTTACAAATGGAGTATATAAAAATCTTATAAATACTGTAAGTGCAGCAATTTTTGGTAAAATTGCAAAAAATAATGTTACTGAAGTTGGTGATCCTTGATATACGTCTGGAGCCCACATATGGAACGGCACTGCAGAAATTTTAAATGCTAAACCTACTAAAATAAATACCATGCCAAAAATTACACCTTGTGTTGATTGATTATAATTAAATGATATTTGAGAAAAATTTGTAGAGGAAGAAAATCCATAAACTAAAGAACAACCATACAAAAGTAAACCTGATGACAATGCACTAAGAACAAAATATTTTAAACCCGACTCTGAAGATAGCTCATTATCTCTATTAAAAGATGCTAGAACGTATAAAGCTAGCGATTGTAATTCTAAACCTATATAAAAAACTATTAGATCGTTCGAGCTAACCATTACCATCATTCCAAGAATGGAGCTGAGAATTAAAATTGGATATTCAATATTGTATATCTTAATTGACTTAAGATATTGTGAAGAAGTTAATAAAACAAATAAAGTTGAAATAACGATTAATATTTTAATAAAATTTGATAGATAATCAATTTTATAACTGTCGTTAAATATTAAAAATTCTTCACTAGAGGGTACATTTAATATCAATGGAACTGTTATTATCAAAATAAAGATACTAAGACTATAAACAATCGATGAACCATTTCTCTTATAAACACCTAAAAGCAATAAAAACATTAGACTTAGTGATAAGAATATTTCAGGTATCACGTAATAAATATCTGTAATCATTTGTTCCCCGCAAAATATATTTCTACATTTGCGTTATAGTTACTTATTAAATTACTAACCGATACTTCTACTGTATTAATCAAAGGCTCAGGGTAAAAGCCAAAATATAAACTTGGGATAGCTAAAGCGGTTAAAATAATTATTTCTGACTTATTTAAGTCTATTAAATTTTTTAAATCATTATTTCTTAGTTCACCAAAAACAACTCTTTTATATAACCAGAGCATATATGCTGCACCTAGAATAACTCCAAAACTTGCAATTACAGCTACAAGAAAATTGTCTTTAAAAGCACCCATAAGTATTAAAAATTCTCCAA
>CACEMG010000019.1 GCA_902560565.1 uncultured Pelagibacteraceae bacterium | reverse complement strand
TGTTTCACCTATTACAACTCCCATACCATGATCAATAAATAAATTTTTTCCAATTTTTGCTTTTGGATGAATTTCAATACCAGTCATAAATCTTGAAAACTGTGAAATTATTCTTGCAACCAAATCAAATTTTGCAATTGCAAAAAAATTTGCGATCCTATGCATAAATACAGCTTTCACTCCTGGATATGTTAAAATCACAGACAGCTTTGATTTTGCTGCAGGATCTCTTTTTATAATTGATTCTAAAAATTCATTCATAATTTTTTTATTTTTTAGGATTAACTAAAAACTACTTTTAACAACAGCAACAAGTGTTTTCTGGTTTGCACAAACACTCTTTGCCGTTTTCACAAGCACAAGTGTCATTAGTGCAATTGGTACAAATGCATTTTGGGTTTTCGCATGCCATAATTAAGATATAAATATTAATTGGCTAATTACAATACTTTTATTTACCGCAAATTATAACTGTTCTAAAGTAAGCCCTTTAACATTAGCAGGGACTGCAACATCCATCATCTTAGGATTTGCTAGTTTTAGATTCTCCATTATCTCAGCATACTCTTCTTTTGAACTCACTTGTAATCTTGGGTTATTATTTCTCTCTGTTTCAATTGTTGAAAACTTTTTACCGTTATAATCATGTGCTGGATAAACTAGAGTTTTTTCAGGAAGTTTTAATAATTTATTAAACAGTGAGTCGTAAGCATCAAACGAACTGCCATTTTGAAAATCTGTTCTTCCTGTGCCATTTATTAATAAAGTATCTCCAGTAAAAACTCTATCGTTCATCAGGTAACTATAGGAACAATCCGTATGACCAGGTGTATACATAGCTTTTAATTCTATGTTCTCAATATTTATTTTTTCATTATCTTTAACTTTAATATCTATAACTTCTGATTTAGAGTTTTCTCCCATTATTCGTGTACAGCTAGTTCTCTTATTTAATTCGTTAAGAGCAGTAATATGATCAGCGTGAATATGTGTATCTATCACTTTAACTAATTTTAATTTAAGCTTTTCCAAAATTTTTAAATATTCATTAGTGTGTTCAATAACTGGATCAATAATTAATGCCTCTCGCCCTTCACCGCTTGATATAATGTAAGTGTAAGTTGAAGATTTAGTATCAAATAACTGCTCAAAGATCATAATTTCCTAATATTATAAAAAATTGCAAGGCAAATCAATCTTGCATATAATTTAAATATAAAAACTAATCGAGGGTAATTATTATGACACTTAAAATAAATAGCTTAGCTCCTGATTTTAAAGCAAAAACTCAAGAAGGCGACATATCGTTTCATGAGTGGCTTGGTGATAGTTGGGGTGTTTTGTTTTCACATCCAAAAGATTTTACACCAGTTTGCACAACTGAATTAGGTTCATTAGCAAAAATGAAACCAGAGTTTGACGCAAGAAACGTAAAAGTTTTAGGACTTAGTGTAGATCCAGTTTCTGACCACGTAAAATGGTTAGAAGACATTAAAGATGTTTGTGGAATGAAACCAACTTATCCAATTATTGCAGATGAAAAATTGGAAGTGGCAAAACTTTACAATATGTTAGAAGGTGATGCTGGCGTTACTTCAATGGGAAGAACAGCTGTAGACAATGAAACAGTAAGAACTGTTTACATAATTAGACCGGATAAGAGAATTGGTTTATTTTTAACATATCCAATGACAACAGGAAGAAACTTTGCAGAAATACTAAGAGCAATAGATTCTATGCAGAGAACAGCTAAACATAAAATAGCTACTCCTGCCGACTGGAAACCTGGTGAGGATGTTATTATTGTTCCTAAAGTAACTAACGAGGAAGCAAAAAAAATATATCCTGATGGATGGGAAACTGTAAAACCATACTTAAGAAAAGTTCCAGATCCAAATAAGTAAATTAAATTAAAACCAACAATCTTTGAAATAAGGTTGTTGGTTTTATCTATATCTTTTCATAGATACTTCAGCTAGGAGTAAATTAGGGTCAATAAATATTTTAGACTCTTTTACTTTCTTGAAAGATTTATACGCAAATATCGCAATTGGTATTTCAGTACACCCTAATATTATTTTTTTACAATTTTTTTTAAGCAGATAGTTAACTGCAGGTTTCAGTGCTCTTTCAGCATCTTTTACTTTTCCCATTTTCACAAGGTTGATGGCTTTATTTACACTTTTTTTCTGAATTGATTTACTTGGACTTATTAAACTAAAATTTTTATCAAAGTATTTATTATAAACCTTCGTTTCAAGTGTTGCTTCAGTACAAAGTATTCCGATTTTAGAATTATTTTTACATGTCTTTTTTGTATGTAAAAATACTTCCTTTGGCATACTTAATATCGGAATTTTAATATTTTTTTGAACATCTTTGTGCCAATGGTGTGCTGTATTACAGGGCATCACTATAAATTTGCATTTATTTTTTTGAAGAAGTCTACAGCCTGCAATTAAGCTTTTAAGAACATTTTTATATTTTTTTAAATTTTTTATTCTGTTCGGAATTTTTGATTTATTATAGAGCATAAACATAGGATATTTTTGATCAATTTTTCCTCTATTGATTACTGCAAGCTTGTTACAAAAGTCTAACCCTGCTCGAGTACCCATTCCACCTAGAATTCCAATCATAAGTAATGTTGATATTATTTTTAAAAATATTGCAAGATATTTATCTCAATTAAGATAAAAGGTACCAAATAGAATTATTATTTATGAGTTTTTTGTTTTTAGGTTTTTTTACAGGACTTAGCTTAATTTTAGCTTTGGGTGCCCAAAATATTTTTGTTATCGAACAAGGGCTTAAAAAAAATTACATATTTATTGTTTGTTTAATATGCTCTCTATCTGATCTAATTTTAATATTTTTAGGAATTTTCCTTTTTAATTTTTTTGAAAATTATCTATCAGGAATAGTTGAATTTATTTTAAATATTTTATTGTTGATATTTTTAATTTATTTTATATTTGATAAAATAAAGTCAAATTATCAAAATGTAAGTTTTGACGAACAAAAAAAAGTCTTATCTTTTAAAAGTGCTATTATTAAAACGCTTGGATTTACCTATTTGAATCCACATGTTTATTCAGATACTGTTTTTTTTCTTGGAAATTTTTCAAAAAATTTTGAAATTTTTAATAAGTATTATTTCGGTTTAGGAGCAGCTATTTCATCATTTATCTTCTTCTTTTTATTAGGATATATGTCAAAATTTTTTTCAAATTATTTAAAAGGCGAAAAAATTTGGAAATATATAAATAACTTTATAATTATTTTTATGAGTTGTTTATGTATATATATTTTGAGTGATTTGTATGATTTTTTTGTTTAAGAAAAGTTAATAAATCCAAGCCAAGCTAAAATAAACACTGCTAACCAAAGTAAACCTTTTATTAAAAAAAATAAAAAACTCCCTGTAACAAGATATTTGATAATTTTTTTAATTTGATTTTTCAATATATACTAGACTTAATTTGAATATCCGTATTTTCTCAATCGAACATCACCAGTTCTTGCATGCGCTTCCATTCCTTCATATCTTGATATTCTTGCAGCTGCGGCACCAACTTCTTTGGTAGACTCTTTAGTCATTCTTTGGAAGCTCAAAGTTTTAATAAATTTTCCAACAAATAAACCACCAGTATATTTTCCAGCACCTTTTGTTGGTAAAATATGATTTGTACCTGAACACTTATCTCCATAAGCAACAGTAGTTTCTTCACCAATAAATAATGACCCATAGTTTTTTAGACGATCATGAAACCATTTTAGATTTTTTGTTTGTACTTCTAAGTGTTCTGGAGCATATTCATCACTTATTTTTACCATTTCTTCATCAGTGTCACAAAGAATTACTTCACCATAATCTTTCCAAGCTGCTTCAGCACTTGTTCTTGGTAATTCTGGAAGTTCAGAAATTAATTCGGGAACTCTTTTCATAACTTGCTCAGCAAGTTTTTTACTTGTCGTGTAAAGCCATGCTGGTGAATTATATCCATGTTCGGCTTGTCCAACTAAATCTACAGCAACAATTTCAGGGTCAGCAGTTTCATCTGCTATAATTGCAATTTCTGTAGGCCCAGCAAACAAATCAATACCGACCTTTCCAAATAAAATTCTCTTTGCTTCTGCAACAAATTGATTACCAGGTCCAACTAATATATCTGCAGGTTCATTTCCGAACAATCCATAAGTCATTGCAGCAATAGCTGGAACTCCACCAAGATTTAAAATTACATCCGCTCCACAAAGATTTGCAGTATATATAATAGCTGGATGCGCGCCCATTTTTTCTTTTGGAGGACTGCAAGCAATTATATTTTTTACACCGGCAACTTTTGCAGTTGTTACACTCATAACAGCTGACGCTATATGGGCATACCTTCCACCAGGTATGTAACATCCTGCAGTATTAACGGGAACTAATTTTTGACCAGCATAAAGTCCTTTTGAAAGCTCTACCTCAAAATCTTGTCCATAATTTTTCAGTTGTGCTTCTGCAAATTTTCTTACTCTTTCATATGAGAATTGAATATCATCCTTAGTTTTTTGATCTAGCGACTTATTTATTTCATTTATTTTTTCTTTAGAAACAACTATCTCTCCATCAAATTTATCAAATTTTTTTGTAAGTTCTTTACAACCATCTTCTTTAGATTTTTCCAATTCAGATAATAAATTTTGAACTATATCTCTAGTTTTTGTATCATCTGTTGATGCAGTTTTGACCGCTTTTTTTAAGTATTGAATTCCCATTTTGGCAGTATTTATATTTTGATTATTAATCTAATGCAACTACTGCAGCTGCTATAGATGCCATCCTAGCAGTTGCCTCATCAGATCTACTTGTTATTACTACTGGAACTTTTCCACCAACCACAACTCCAGCTGCACATGCACCCATAAAATATATCATCATTTTTACTAATGCGTTACCAGCCTCAACATTAGGAACCAATAAAACATCAGCCTGACCAGCAACTGAATTTTTAATACCTTTAATTCCTGATGATTTTTTAGATACACTATTGTCAAAAGCTAATGGTCCAAAGACATCTGCTTTAAGATTTTCTTTTTTAGCAAGTTCTGTTATTTCTTTTGCATCAATAGAACTTTGAACACTGTCTAAAACTTCTTCTGTTGCAGAAAGAACAGAAACTTTTGGTTTTTCAATACCAATTCTGTGACAAAAATTTATTACATTTTTTAAAATATGCATTTTTGTTTTTACGTTTGGAGAAACATTTAAAGCGCCATCAGTTATTATTATTGGTTGATCATTCTTTTCCAATGTCATGTGCCAAATATGGCTTAGTCTAGTCTTACCTAACAAATTATATTCTTTCTTAATTACCTCTTTCATTAAAACATCTGTATGAATATGACCTTTAACTATAATTTTTATTTTTCCTTGAGAAGCTAGTTTTGCAGCTATTTTAGCTGTTGAGTTTTCTTTAGGTTCATGGATAATTTCATATTTTGAAATATCAAATTGTAATTCCTCGGCACATTTGTGAATTTCATCTTTATCACCAATTAAAATAGGATTTATCAAATTCTCTTTGATAGCATCTATTACTGATAGCATGGGAAGCATTTTTCCAGCATTTACAATTCCTGCAGGAATATCCTTTTTTTTATGCGCAACATCTAAAAGGTTAATCGGACAAATTATTTCTTTATTTGAAAGCATAAGTTATTTTTACATATATTTACGATGTCTGTATAATAAGTTAATATGGCATAAAATGGAAATTGTAACCAAAATCGCACCAATTGCATTAGCTTTAATAATGTTAACTCTAGGATTAGGACTAACAATTAAAGATTTTACAAGAATTATTAGTCAACCAAAGGATTTTCTTTTAGGTGTCATTTGTCAGTTAATTATTCTTCCAATTGTTGCTTTTATATTAATCAAAATATTTAAAACACCTTTAGAACTAGCTTTAGGTGTGATGATTATAGCAGCTGCTCCGGGTGGGGTAACCTCAAATATACTAACAAAGTTTGCCAATGGTGATGTTGCGTTATCAGTTTCATTAACAGCAATTATTAGTTTAGTAAGTATTATTTCAGTTCCATTAATAGTTTTTAAATCAGCAGATCTCTTACAAGTAAATTATTCAACTAAAGAAATTTCAATGATTGGAATTTCAATTAAAATGTTTTTGGTTGTAACCCTACCTGTAATTATTGGTATGGTAATTAGAAAATTTGCTACAATATTTATTTCATCAAATGAAAAATTAATTCAAAGGATTTCACTTTTGTTATTTGTTATTGTTTTTTTGGCAATTTGGATCGAAGAGTGGGAAAATATTACAACTTATATAAAACAGGCAGGAATTATAACGCTAGCGCTCAATATAGTTATGATGATTATTGGATATTTTATTGCGAAGTTATTTGCATCTGGCATGGAACAAAGAAGATGTATTTCACTTGAATGTGGATTACAAAATGGAACATTGGCTGTATTTGTTGCATCTCAAATTTTTAATGATGTGATTTATCTTGTACCTACAGCATCATATGCACTAATAATGTTCATCACATCGATATTTTTTGTTATTTTTATTAGAAACAAAAATTAAATTCAGGACATTTTGCATCTATTTGAATGAAAAAAAGTTGCTATACACACAATCATGCAAATTGAAATAATCTTACCATCAGTCGTTTTAGGGATTATGTTGTTTTTTTCTTTTGCTGTTGCGCCTGTTATTTTTAAAGTTCTTAAGGAAAATGATGCAAGAAAATTCGTGAGAACGATTTTTCCTTATTATTATTGTATAAATTTAATACTGGTTGCTTTAGTATGTATTTTTTTATTTTATAAAGACTTTATAAATTTTGATTTTTATCTTCTCTTTTCTGTAGCTATTCTTTTTGCTATCTCATTATTTTTATTAATGCCGATGATTAATAATGCAAGAGATCAAAAAAAAGAGAGTAAATTTAAATATTTGCATGCAGTTTCTGTGATTATAAACTTTTTACAAATTTTTATTCTTCTTTATGTTTTACTTTAAAAAAAAAATATTTATTTTTTTTTTAGTTCTTTTCATCATTCCAAACCAATCTAATACTGATGAAAATTTAATAAATACACTTAAAAAAGGTAAAAATATTATTTTTATCAGACATTCCCTAGCACCAGGCAATGGTGACCCTTCAGGATTTATTTTAAGTGATTGTTCAACTCAAAGAAATTTAAATAAAAATGGAATAATTCAATCAAAAAAAATTGGAAATTTTTTTGAAAAAAATCAAATTCCTATAGATTTAGTTCTAAGTAGTGAATGGTGCAGATGCAAAGATACTGCATTTTATGCTTTTAGTGATTTCAAAA
The DNA here is from genome assembly GCA_902560565.1 of uncultured Pelagibacteraceae bacterium. Classification (GTDB taxonomy): domain Bacteria; phylum Pseudomonadota; class Alphaproteobacteria; order Pelagibacterales; family Pelagibacteraceae; genus Pelagibacter. Next base: position 4,405 of record CACEMG010000019.1, on the reverse strand, counting down.
CCTTTGATGCTCTTAATTCTTTTTATGATGAAAAGTTTGCTGCTAATGAGGATAAACAAATTAATAATTTGAAAAAATTCATAAAAAAATGGAAAGGTGATAAAAACCTAGTCCTAGTCACTCATTATGTTGTTATAAATTCTATTTTAGGTGTGGGATCAGGCTCAGGTGAGATTGTTGTGGCGGATAAAAATTTAATTTTACAAGGAAGGATTAGCGATTATTAAGCATTATGGTAGTAGCTAAAAAATTTATAATTTATTTATTTATCTTTACTTTTTACTTTTCTCTTGCTGTGGCAGAATTTTTTAAAGATATTTCAGATATTATAGAGAACAATGAACCAAGACTTAGTTACGGGGTGGCAGTTTCAGATGTAAATAATGATAATAAATATGAGTTTGTAGTTACTGGGTTCGGATTTAAAAACTTAGCCTTAGGTTTTGAGAATAATAATTTGGTAAATACGATAGATAGTGAAATATTCAATGATGCAGAAAGAAAAACTATTGGTGTTGCAACTTGCGATATTGATAAAGACGGATTCGAGGAAGTTTATTTTTTGAATACAGACACTTATAGTGGAGATAAAAAATATTCAGACAGGCTTCTTGATAAAAAACAAAAAAAATTCTTTGATTTATTTGAAATAGAAGAAAATAAAACATCATTAAATCTTACCGCTGGAAGATCTGTTGTGTGCGTTGATCGTAACGGTAACGGTGTATATGGATTTTATGTTGCAAACTATGGTGGCCCTACCAGATTTTATGAACTAAATAACAATTTACTAGTCGATAAAGCACCAAAATTAAAAATTGATAGAGTTACAGGTGGAAGAGCAGTTGTAGCTGGACATATAATTTCAGATAATACTGATATTTTTGCTGCAAACGAGAGAGGATCAAATTTTTTATACAAAAATAATAATGGTTCTTTTACAGAATTAGCAAATGAGTATGACGTTCAAGATAAATATGAAAATGGGAGAGGCACAACTCTTTCTGATGTTTTTTATAGAGGACAATTAGATATTGTAAGTTCAAACTGGAATGGAAATCATAGAATATTTGCTTTAGATGGAAATGAATTTAGAGATATTGCTCAACCTGATTTTAACGAACCAACTCGAATAAGAACGGTTATATCAGCAGATTTTGATAACGATGGTTTTGATGAAATATTTATGAATAATATTGGTCAACCAAATAAATTATTTAAGATTTTAGATAATGGAGTTCTAAAAAAAATAGATATTCAAGTAGGTTTAGAATATTTTGGTCTAGGCACAGGAGCGGCAGTTGCTGATATTGACAATGATGGCATATTAGAATTGTTAGTTTCTCATGGTGAAAGTGGCTTACAACCACTGAGTCTTTATAAAGCAGATATAAAAGAAAATTTCAATTATATAAGAATTCAACCACTAAATAAATTTGGTGCACCAGCAAGAGGTGCAACTGTTACTTTAATTTCTAATTTAAGAAAACATTCCAAAACTATTGATGCTGGATCTGGATACTTGTGTCAAATGGAACCCGTAGCCCATTTTGGTTTACGAAAAGGTGAGAAGATTCGAAGTGTTGTTATCCAATGGACTAATGGACAGAAAAAAAGTCTTAAGATATCAAAAATAAATAAAACAATTAAAATAAAACAATAAATAGCAAATATTTAACTAGGACAATTGTGACCAGTACTAATTTTTAACTTTTTGGTATTAAGTTATTATGACTTCATGTTTATTTTCTCTTATCGTTGTTGCATTTGTCGGGTTAATTGCTTTTGTATTCAAAAAACCGTCAGATAAAGAGATTAAAAAATTTAAGGATAAATCCCAGGATAAAGTAAACTGGTCAAGAATGGGTTTTTAAGTCAAAAAATAACACAATCTTAAAATTCGATATGTCAAGATTTTCAAAGTCTATCACAATCATGATTTTATTAATCACTTTTCAATCATCGGTAGTTGCATCTGGTAAGGAATATTATGAAAATTTGGTTTCAAATTGGTCAAAAATTTTTCCTGATCAAAATAGAAATGCTGCTGGACCAAAGTTTTTTAAGTTTATTATTGATCAAGATATGAATTATAAAGAATTTGTTGAATATAATAAGCTTTATTGTGCAGTTAGTGGATCATTAATAAGTCCAGGAAGTACGCCTGAATTTCTTTATGTAAATCAAGATAAATCAAATACAAATATTTGTGGATATTATTATAGATGTTGTATCCCATGTTCTTGCGATGTAATGAAATATTCGAAAGTTAAAAAAATAAATTACCAATTTAAAGATGTAAAAAAAGATATTTATGTTCTTACTATAGATAATCCTTGTGGAAAAGTAGACTTTCCAAAAAGAGTAAACAAAGATTATTTTTGTAAAAAAGATAAATTAGATACAAATCAAGTATTTGAAATAGATGGTAAATTAGTAATTGGTCTTTTACATAAAGCAAAACCTTGTAATGAACAAAATATTAATTACATTGCTAAAAACGAAGTGACAGGCGAATATTGTGAAATGAGAAATAATACACCTGTAGATAGTTTACAGTCAGGAATGGGAGATATTTTTATTAAGTTAGCTCGTTAAATTTATGTGTGGAAGATACGTTGTTACAAATCCAGTTAATAAAACAAAAAAAATTGTTAAACTATCTATTAAAGTTGAAAATGATGTGAATTATAATGCACATCCCTCCCAAGAACTCCCAATAATAAAAAAATACTCTAATGGTTTTACACTTGAAAAAGCAAAATGGGGTATTATTCCATCATGGGCAAAAAAAAAAGATTTTAAAGCTTTAATAAACGCGAGATTAGAAACCATTAACGAAAAAGTCTCTTTTAAAAATTTGATAAAAAAAACTAGATGTGTATCTGTGATGGATGGATTTTATGAATGGAAGCGTGAGGGCACAATTAAAACACCTCATTATTTCACTAGAGATGATAAAGCTACAATGTACGTTGCTGGAATATTTAGTAATAACGAGTTTTGCCTAATTACTGAAGAAGCACAAGATAATATAAAACAAATTCACCATAGGCAACCAGTTTCATTACATGAACAAGATATAGAAAAATATTTGGACAGCAACGAAGATATAACACCATTTTTAATTAAAAGAAATAAACCTAATTTTGAATTTTATGAAATTTCAAAAGACGTAAATAAACCACAAAATAATAACTCAAATCTGATAGAAAAAGTAAATTTAATATGAAAAAAAAATTTAAATATATAATTTATTTTATAATTTATTTAATTCTAGTTTTTGCATTAGCAATAGTATTTTACATGAATGGAATAAGTATAATTTAAATGAATAAAAGAAAATTTATTAAGTCAATACTCTCAACTTTAGCTTTACTTTTTTTATTACCAAAATCTCTATTGGCAAAAGTGGAAAAAAAAATAATTAACAATTCACTTACTGAAGAACAAAAGAAAATAATGTTTAAAGAGGGTACAGAAAGACCATTTACAAGCAGTTTGAATTATGAGACTAGAGAAGGTTTTTATCACTGTGCAAATTGTAATGCTAAACTATTTTCTTCTAATGCAAAGTTTGATAGTGGGACAGGGTGGCCATCATTTTCTGAAGCTCTTCCGGGTGCATTTAAAACAAAAGTTGATTATTCATTTGGAATGAAACGTATTGAATACCATTGTGCTAATTGTGGAGCACACCATGGTCACGTATTTGATGACGGACCTTCAGAAACAGGAAAAAGATTTTGTAATAACGGTCTTTGTTTAATCTTTATTCCATCTAATTAATCTATAAAATTAAGCTTAATTAATTTTTCTTTTTTTATTTCTTTACACCAAAGCTCATAAGTTTCACACATTCTCCAAACTAGTCCAAAGGCGTTTTGTAAATTTGATAATGGAAAAGAACTTTTTGCAAAATAAGATTCATTATTTTCTTTAAATTGCTTAATAACTGTATTCTTTTGCAAGTTAAGCAAATCTATCGTTTCTTTTGGAATTTTATTTCCAGTTTCAAAATTAATAAAATTATTCTCTTTTATTTTAGCAAAAAGATTATCATGAAAATTCCCTTTTTTAATTTCATTAAATTCTTTTGTCGCCAAAAATCTTTCTACAAGTTCAATATTTGTTATTTGTGGATCTGATTCTTTAATTTTAATTAATTGAAAATAAATAGATTCTGCTAAATAGAGCATTAAAGGTTTTGAGGTGTCTTTTTTTTTCATTTTATTTTTTGTTAATGATAATCATTACCAACTAAATTTTTTTTTATTAATTTTATGCATTTTTTTTATGATAATGATTATCATTAGTTTTGAGATTTATTATCAAAAATTTAAAAAAAGTTGAAAAATAATTTTTTTTTCTTATTTTATTCATATGGAACTAGAAACTCACAACT
>CACEMG010000018.1 GCA_902560565.1 uncultured Pelagibacteraceae bacterium | reverse complement strand
ATGCCAGCAATTGTTGAGGGATGGATAGACAAAGTTTTATCCCCACCTTGGGCATTTAAATTTAAAAAAATTATAGGTAATTATGGTTATCCTATTGGAAACCTAAAAGGAAAAAGAGCAGTAGTATTTTGTACCTATGGATCACCTCAATTTGCAATTAGAACTTTTTTTTTAAATATGCCAACTAAAAGATTAAGACGAGGTGTATTTAATATATGTGGGATAACTAATGTAATATATAAAAGGTATTTTGCAGTTCCTTTTGTTTTCCACATCCCTCTTTATATAACAAATAATTTAAAAATTTCTCTTTATAATAGTCTTGATGATGTTCCTCTGCTTTATAAAATATTTCAAATTTCCTTACATATGTAACTACTTTTTGATTAAATTTTTTCTCAATTTCTTGAATATCATCCTCTATAAGTTTTTTTTCATCATTGTTTGTAAAAAACGCAACGGACCTATAACTGTATCCTTTATCACAAAACTGACCTGCGTTATCGAAAGGATCAATATTTTTCCAAAAAATATTTGCTAGATTTTCAAAATTTATTTTTGATTTATTATAAAGAACTTCAACAACCTCGAAATGTCCTGTGTCACCATATGTAACTTCTTTATAAGTAGGATTTTTTGAGGTTCCACCTGAGTATCCTGAAACTACTTCAATAACTCCTTCCGTCTTTTCAAAAACCTCTTCCATACACCAAAAACATCCTCCTGCAAAATAAGCTTTCGATATTTCAGATTTAACAACATTCGTTGCTAAAAAAAAAATAAAACTTATCAATAAAAACTTTTTCACTAATTTTTCAGTGCTGGAAAAACAGGATTAGATTTTTGGAAAATCTTTTGGTATTCCTGCTTAATACATCTATTAGATATAAACTCCATATTAGAACTTTCAGCAATTTCTTTTGCTTCGTCACTATGAATTCCATATTGCAACCATAAAACTTTTGATCCAATTTCTTTAGCTTGTTGCGCAATGCCTGGTGTTTCTTTTGAAGGTCTGAATACATCAACAATATCTATTTTTTCAGGAACATTTTTTAAGTCGGCTAACACTTTTTCATTATTAACTATTTCACCTTCTGCGAAAGGATTAATTGGATAAACTTTATAACCAAAATCTTGCATATATTTCATCACTACATTTGCAGGTTTTCTTTTTAAATTTTTTGGATCTTCACCTTTTTTTTCAGAGCTAATTCCAATCATTGCAATTGTTTTTGACTTTTCTAAAATATTTTTAATCTGATCATCAGTCATTATTTATTTTTCCATTTTGGTTTTCTTTTTTCTAGAAATGCCTGAATACCTTCTTTAGCATCAATTGACATCATATTAAGTGTCATCATTTTTGCAGTGAAATCATAAGCTTTTTTTAATGGCATCTCTAATTGCTTATAGAAAGCTTGTTTTCCAATTTTAATTGTTAAATTTGATTTTGAGGAAATTGTTTTAGCAATTTTCATAACTTCTTTGTTTAAATTCTTTTTTGAAAAATGATCATTTATTAAGCCAACTTCTTTTGCATAGTTTGCTTTAATTGGTTCTCCTGTTAGGAGCATTTTCATCATTCTTTTTCTTGTAACTTTTCTACTTACTGCAACCATAGGTGTGCTACAGAACAATCCAATATTAACACCTGGTGTTGCAAACATTGCATCATTGGTACTATAAGCTAAGTCACAGCTTGCAACTAATTGACATCCAGCCGCATAAGCAGCGCCATGAACTTTAGCAATTACAGGTTTACGTCCTTCTACAATTTGGATCATTAACTTTGAACAAAGGTTAAATAGTTTTAAATATTTTGATCTTTTTTTAAGTCCTCTTACTTCTTTGAGATTATGACCTGCGCTAAAGCCTTTACCAACTCCTTCTAAGATAATTACTCTTGTAGAATTATCTTTATCCATTTTTTGAAAGGTTTTTAAAAGTAGGTTTAGAGTTGCAAAAGTTAATGAATTATATGACTTTGGATCATTAATTTTTACATTCTTAATTCCGTTTCCAAGATTTTTTACTAATACGGTCATAATATTTAAGTACAATCATTTCCTTAATTTGTCTTCATATTTCTTTCTAAGTTTTTGAAGATTAACTAAATATTCATCTCGGATGCTGGAGATCATTGCCACAGACTTACCTTTTGCTTGAGATTTTGTGCCACTAATAACTCTACTAGATAATTTTTTTGAAAGTTTTGGAGCTTTTAATTTTGTCCATGGTAATTTTAATGCCGGTCCAAATTGTTCCAACATATGTTTCATTCCGAGTTTACCACCTGCTAAGTGAAAAGTTAAAAATGTTCCCATTAAAGACCATCTAAGTCCTGGTCCATCCTCTATAGCTCTATCTAAATTTTTAGTAGTTGCATAACCTTCATTAATAATATGCAAACCTTCCCTCCATAATGCTTCTTGTAATCTATCCGCTAAATATCCAGGTAATTCTTTTTTAACAATAATTGGATTCATAGAAATAGATTTATAAAATTTATTAGCTTTATTCAAAAATTTTGTTTTAGTTTTTTTTCCAGCAACTACTTCAACTCCAGGACATAAGTAAACTGGATTAAATGGATGTCCAATCATAGTTCTTGCAGGATTTCTGCATTTTAAATAAATTTTTGTAGGAAGTAGGCCAGAAGAACTAGATGAAATAATTGCATTATTTTTTGCGTATTTTCCAATAAGGTTCATTAATTTAGTTTTAATTTTATAATTTTCTGTAGCATTTTCTTGAATAAAGTCTGCATCTTTAAGTGCTATTTCTAAAGAAGTTACATATTGAAAATTTTTAAGATTGATTTTTTTTTTGTTAAATAGTTTTTTTACAAACGGTGATGCTCTTCTTATCTCTTCTATGATTTTTTTTTTTAATTTAGGATCTTTGTCGTAGGCAATGACCTTAAAATTATGAGCCAAACATCTAATAATCCAACCAGTACCTATAACTCCAGTACCAATTACAGCAATCTTTTTAATCATTTAATCTGTTAAACCATCTGATCGAGCAACATTTCTTTCTAAATGGATTGGTAAAACTTTTCCATAAATTGCTTTTGAATGCTCTGGTGTATTTACTCTCCAAGGATCAAGGACATAAGCGGGAATACACATATATCTAGATTTGTTTCCCTCTACTTTGGTCACTCTATGTAATGTGAATCTTCCTTTGAATATTTGCAAATCCCCAGGCTCTAATTTTAATTGTCTAACTCTTGACCTGTCTCCATTTAAAACTTTTTTTACTTCGCCAAAATTTTCATTTCCTGGTTCTCTTATATTCGGGCAATATTCAAATATTCCACCTTTTTCAGGTTTTTGGATCATTAAACTTAATGTAAATTCACAACTATCAAAATGCCAAGGTAAAATTCCCTCTGGCTCCATGACATTATAAGCATGACAAGCTAAGGGATCTGCCCATCTATATATTGGTGAAACTCCTAAACATAAGGAAACAAATTTCAAAAGTTCCTCTGTTTCGTAAAGAAATTTCATTTCGGAACCTTTTAAAAAACAATCTGAATTCAAATATCCATTAAATCTATTCATGAAGGTTCTTTTAGGATGATCTTTCGGTAACTCTGGATCGTCTTTGGCATATAAATAAGGATTAATTTTTTCTTTAGACATATAAACTTCATCAAGTTGTTTTTCTAACTCTGTATTCATTATTGCAAGTGACTTTGGTAGGATAAAATTTGGAATTGTTGAGCAACTATCTTCGTCTAACTCTTTTTTACATTTTTCAACTAATTTTTTTATTATTGGTGAGTTTAAGTCGTGAATTGGATATTTTTCTAAATCTACAATTGATTTAAGTCTTTCGTTCACTTTAAATCTCCATCTTCTCGCATTTTAGCTCTAATTTTTGTTGCAGATATTTTTTGTATTTCCTCGGACAACACTATTTCCTCAATTTTATACCCTACTCCTCTGCCGTAACAAATATTAGTTATATTTGGTACTAATATCACTTTAAATCTTCCTTCAAATTCAGGGTTTAATCTCTCCTCTATTTTTTTCTTAACTGTTTCAAAATCAAATGGATTATCATCTACTCCTTGCACATCTCTAATTTGAATACAAACCTGTCCAGTTTTTTTAATTATTTCTTTAAATAAAGCATAGTGGCCGTCGTGAAATGGTTGCCATCTTCCTAGCATTTGTGCAGTTGGTTTTTTGTTATCCCACTTATAACTCATCGGTACTCCTCAATGATTAGTTTAATCTTAATTATTGAAATTAAAAGACTTTATTTAGTTCAATATAAGCTTCTCTTGCATCACCTATATTTGTTAAATCATCGTTCAAATTAAATATTAAATCAAATCCTTTTATATCTTTTTTAATCTCAAGTTGTGTCATTAAATTATCAGTACTATTTAATTTTAACGCATACTCAGTATCTTTGCCTGGCAAATAACCTAAAGCTATATAAAGGTTGTCTGTATATCCTGAGCCATATCCATGATGTAGACCCCCATGATCAAAAGTCTGTTTTCTTTCATAGATTATAAAAATACTATAATTTTCTGGAAAAATTATATCTACACCAATCTCTCCATTAATATTGTGCAAAGATCCTGAGTGTAGTTTCGTTTGAAATGATTTTGTAGAATCGTCTTTATATGTATATTTAATATTTGAAGAACGTTTCAAATTAGCTTGGTATTCTAATTTTCCATGTTTTTTAATTGAATATTTATCATTTTCTATTTTATCTACCGCTGCAATAGCTGCCCTTATATTTCTTGATTTAACATGTTGTTTCTTAAAACTCATTGCAGAAGTTCCAACTTCTTTGTATGAGTCAAAAATTGTATGACCAAAATCAATTTGTGCAGATGGAATTATTGTTAATGTATTTTTAATAATTTCATCTTTAAGTTTAACCGTTCCATACATTTGTCTTCCAGTTCTAGTGGCAGTTAAATTTTCACCATCAAGTAAATTTAGGATATCTAAATTTATTTTTCCTATTCCAAAGATTGTATCAATATATTTATTGTCAATAGATGAGGGTCTGGTGTTGTACAGTGTAAGGTTGAAAGTATCTGCATTCATGTTGCTACCATTGTAACCTACTTTGGTATGATCATTTCCATATCGAAGAGCCCATCCAATAATACCATTATTGTCAGTAAATTTATCTGCGCCAATTGTTAGAGAGTTTGCATTAATTTCTTTTGAAGTTGAAACATTGGTGTCTCCCACTTTTCCAACTGAAATACTTCCCTCGCTCCAATAAAATACATTTTTATCTTTAAAAGGTTTATTTTTTTTTATAGCTGCAGTTTTTACTGCTTCTGTAAGAGAAGCTAGCATTTGATTTGAAAAGTTAATATCAATTTGTAAATTTGTTAAATCTTGTTTATCTTTGTTTCTTCTTATCCATTTTAATCTGTTCAAAGCTGAATTTGTTGAATGGTCAATCGTTCTTCTAGCAAGTTCCATTTGTGCTTCTGCCATACCGGTTCGATCACCCTCTGTAATAGTATCACATTTACCTTCAAAAAGATTATAAGGACAAACCAAATCATACTCCATTAATTCATCTCCGCTACCGTCGTTAAAATCATTAGCAATAATAAGTTTTATTCCGTTCACCCCAAAGGCCAGTCCTCTTGGTTCATCATTACTAGGAGTAGATATATTATTTATATTCACTGTTCCATCTAAAACAAATGATGATGAGTCAAAGGAATTTGTAAATGAAACTTGAGTAACAGCAGCGTTAGCATCAGAATGACTTGTGATAAAAATTCTTTTTCCGTTAGGACTAAAACGCAAACTTGCAGGATTTATTACATATGTTGTTGATGTATCAGCCCCAAACTCAATTCCACCTGAAGTGACAAGTGACAATGTTCTTAAGTCGTATGGAGTTGAGAGCGTATATTCTAATAATCTAGCACCTACATCAGCATCAGCAGCATTCATCCAAATTAAAAATAATTTACTACCATCGTTACTGATTTCTATACCTTGCAGTCTATTATGTCTTTTATTTCCTGAATAATCATAATTTCCACCATTACTTCCATTGTTATAAAGGGCTTTATCTAAACCTTCTGGTGTTTTATGAGCAAATACACAGGTGGAAATGTCATAAGGTATAGTCAAATCAAATCTAAAAGCTATGTCACCATCCTCAATATTTAAACCAGCATTTCTTGTCACAACAAAAAAATGCATTCCATTGCTGCTAAATTCTAAGTCATATACAGTTTTATTAACACGGTCTCCCATATGACATCTTTCGCTGTCCCCTCTATAAGTCATTGATGAAATATCGTATGGTATAGATAAGCTAAATTCATTTATATATTCCATGTCGTTTGCAGAACTTGTAAATACTTTTGTTCCATCAGAATTGAAGGCAACACCAGCAACAAGAGAACCAGCAGTGAGTAGTGTTGTTTGATTTGGATTGTGAGTTATCATTGCTCCAAATGAATTAGAAAACGGGAGTAAAAAAATTAATGCCAGTATAATTTTTCTCAGAAATTTCATAAAAAGCTTTTATACCCATAATTTTTAGTGGATCAAAAGGTAAATTTATATTGGAAATTCCTTGAAATACTCTTAAGTTCTTGTGTGCTGATTTTACTATCTATATTAAATTAATTTATATTCGAAATTTTTAAATAAAGCCCATAATCTGGGTCGTTTTTTAAAAAATCATAGTGACTATCTATGTTAACTTTAAAATTATTTAGTTCTTTATCATGTGAAAACTTAGCTGATGTATCTTGAATGGACATGGCATAAGAGGACCTTTGAGAACCTCTGTAATCTAAAGCAATATTAAAGCTATCATTCTTACTATTTTGAGCCTGATCCCTGGTGTACTTAGTCATTAAAGTTAAACCAGTCTCCGACACAAAATCAAATCCAATACCACCTATAAAATTGTGAGTTGAGTTTTCTATACCACTCAAAGTAAATTCCTCACCATTAGAAACGTAAGAGAATGTCTGTTCTGAGGCAGGACTCATATCGGCATAATATTCAAAATCAAAATACGGAATAAAGGATCCAACTTCAAAATCGTAAGTATTATCTAAACTTGTTCCTACAGATGATGTAAAATTACCAATATATTGATCTTCATATTCTAGATTTAATCCTTCAGATCCTGTTTCTTTATATGCACCTAAATGTGTTATTCCATAATTAATTTTTAATTTAGGAGTAAAATTTAATCTATTTTTTGAAAATGTATCTCTCAAACTAAAGGATCCGTATAATTGTTCGCCGTATCTGTCACCATTTGTTGATTGAGATCCGCTGTTATTTATTAAATTTGAATTTATAAAACTCATGCCTAATAAATGATCTGTAAATCTTTGTTCTCCTTTTGGCTTTGTTTCATAAAAAGTTAAACTAAAAGAACTCATATCTAAAGCACTTCCAAGGTCACCAACATCAACATCATCAGTACCAAATCTTAAAGCAATACCTCTCATAATATTATCCTCACCTTTTTTATCGGCTCCAAGAGTAATTGCAGAAGTATTAATACTTTTTGATGAAGACTGAGTAGTGTCACCCGTACTTCCGATGCTGATAGTTCCTTCGCTCCAAAAAGACCAGCTTGCGTTTTGATAATCCGACCCACTATTACCGTCATTGGAAAAATAAAGAGGAATTAAAGTATCTGTTAAGGAATTCAAAATTGCATTATTAAACTGAATCTTAATGTTTTGATTTGTTAAATTAACTCTTCCGCTATTTCGTCTTAGCCATTCCATACGGTTGATAACCGGGAATGTTGTGTGCTGTATAATTTTTTTTGTTGCCTCTGATTGTGTTTCAATAGAAGCTACATCATCTTTATTTGCTGTTGGATCAATACATTTAACAACTCCAAACCCACAAGTTAAATCATATTCATTAACATCTCTATTAGCAGCATTATTTTCGAAATCTAAAATAAATAATTTAAGACCATCAGCGCTAAATGCAATTCCTGAAGGTTTGTCAATTTCGTTTGAGAGGTCGTAACCACCTGGTTCGAGTGTTACATTAGATAAATCAAAAGGTGTGCCTAGTGTGAATTCTTTAATTTTTTGTGTGCCCTCTCCTGTAACGAACATTTTAGATCCATCAGCACTAAATGCGAATCCTTGTGGAGTCCCATTTATTTGTTTTAAAGTTTTGCTGCTTGTTCCAGTATATTCTTTTTGAAAAACTGCGTTTGAGAGATCAAAGGGACTACCTAATGAGTATTGTTTAATCTTGTCATTACCTGTCTTATCATAAACAAAAAGTTTTGTTCCATCCGTATTAAATGCGATAGCTACAAAATCCAAACCATCCCCATTAAAATATATATTCTGATGTACGCTGGTTGAAGTATCATAGGCAGTTGATAAATTATACTCATTTATTTCTTTATCATCTGTTCCAACAAGAAACAATTTTGTACCATCAGAATTAAATTTTATATCTCTTGCATCTATTTGTTCTGTACTAAAATCAAATTCATTAGAATTTTTGGTAGCAGTTGAAATATCAAAAGCTGTAGATAAATCAAATTCATAAATTTTATTTTGAGTCATTCCAACAACAAACATTTTAGTTCCATCTGGTTTGAATGTTATTCCATGTGCAAGTCTTTGCGTAACACCTTTGCTGTCAACAAATCCACTTACAGCTGCAAAAGTAATTGAACTTTGCAAAATAAGAATAATTAAAGTAATTATTTTCAATTTGAAGATTTTATTCATAAAAATTAAAGGTATTTTTAATCTATTTTTTTAAATCTTTATATATCTTAGGTGCCCAATTTTTGGCATCTTGTGAGGTAACATGGAAGTCAAATTTATCAGGTTTTACAAACATTTTATTGGTATCATCGAATCTTCCTTCTTTAATTGTATCAACCCAAACTACATAATCAGCTGGAAATAAACTTCTTGCTTCAGGTGTTGGGCAAATAAAATCAGCTACAACATAATTTCCTTCTTCTTTTAGTTTAAGAGCAAAGTCTGCCATTCTCTTTGCTTGTCTTTTTCGACCCTCTGCAGAAAAATCCCAATCATTTGCAGCTTTTCTTACTTCATCGGCATTTAATCTTTTTGCATTTATCATTGGCGAAAGTTCATTTGCTAAGGTTGTTTTACCTGCACCAGGTAATCCCATAACTAAAATAATTTTCATTAAATTTTTTCTAATGGATGATGAGACATTAGCTCAAGTCCATTTTGTCCAACTAAGTATTGTTGTTCTAATTTTACTCCTTCTTTGCCACCTACTTTACCTATGTAGCTTTCAACAGTAATAGTCATGTTCTTTTCAAACATTCCACCTTGCTCTCCACCATCTGTTGGATATTTAATCTGAGGCCACTCATCACAAAGACCGATACCGTGAACCATACATGAGTAACGATTACCATAATATTCTTCAGGTAATAACCAAGACTTTTGAACAAATTCTTTGAAAGTCATTCCAGGTTTAATTAATCTTGCATTATGATCTATTTGTTCTACTGCCATTGAATAAAGTTTTTTTTGTTGATCGTTAAATTTATGACCTACAACATAAGATCTTGAAATATCTGCACAATATCCATACGGACCAACCATATCGGTATCAAATGCAACTATCTCTCCATTTTGCATTACTTTATTACTGCTTTCTTGCATCCACGGATTTGTTCTTTCACCAGAAGATAATATTCTACACTCAATCCATTCACCTCCATGCTCGATATTTGTTTTATGGAGTATGGACCAAAGTTCATCCTCAGTCATACCAGGTTTTAATTCCTCCCGCATTTTTGCAACACCAATCTCTGCAACTTCTATCGCGGCTTTCATGCATTTTAATTCCTCAGGAGATTTGATTACTCTTGCTTGTTCAAGTATTAATTTTGCATCAACAACCTCAATACCTTGTTTGTTAAGTTCAGATACAGCTGGGCCATTTAATACATCAATTGCAACTTTTTTAGTTTTAAAATATTTATTTGATAGGTCTTTAATTTCATTAATCCATTTTTTGAGTTGAGTATTTGCTTGATCGCCGTTGCTAAAATAATCCCAGGTGATTGCTGGTCTAATTTCATCGATTAAATTTAAGTGCTTTGATAAAATTTCACAATTAAAGTACTCATACAAAATTGTTGGTCCATTAACAGGCACAAAACAATATCTTGTTAGATTGTGCATATTGTAAACACTCATATTTACAGTGTCTAAGGCGTATCTAACATTGACTGGATCAAAGAGTATGCATGCCTCGAGATTATTTTTTTCTAATTCTTTTCTAACTCTATCAAGTCTATATGATCTTAATTTTTCAAAATTTATCTCATCCTCTTTTAATCTTTTTTTCGTTAAAAATTTTGGTGATGTTTTAATTTCCGGTGCAATTTTTCTACTAAATTTCATTTTAAATTAAATTTTGTGCTACCCATTTATGAAAATGATGAGTTGGATTATCCATTACAGGTGAAAAGTTTCCTCCATTATATGATGGAGAGTTTCTGCCAGTTTGCATACCCTGTATTATATCAACATCTTCTTTTTGAATGTCTTCCCATTGTTTATGATTTTGTTTTCGTAATGATTTAAATTTATTAGCTTGAGCTGCTTGTTCACCAACATAATATAACTCCATATGTTCAAGAGTAAACTCATGACTAATTGGTTCAATCCAATAAGCATAGTAATGATCTTTATGAATTCCAAGCATAACATTTGGAAACAATGCAACATACTCTGCGATATTTTCTTTATCCTTTGGCCAGTTTGGAAAACTTGGAAGTTTTTCTTTTCCTTTAAATTGAGGATTATAAACAACCGTCCCTTGACCAGCAAAGCGATTAGGTAAACCTTGAATATGATAATGGTCCTCTATTTTTGAGTAGGAATTTAATCCTGGATGCACCCATGGTAAATGATAACTTTCACAATAGTTTTCAATTGCAAATTTCCAATTGCATTTTGCATTTAATTTGAAATATCCAAAATCATTTGAATGATGAATTAATTCTCTGTCTTTTATTGGCCAAAATTTTTCCCATCTATCGCTTAAGGGTTTTATATATTCCTCAAAAGACATTTCATTTTGATTAATGTTTATCATTATTAAATCTAACCAAATATAAGATCTTATTTCTTTAAGGTTATTTTTTGATTTATCAAAACCGTCCACAGAATGTTTATTCATACCTCCAATATGAGGCGTTGCCTTCAATTCTCCATCAAGACTATAAGACCAAGAATGATATGGGCATCGAATTAGGCTATTAATTTTCCCACTTTTAGAAACCAGTTTTACTCCTCTATGACTACAAACATTGTGGAAAACTTTAATTTCATTCTGTTTGTTTCTTAAAATTAAAATTGGCATTCCAAGAATATCTATTGGTTTTACATCTCCAATTTCAGGTATAGAGCTTGCAACTCCTGCTACAATCCATTTATCTTCAAAAAGTTTTTTTCTCTCAATTAAAGTATAATCTTTGCTCGTGTAGCATTCGTTTGGTAATCCGTGAGCTTTTTCAATTGAGTTATTTACAACATCTAGTTTTTTTTTGTCTATAATATTATAAATTTCAGACATAACTTATTTTATCACTTCATATAACCCAAGCCAAGCATTCACATCTTTACTTGCAATATAGTCAGATTTAAAAAATTCAATTTCTTTCCATTTATTTTCATTGTTTAATTGTTCAATTTTTTTATCAAAGCCATACTCTTCGTGTATTCCTTCGTTTATTGTAAAACATATATGTCCTTTATTTTTAGTGATTCTTATAAATTCGTCTAAAGCAGGAGGTTTAACGTGTCCAAATGTAAAAGTCCCAACACACATTACGGCATCAAAAGTATCATTTTCTTCTTGGATAGGTTTATTTAAATCGACTTGATCAAGTTTTTTGTAAAGTTGAGAAGGTACCAAATCTAAAAGTTTTTTTGAAAGATCTGCACCATAAAAATTATGATACCCAAATTTTTTTAATTCAACACCAACTAATCCTGTACCACATCCAGCATCATAAATTTTAGCATCTTTGTTTTTTTGATATTTAATAAATGTTTCGGTTGTTTCTTTTGGACCAGTATAGTTCCAATCAAGCATGTCCTTATCATATTTATTTTCTTGTCCCCAATCGTCATAATATTTCATTACCTCATCGGTTTTTTTTAATTTATATATTGGTATTTTGTTTCCTACGTCTTTTTGTGCCATCAGCTTCTCATTTTTTGTCCTGTTGGATCATAAAGCGGTGATTTTATTACTGAAGAGTTAAACAAATCTCCATTTATTTCCACTTGAATTCCTTTCTCTGAACTTATTTCTCTGCTATCAAGATATGAAAACGCAACACTTTTATTTGTAAAATGTGCAAAACCTCCAGAAGTTACGTATCCAATAGCTTTTCCATTTTTTAATACCGCTTCGTTATTTGTGACATCAATATCATTCGTTTCTACAATTAATGGAGTAAGTTTATTTTTGCTTTCATCTTTTTTTGCAAAATTTTTTCCTACAAAATCTTTATCCCAATCAATGAATACATCCAATCCTGTCTCTTTTGCAGTAAAGTCTGGTCTATAATCAAGCGTCCAGGCGCCCCAATTTTTTTCAAGACGCATAGACATTAAAGCTCTTAAACCAAAGGGTTGAATATTAAATTCTTTCCCGGCTTCCATTAATTCTTCATACAATTTAATTTGATAATGTGGCGCTGTATAAATTTCAAATCCCAGCTCACCAGTAAAAGATAACCGATTTACAATTGCTGGTACTCCACCAACAAACATTTTTCTAGAGTCTCTAAATTTAAAATTTTTATTTGATATATCTTCTCTTACAATTTTTTGAAAAACTTCTCTGGATTTAGGTCCTGATATTGCTAAACCATGGAAATCATCAGATCGATTTTTATAATTTACTTTAAATTTATTCAAATGACTTTCAAACCATCTTCTATGCATTTCTTGAGCAGCCCCAGAGCCAAAAACCATAAATTTATTTTCATCAATACACGACACAGTAAGATCGCCATAAAGTTTTCCTCTGTAAGTAAGCATTGGAGTTAGAGAAATTCTTCCAGGTTTAGGAATTTTTCCAGCCATAACATAGTTTAAAAAATTTCTAGCATCAGGTCCTTCAAATTCGTGTTTTGAAAAATTTGCAAGTTCCATCACACCTACATTTTCTCTAACATTTATAACCTCTTTTGATACGTAATTATGAGATCTTGATCTTTTAATAGTTGGTTCTTCAAAGGCATCTTCTTTATTTTTTGCAAACCATAAAACACTCTCTAAACCAAATCCATCACCCATTACTGCTCCTTGATTTACAAATCGATCGTATAATGCAGTTGTTTTTTGTTTTCTTCCTTTAGGTAAAGTTTCGTTTGGAAATGTCATAATAAATCGTCTCTCGTAATTTTCTGAGGATTTAATAGTTCCATATTGTGGAGTAGCATATTCACCAAACCTTGCTACATCCATTGCCCAAACATCAATGGACGGTTCTCCATCTATAATCCATTCAGCAATACATTTTCCAACACCGCCACCCTGACAAAAACCAGCCATAACACCAACTGCAACCCAATAATTTTTCATACCAGGAACTGGACCAATAAGTGGACTGCCATCAGGACCAAAAGTAAAAGGTCCATTAACAATATTTTTTATTCCAGCTTTTTCTAATGCTGGCATTCTTTCAAATCCTATTGCTAACCTGTCTTGAATATTATCTAGCTTTGGTTCTAACAATTCATGTCCAAAGTTCATTGGAGTTCCATTTATTTTCCATGGAGTTGACTTAGGTTCATAAGTACCAAGCAACATTCCTTTACCTTCCTGTCTAAAATAAATATTTCCTTCAAAGTCTGTACCAATTGGTAATCTTTGATCCCCCATCGCTTCAATTTCTGGAATACTTTCAGTTATTAAATAATGATGCTCCATTGGTTGAACTGGAAGATCTACTCCAGAAAGA
>CACEMG010000017.1 GCA_902560565.1 uncultured Pelagibacteraceae bacterium | reverse complement strand
GATGAGAACCAGCTTCATGCAGCAAATGTTGAATTAATTGCATTAGAAGATGCAGAAATAAAATATTCTACAGTTCAAAATTGGTATCCAGGAGACAAAGATGGAAAAGGGGGTATTTACAATTTTGTAACTAAAAGGGGTTTATGTAAAGGAAATAACTCTAAAATTTCTTGGACACAAGTTGAAACTGGATCAGCAATTACTTGGAAATATCCAAGTTGCATACTTAAAGGTGATAACTCAATTGGTGAATTTTATTCGATCGCTATAACAAACAATCATCAAAAAGCAGATACCGGCACAAAAATGATTCACTTAGGAAAAAATACAAAAAGTAAAATTATATCCAAAGGAATTAGTGCAGGGTTATCAGATATGACTTACAGAGGTTTGGTTGATATATCTCCTAATGCACAAAATTCTAATAACTATACTCAGTGCGACTCTCTTTTAATGGGAAACAAATGTGGAGCCCACACAATACCATATATAAAAAATAAAAATTCAAATTCAAACATTGCTCACGAAGCAACAACATCAAAGATTAGTGAAGACCAATTGCATTACTGTCAACAAAGAGGCTTGAATCCAGAAGAGGCAGTTGGATTAATAGTAAATGGATTTTGTAAGGAAGTTCTCCAACAATTACCAATGGAATTTGCAGTTGAGGCTCAAAAACTAGTCGGTATCAGTTTAGAAGGAAGTGTAGGGTAATGTTAAAAATTAACAATTTAAAAGCAAACATAGATAAAAAGTCTATTCTAAACGGGTTCAATTTGGAAATTAAAGCTGGTGAAGTTCACGCAATAATGGGCCCAAATGGATCAGGAAAAAGTACATTATCTAACATTTTATCAGGAAAAAAAGGATACGAAGTATCAGGCGAGGTACTATTTGAAAATAAAGATCTTTTTGAACTTGAAACAGAGGAAAGAGCTCATAAAGGTATTTTTTTAGCATTTCAATATCCACTAGAAATTCCAGGTGTAAATACAAATATTTTTCTTAAAACATCTTTAAACGCAATAAGAAAAGCAAGAGGAGAAAAAGAATTAGATGCAATTGAATTTCTTAAAGTTGTTAAAGAAAAATCAAAAGAATTGAAATTTGACGAAGAAAAATTAAGTAGACAACTAAATGTAGGTTTTTCTGGAGGTGAAAAAAAGAAAAATGAAATTTTACAAATGTCTATATTAAATCCAAAATTATCAATTCTTGATGAAACAGATTCAGGATTAGACATTGATGCACTAAAAATAGTTGCTAATGGAGTGAATTCTTTAAGAAAGAAGAATAATGCATTCTTAATTATTACTCATTACCAAAGGCTGCTTGATTATATCAAACCTGATTTTGTCCATGTTTTAATTGATGGTAAAATTAAAAAATCAGGTGGGCCTGAATTAGCATTGGAGCTAGAAAGTAAAGGATACGAAAATATTAATTAAATGGAAAATAAAATTAAAATAGATTTTGATAAGACTTTTAAAAATTATTCGTCAAATGATGAATTAGGTTTTAAAAAAAATAACTTAGAAAATTTTATAAAAAAAGGTTTACCAGGAAGAAAATTAGAAAGTTGGAAATTTTCAGATTTAAACCAAATTATAAATAAGAATATTGGAGAATTAAATTTTTATATAGATCCATCAAAAGAAAATTTAATTGATAATGCTTTAACTGTTAAAGAATTTGACCACAATAAAATAGTATTTATTAACGGCAAAGTAGAAGAATTAGATTTTAGTTTTGAAGATAAAGATAAAGTAAAAATATTAAAAGAGTTCGACATCAGCACAAAAATTAAAAGTAAAAATTCACTCTTAAATTTAAATAATGCGTTTTGTAAAGATTTTTACAAAATCACTATTTCAAAAAGTTATACCATGAATAAGCCATTAATAATTTATCACGTTTCAACTAATAATATTAGCTCAACAATATTAAATTCCCAATTAAATTTTATTTTAGAAGAAAATAGTTCTTTAAAGATAGTTGATATTTATGAAGATAAAAGTGAAAAAAATTTTATCAATATATTTTATAATTTTACATTAGAAGAAAATGCAATCTTAAAAAACTTTAAAATCGATAAATCGCGGAATAGTAATATAAAGTATTCGTATAATAATATTGATCAATCAACGAATAGTGTTTCAGAAACATTTATTTTATCTAATGGTTCAAAATTTTTAAAAAACGAAATCAATTGTAATTTAAATGGTCAATATTCATCTGCATTTATAAATGGAGTATTTTCATTAGACTCTGATAAGCATCATGAAATTAGGACGTCTGTCAATCACTTAGTTGAAAATACAAAAAGTTATCAGCTGATTAAAAGTGTTCTTGATGATAAATCTAAGTCCGTATATCAGGGTAAAATTTATGTAAGTCCAGATGCACAGAAAACTGACGGTTACCAATTAAGTAAATGTATTCTATTAGATAAAAATACAGAGTTTAACGCAAAGCCTGAGCTAGAGATATATGCCGACGACGTGAAATGTTCACACGGCTCTGCATCTGGGAGTCTTAATGAAAATTCAATATTTTATTTAAGATCTAGAGGACTAAGTTACAAGCAGGCTAAAAAACTTTTAATTAGTGGTTTTTTCCTTGATGTGATCGAGAAGATTACTGATGAAGAAATTAAAAATTTTATAAAAAAAACCATGGAATTAAGCCAATGAATATAAATAATATAAAAAAACAATTTCCAATATTTAATAACAAGGTTCATAATAACGATCTAGTTTATCTTGATAGTGCCAACTCATCACAAAAACCCCAGATGGTTGTAGATAGAATTTATGATTTTTATACAAAAGAATTTTCAAATGTCGGAAGAAGTGTGCATTATTTAGCTGTTGCCGCAACAAATCTATATGAAAATACTAGGACGATGATGCAAAAATATATAAACGCTAAAGATTCTAATGAAATAGTATTTACCAAAGGTGCAACAGAAGCAATTAATTTGGTAGCAAATACATTTGGTCAAAAGTTTTTAAGAGAAGGGGATGAAATCCTTCTTACGGAATTAGAGCATCATTCAAACTATGTTCCATGGCATTACTTGAGAAAACTAAAGGGTGTAAAAATTAATTTTGCAGAAATAAATAATGATGGTGAAATAACCCTTGAGAGTATTGAAAAAAGTATAACCCCTAAAACTAAAATGATTGCGGTAACGCACCTATCAAATGTTACTGGAGCAATACTACCCATTAAAGAAATTACATCTTTAGCTCACTCAAAAAACATACCTATCCTTATAGATGGTTGTCAGGGAGCGCCTCATTTAAAATTAGATATGCAAGATATAGATTGTGATTTTTATGCCATTTCATGTCATAAAATGTATGGACCAACTGGTTTAGGTGTTCTTTATGCTAAAAAAAAGTGGCTTGATGCTTTACCACCATATCAAGGAGGTGGAGGTATGATTAGAGAAGTTAAAAAAGAAGGTATATCTTTCGGGGACCTCCCAAATAAATACGAAGCCGGTACCATGGCAACAGCTCAAGTAATTGCATTTGGAGAGTCTATAAAATTTTTAAATCAAATAGGTATTGAGAATATTGAAAAGCATGAGAGTGAACTTACAAAATACGGTGAGGAAGTTTTGAGAAAAAATAATTCCGTTAAACTTGTTGGTAACCCAAAAAATAAAGGGTCTGTGTTGTCATTTACTCTAGATGGAATACATGCACACGATATTGCAACTATCTTAGATGAAGATGGAGTAGCTATTCGAGCAGGTCATCACTGTTGTCAAATATTGCATGATAAACTTGGATTATCAGCTACGGCCAGAGCATCACTAGGCGTTTATAATACTAAAGATGATTTAGACAAACTAAATGAGTCAATTAATAAATGTAAAAAAATATTTGATAGATAATGGACTTAAAAGAATTATATCAAGAAATAATTTTAGATCACGGCAAGAACCCAAGAAACTTACGCAAAACAGAAAATTTTAATAAAGATGCCAAAGGACATAATCCATTATGTGGTGACAAGGTACATATTTTTTTAAAAATTGACGAAAACAAAAATATTTCGGATATATCTTTTGAGGGAAGTGGATGTGCAATATCAATGGCTTCAGCATCCATAATGACCGATTTAATGAAGGAAAAAAAAGAAAAAGAGGTAAAAGAATTAGTAGAAGATTTTCTTCAAATGATAAAAGAAAGTCCTGAAATGAAAACTAAAATTATAAGTGAAAATGAGAAAACAAAACTTATGTCTCTTTCTGGTGTAAAACAATACCCTATGCGCGTGAAATGTGCTACTTTAGCATGGCACACATTGACATCTGCAATGAAAAATTCTCAAGAAGAAACAAATACAGAAAAGTTTGATTAAAATGGAACTAAAAGAACAAATAATTAATGAAATAAAGAAGATTTATGATCCTGAAATCCCAGTCAATATATATGAGCTTGGTTTAATTTATGATATAAATGTTGAAAAAGATAATATGGTAAAAATTAAAATGACATTAACCACACCCAACTGTCCAGTTGCTGAGAGTTTACCTAAGGAAGTTAAGGACAGTGTTAAAGAAATTAAAGACGTTAAAGATGTTGATTTAGAGTTAGTTTGGGATCCGCCATGGGATAAATCAATGATGTCAGATGCAGCAAAACTGGAGTTAAATTTATGACCCAAATAATATCTCTAAGTGATAGAGCGGCGGAAAGAATTAAAGAAATAATGTCAAAGGATCAAAAGTCTTTAGGAGTAAGAGTGGGAGTTAAAAGTGGTGGCTGCGCTGGAATGGAATATATAATGGAGTATGCAAAAGAAAAAAATCTGAACGAAGAGTTAATAGAAGACAAGGGAGTTAAAGTATTTATAGATCCTAAAGCAGTAATGTATTTGTTGGGTACGCAGATGGATTATAAAAAAGATAAATTTTCTTCATCTTTCGTTTTTAATAATCCAAATGAAACTGAACGTTGTGGATGTGGAGAGTCTTTTAAAATAGATTAAATTTTATCAAAAAGATTAAGGGTTGTTTTTTTTTAATTTACTTAATAACCTAAGTTTCTTTTATGAAAAAACACGCCTTTAAAGCTAATCTTTTAGAAAAATTAAAATCTATATCTAAACGGGAGGCAAATTTATTTTTCTCTCTATGCGAAGACCAGAGTGAGGTAATTAAAACTAAACGGTTTAAGGAAGTTTTATTAAACTCAGGTTTGAAATCTAATGACAATAGATTATATAAACTTTTTCAAAACTTAGATGCCCATGGTGACAAAATTGTATTTGAAGACTTTATTGAGATCGTTCGAACTTCTGAATTGCTCGTTGAAAAAGCTTTACGCGGTGAATTAGCAATACCTGACTTTGGTGATTTTTCAAAAAATTTAGATAGCATGTTTGAAGATGTAAAAAAAATTAAGTCTGGGGAACTGGCTTCATATATTCCACCATTAGCTGAGGTTGATCCTGATCAGTTTGGTGTTGCGATTGTTACAACAGATGGTCAAATATATCAAAGAGGTGACTGTAATGTTGATTTTTCAATCCAATCTATGTGCAAACCTTTTAATTATTGTTTTGCAATGGAAAAATTAGGTTTAGAAAAAGTTCATAAACATGTTGGTCAAGAACCTTCAGGTAGACAATTTGATGATCTAACTTTGTTAGCAAGAACAGCTATAGGTAATTTAGATGGAAAATTTGATCGTGTGCCTTTTAATCCGATGGTTAACGCTGGTGCCATAATGACAGCAGGTCTTATAGGTACAGAAGAGTCACACAGTCAAAGATTAAGATACATAAGACAACAGTTTGGAAGATTAATAGGTTGGTCACCAAAAGATGAATTTAGCACAGAATTGCCAAGATTTAATAAGGACATGGCACGGCAAGAAAACTTTACAGGATATAACAACATTGCAATGGGTTATCTTTTAATGGCTACAGGTAATTTACCTCATACTCAAACTAAGCTACATAACGACATACATCCTGATGAAGATGAATTTGATTTTTATACAGAACCTGCTGTTACTGAAGCACTTAAACTTTATTTTAGCATATGTTCATTAGAGATGACTTCTGTAGAATTCGCAACTGCTGCTGCAACACTTGCAAATAGTGGAGTGTGTCCTATTACACAAGATCGAGTGCTTAGCCAGAAAACTGTCAGAAACTGTTTGCCCGTGCTGCAAACTAGTGGAATGTATAATGCTAGCGGTACCTTCTTTCAGCAAGTTGGATTACCAGCAAAAAGCGGAGTAGGTGGAGGAGTTTTGTTGATAGTTCCACGACTAATGGGAATATGTATTTTTTCTCCGCGTCTAGATAAACAAGGCAATAGTGTTCGTGGATTAGAAATGGCAAAAAGACTTACTTCAAAATATTTAGTTCATATTTTTGATGGTACAATGACTGATACTAGTCGATTAGATCCAAAATTACCTATTGCTCGATGGCTTGCAAATAGTTGTGGAGAGGCAATTTGGGCTGCTAGCAATGGCAATATAAGAACTTTAGAAAGTTTAGTTAGTCAACAACGAGATCTTGCAGAAGGTGATTATGATTTTAGAACACCTTTACATCTTGCTTCAGCTGAAGGACAATTAGAAGTTGTTAAATTTTTATTAGATCAAGGCGTTAAACCAAGAGCAGATCGATGGGGAGGATACCCTATCTCTGATGCAAGGAACAACAATCATCAAAAAATCGTAGATATATTCGAAAAACTCAATATTAATTATACAGAGCCTTTTCATTTAGTTGAAAATCCAAAGGGTAAATCAGACAAAATTGCAAAATTTGATGATGAGTTGATGGTAATTGAATTACTTTTTGCTGCAACTAGAAATGATGTCGAGGGTATTCGTCATTTAGTTGCTAAAGGTGTTCCCATAAACGCTGGAGATTATGACCTAAGAACTGCTTTACATCTTGCGTCTGCTGAGGGTAGCTTGGAGGTCGTAAAGTATTTAGTCTCACATGGACATCCTTTATTCGTTCGTGATAGATGGGGAGCCACACCTTTAGATGAGGCCAAAAGAGAAAAAAGAAGTTCTGTTTATAATTTCCTTAAAACTTTTAAATGATCAGATTTTTTTATGTCCTCTACAATAAATGGTTTAGCAACTATAGTACATTTCGTATTCAATTGGATGAGGAGTATCTTGAAAGTTATTTACTTCTTCCATTTTTAAGTCGATATAAGCGTCTATTTGATCATCAGTAAACACTCCACCTTCAGTTAAAAATTTTCGATCTTCGTCCAAAGCAACACATGCTTGTCTCAATGAAGAACACACCGTTGGAACGCCTTTAAGTTCTTCAGCGCTTAAAGCATACAAGTCTTGATCCATTGGTTTACCAGGCTTGATTTTATTTTTAATACCGTCTAACCCAGCCATTAACATTGCTGAAAATGTTAAGTAAGGATTTCCAGATGCATCAGGAAATCTCACCTCAACTCTTTTACCTTTTTTTGCTTGTACTAAATGGTATTCGGCAACTTGCAGATCTATTTCTAGAGGAGTAAGCTAATAAAACTGGCGCTTCAAAACCTGGAATTAAACGTTTATAACTATTTGTAGAAGCATTTGAAAAAGCGTTAAGCGCCCTCGCGTGTTTTATAATACCTCCAATGTAATATAAACACTCATCCGAAAGTCCTGCGTATTTATCTCCTGCGAATAAAGGTGTATTACCCTTAAAAATTGATTGATGAATATGCATTCCAGAACCATTATCATTTTTAACTGGCTTTGGCATAAATGTCGCGGTTTTACCAAATGAATGTGCCACATTATGAACAGCATATTTATAAATTTGCATGCTATCGCCTTGGTTGACCAAAGTATTAAATAACGTACCAAGCTCATGTTGGCTAGGTGCTACTTCATGGTGATGTTTCTCAACTTTTACTCCCATATCTTTCATTGCTTTTAAACATTCAGATCTTAAATCTTGTGATCCATCAACTGGTGGAACTGGGAAGTATCCACCTTTGATTTTTGGTCTATGTCCCATATTTCCGTTATCGTATTTTTTTCCAGTGTTATAAGGACCCTCTACACTGTCCACCTCAAAACCTGTTTTGTTCATTTCGTTAGTAAACCTTACATCATCAAATACGAAAAATTCCGGCTCTGGACCAAAATAAGCTTTATCTCCTATTTTTGTTTTTTTAAGGTATTCCTCAGCTTTCTTTGCAGTTGAACGTGGATCTCTCTCATAATAAGTTTTTGAAATTGGATCCATCACATCGCAAAAAAGCACTAATGTATTATGTGTAAAAAATGGATCTACGAAACAATTTGATAAATCAGGTTTTAAAATCATATCTGATTCATTAATTGCTTTCCATCCAGCAATTGAGGAGCCATCAAAAAAAATTCCATTGTTGAGCATATCTTCATCAACTGTAGCTAAATCTTGAGTTACATGTTGAAGTTTACCTCTTGGATCAGTAAATCTTAAATCAACATATTCTATGTCTTTTTCTTTTATTTTTTTAAGTATGTTATCAGCGCTCATATATTTGACCTTTCAATTTTAAGAGTTTATTAGCAAATAAAAATATATTAATATCGCCTATTATATTGATATCTCCTATGCAGTTTACGCATGGGCCAAAAATCAAGCTATTAATATTTTACAAACAATTATTAGTTGTATGAATGACCTATTAAACAATGAACCCGTAAAAAGAGCTCAAGAAGCACTTAAAAAATTAGATGAAAATAAGAAAGTTCAAGTTTTAGAAAAGACAGCTAGAACAGCAAAAGAGGCATCAATAGCTCTTAAATGTCATGAAGGGGCAATCGTAAAAAGTTTATTATTTCGAGCAAATGATAGTTTTATTTTATGCTTAGTATCTGGAGATAAAAAATGTTCATTAAATAAACTTAAAAAAATCACAAAAAAAAATGATCTCTGCATGGCTTCACCAGAGCAAGTAAAAACTCAAACGGGATACACTATTGGAGGCGTATCTCCGGTTGGTTTGTTAAATAACGTCGAAATATTTATGGACAATACATTAAAAAGATTTGATAAACTTTATGCTGCAGCAGGTCATCCAAATTGTATTTTTGAAATAAATTTTGAAAAATTAAATGAAATAACTTCATCAAAAGTCATGGAGATTACGGAGTGAGAAAACCAAAAATTATTGATTATTCACTTTTATGCTTTTTAGCACTGATATGGTCTTCCGCTTTTTTTAACATTAAAATTGCAACAGAGTCTTTTGGACCTGTAACAATTGCTTTTTTGAGAGTTTTTTTAGCATCATTACCTCTTATTATTTTATGTAATATTAAAAAAATTAAAATCGAAGTTTTTTCTAAAGACTGGCATTGGTTTGCTTTAATCGGTTTTGTCAATCTTGTAATTCCATTTTTCTTTATATCTTATGGAATAAAGGCTGTTCAAAGTAACTTGGCTGCTATATTGATGTCGAGCACTCCATTAACTTCTACAATTTTAGGTCATTATTTTACAAAGAACGAAAAATTTAATTTAATTAAAACTGTTGGAGTTTTAATAGGTTTTTCTGGAATTGTTTATTTATTTTCAGATAATATTTTAATTAATGAAAATAATTTTTATTCAGCTCTTTTAATTCTACTAGGTGCAACAGGATATGTTGTTGGTGGTGTTCTTACTTTAAAGATAAGTAATAAAAGAAATGAAAACGTTACAACATCAATTTGTATTTGGGCATCAATAATTTTATTACCTTTAACTATGATATTTGAGCAACCATGGAATAGTACTCCAAACACACTATCAATTATATCTGTTATTTATCTTGGTTTAGTATCTACTGGTATTGCATGGTTGTTAAGATTTTCTATTTTAAAGAAAAATGGATTGATTTTTCAATCCCAAGTGTCTTTCTTAATACCGATTTTTGGAATAATTTTAGGATACATTTTTTTAAAAGAGTTAATAACACCGAAGATTATTGTTTCAGTAATATTAGTCCTAATTGGTATTTTTTTAGCAAAAAAGTCTAACGACTAAATAAATTTTATTTTAATTCAGATAAAATAGAAACATGCCTTGGATTCGTTTCACAACAACCACCTAATATAGTTGCACCGTTATTAATAAAATTTTTACCTAACTTTTTATACACCTCATCTGATACTTCTCTTTTTCCCATAACAGTATTTAAGTTAACTGCATCTTCGTCAAATTTAGCTGAATTAATCTTTCTAACTGGAGATGGCTCATCATCACCCCAAAGATTAACCTTATAACCAAAGGGTAATTTATGATTTTTTAGCTCCTCTATTGAATTTTCAGCAATTTCAAGTGACACGCATGAAGCAATAATCCCAATCCAATTAGAGCTTTTATATTTTTTCATTACTTCATTAATGGTTTCACCCGAAGGTAATTTCCCGTCTTTAAGTAAATGGATACCGACAAGAATAGGTTTATTTAATTTATCAATTATTTCAGTGGCAATAGATATTTCCCTTCCACTCGAAATAACATCTAAATAAAAAACATCTATAAAATCTTTAATACAATTAATTTGATCATAAAAATTTTGATGAATAATTTCACTTGATCTAGTGTCTTCCCTATAAGTATCTGATTGTGCCGGTATACTTCCAGCTATTATAATTTCTTTTTTTGATTGTTCTTTTGCTTTTACAGCAAGTTCACAAGCTTTTTTATTGGCAAATTCAAACAAATCATTAACTTTATTTTGCTCCATTCTAACTCTTCTACTTGAGAAATTTGTAGTAGTGATTAGTTCTGCACCTGCCTCAATATAATCTAAATGTATATCAACCACAGATTGATGATATTTCTCATCTAAAATTGCACTTGTTGACCAAAGAGTTCCTTTTGAAACAAGACCGCGTGCATGTAATTCTTGCCCCATACCGCCATCTAAAATTCTCAATTTTTTAAAAAAATTTTTATCCATAAAATTTCACGTGAAACCATAATAAAACTTTTAATTGAATATTTCATGATTTTATATTCTTGAATCAATTTCAAGTTGAAAATATTTTGTTACATTTACATTGCAATCAAAAATTGTTTTAATTGAATTTATAAAAAATGGAGGAAAAATGAGTGCAGAAGCAATGAAAGTGTCTTCGGTTCTAGATACCTCTCATCTGAAGGTTAAATTTCCATTTAAAGCAAAATATGGAAACTACATTAACGGTAAATTTGTAGAACCTCTATCTGGTAAATATTTTGACAATGTAAGCCCGATATCTAATGAGAAGATCTGTTCAGTTGCGCGTTCAAATGAAAAAGACGTGGAAGCTGCATTAGACGCGGCACACGCAGCTTTCCCTGAATGGGGAAAGACAGACATCACAACAAGATCAAACATCTTGTACAAAATCGCTGATGTTTTAGAAAAAAATCTAAACTTATTAGCTGTCGCTGAATGTTTAGATAATGGTAAACCGATCAGAGAGTGTATGGCGGCTGACCTTCCATTGGTAGTAGACCACTGGAGATATTTTGCTGGAGTAATCAGAGCAGAAGAAGGATCAATTGCAGAAATTAGTAACTCTCAATACTCGTACAATATACCTGAACCACTAGGAGTGGTTGGACAGATAGTTCCATGGAATTTCCCATTACTAATGGCAACATGGAAACTAGCGCCAGCTCTTGCTGCAGGTAACTGTTCAGTTTTAAAACCAGCTGAGCAAACACCAGCTTCAATTATGGTAATGATGGAACTTATTGGGGATTTATTACCAAAAGGAGTTGTAAACATTGTAAGTGGATTTGGATTAGAGGCAGGTAAACCTTTAGCTTCATCTAAAAGAGTTGCAAAAGTTGCATTTACTGGTGAAACAACAACTGGAAGATTGATTATGCAGTATGCTGCACAAAATATAATTCCAATTACTTTGGAATTAGGCGGCAAATCTCCTAACATTTTCTTTGAGGATATCATGGATAAAGATGATGACTTCTTTGACAAATGTATTGAAGGTTTTGTTATGTTCAATCTTAATCAAGGTGAAGTTTGTACTTGTCCAAGTAGAGCTTTAATTCAAGAGTCTATCTATGATAAATTCATGGAAAGAGCTATTGCGAGAACTAAAGCAGTTGTTCAAGATAACCCTTTAAAAATGGAGACAATGATTGGTGCTCAAGCTTCCGTAGAACAAATGGAGAAGATTAAATCTTATCTTGATCTCGGAAAAAAAGAGGGTGCTAAAGTCTTAACTGGTGGAAGTGTTGCTAAACTAAATAGTGGCTTAGAAAAAGGAAACTATATCCAGCCAACTATTTTTGAGGCCAAAAACAACATGAGAATATCTCAAGAAGAGATTTTCGGACCTGTTGTATCTGTTATTAAATTTAAAGATGAAGCAGAAGCATTAAAAATTGCTAATGATACTCTTTATGGTTTAGGAGCAGCTGTTTGGACTAGAAACGGTAATATCGCTTACAGAATGGGTAGAGCAATTCAAGCAGGAATAGTATGGACTAATTGTTATCATGCTTATCCAGCTCACTCACCATTTGGTGGATATAAACAATCAGGAGTTGGAAGAGAGACTCATAAAATGATGCTTAATCATTACAGACAGAATAAGAACTTACATGTCTCTTATGCTGAGAAAAAATTAGGCTTCTTTTAAACAAACAATATATAATGGCCCATGATTCGATATCATGGGCCGTAATTTAAAAATGAAAGTATCAGCAACACACTCTGCATTGAATCTTCTATCAGAACTTCAGGAAAAATATGGTAAAAAATTAATGTTTCACCAGTCTGGCGGTTGTTGCGATGGAAGTGCTCCTATGTGTTTTCAAGAAGGTGAATTTCCACTTGGTGATAATGATATTAAGTTAGGAGAAATAGGTGGAGTTCCTTTTTATATGAATGGCGATCAATATGAAAAATGGAAACACACTGATCTTACTATTGATGCTGTAAAAGGTATTGGCGGTATGTTCTCATTAGATAACGGAACAGGTCGCAGATTTCTGACAAAATCAGAAATCTGCTTAGTCGTTGATAACGACGAAAAAAAATAAATTTTCTTTACTGTCCTGGAGGTTTGTAACCAATCTTGCTTGCTTTAGTTGTTGCTTTTGTAAAATCTATAGCTTCTAACATTGTCATATTTTTTACAGCACCAGATGACTCCACAACTAATTTTATAGCAGCAAAGTCATCAAATGATCCAACTTCAGTAACAACAATAAAATCGTATGAACCTCTAACGATATCCATACTGTGAATTGTTCCACCAACAGCTTTTGTTAATTGTTCTACAACTGCTTTTCTATCACTCGTTGGATCTTTCATAAAACCCTGAAAAGCTTTTTCCGTGTAGTTCCCCATAATATATGCCTTCATACGTTTCTCCTTTTTAGATAAATCTAACATAAATAAGAGAAAATTAATAAGTAAAATGTCTCATCAAATTATTGCTTAAATATTTATTTTCTTGTTGAAATAAATACACCTGTAGATGCGATTATGAAACCAGCAATATCTATTTTCATCAATTCTTCACCTAAAAATATCCAAGCCATCAATGCTGTAACCACTGGTATTAAAAAAAATAATGATACAGTTTTGCTCGCAGAATTATTTTTTATTAGGTACATCAAAATAGAAAATGCTCCTAAAGATACAAGAAATACCTGATGACTCATTGCTAACAAAAAATCTGAATTTAAATTTATAAATGGCTCTTTAAATATAAAAATAATAATTAATAAATGAAACAAAACTGCACCAACTGCTTGATACATATTGTTAACAGATAAAGGGATATTGTTACTTATTTTTTTTTGCCAAATTGTAGATGTAGTAATTGCAACCAAAGCAACAAGCGAAGAAATAACACCTTCGATTGGTAAAGATTTTCCAATATCAAATCCTAGTACCATTACTGCACCCGTGAACCCCAATAAAACTCCTAACCATTGATTAAGTGAGACTTTTTCTTTTAAGAAATAACCTGCTAGTAAATTAGTTAAAATTGGCTGCATAGTAACTATAAGTGCAGTTAGACTTGTTGGAAAACCTATGTATATTGAGTAAAAAACTCCACCTAGGTAAAGTCCATGAAACAAAATACCAGTACCTAAAGAATTTACTAGGTCTTCGCTATTAATTGATATTTTAGTTTTTTTGTAAATTGAATATATAAAAAAACAAATAGCCACTAAGAAAAATCTAAAGGCTAAAGCAGAGAATGGATCACTATTTTGAACAATTGGAAGGGTTGTTATAAAAGCAGAAGACCAAAGAAGTATAAACAGAAGAGGGAAAGACTTAGACACTTTATTTTTTACTTATTTATAGATATATTCAAGGTTAATAGACCACTAATTAATCATAAATTAAAAATTATGTATAGCAAATTTGGACAATTCATTAATGGAAAATGGCAACAGTCTTCAGATAAACAAACATACGAAGTAATTAATCCTGCAAATGAAGAAATTATTGGTCATGCATCAAAAGCAAGCGCAAAAGATGTAGATGATGCACTTAAATCAGCACAAAAAGGTTTAGAGGTTTGGAAAAATACACCACCTTGGCAAAGATCTTATACATTAAGAAAAATTGCAGATAAGATGAGAGAAAAACAAGATGTATTAGCAAAGTGGATGACACTTGAAGTCGGAAAACCATTTGCAGAAGCAAAAGGTGAAGTTGGAGGATCAGCAGATATTTTTGAATGGAACGCAGAAGAAACAAAAAGAATTTATGGTCAAACTGTTGAGAGCAGATTTAAAGATACTAGAGTACATGTATATTATCAACCAGTCGGAGTAGTGGCTGCACTATCGCCATGGAATTTTCCATTAGTTTTATCTTCAAGAAAAATTTCAACAGCATTAGCAGCTGGTTGTTCGGTAATTATAAAACCTGATGTTATAACACCTGGCACTGTTATGGAATTAGTAGACATATGCAGAGAGTGCGGTGTTCCTGATGGCGTAGTAAATTTACTTTCGGGAGATCCACCTAGTATTGCATCACAATTAATTTCATCAGATATAGTTAAAAAAATATCAATAACTGGCTCATCAAGAGTTGGTAAACTAATATTAAAACAAGCTGCAGATAAAGTTCAAAGAGTAACAATGGAGCTAAGTGGACACTCTCCGTTTATTGTTTTTGAAGATGCTGATATTAAAAAAGCTACAGACATGGCTATTGCAGCAAAATTTAGAAATAATGGCCAAGTATGTATATCTCCAAATAGATTTTATATCCAAGAAAATAAAAAAGATGAATTTGTAAATTTATTTATTGAAAAAACAAAAAAGTTGAAAATTGGTGATGGTATGGATCCATCAGTTCAATTAGGACCTTTAACAACAAAAAAAAGGTTAAATGAAGTTGAAGAACTAGTTGAAACAACAAAAAAAGAAGGAGGAAAAGTTCTTCTTGGAGGAAAAAGACCTCAAGGATTTAATAAAGGATTTTATTATGAACCAACCATTTTTGACAATATTAAAGATGATTTTACAATAATGAAAGTTGAACCTTTTGGACCATTAGTTCCAATGTTATCATTTAAAACATTTGATGAAGTTATTGAAAGAGCAAATAATCACGATTTAGGTTTATCAAGTTACATTTGCACTAATTCGATGGAAAAAGCTCATAGAGCTTCAGAACTTATGGAAACAGGAACTGTTGCGGTAAATACTCCATTGGTCGCTATAGCTGAAGCACCTTTTGGTGGAATAAAACAAGCAGGCTACGGTAGGGAAGGCGGCTCTATGGCAATTAAAGATTATTTAAATGTAAAGTATACTCATCTTGGATTGAAAGGATAATAAATGGTAAAAGTCAAAAAAAAAGAAGTTAAAACAGCTGCAAAAGCTTTATCGTCTTGGAAAAAGATGATGCCATTTTACTATGGTGCAGTTTGGGTAATATTACTTTTAATCGTATTTTTAAAATGAAACTAGCAAGAATTGGAAATCCAAATAAGGAAAAACCAATTATAGTAGATAAAGATAATAATTATAGAGACGTATCTTCTGTTATCAAAGATTTTAATTCAGAAAATTTAAATTTCGAGACCTTAGAAAAATTAAATAATATAAAACCTGAAGATTTACCTATATTAGAAAAAAATCAAAGGATTGGAGCTTGTGTTCATAAACCTTCCAAATTTATTGGAATAGGTTTAAATTTTAAAGATCACGCAATAGAACAGAATATGCCTATTCCAAAAGAGCCTATAATATTTTCTAAATTCACTAACAGTGTATCTGGACCTAATGACGATATTGTAATACCAAAAAATTCTAATCATACAGATTGGGAGGTTGAATTAGGTTTTGTAATAGGAAAGAAATGTTCTTATGTCAGTGAAAAAGATGCGTTAAATTATGTTTTAGGTTTTTTTCTAGTAAACGATGTAAGCGAGAGAAACTTTCAAAAGAATAAAGGCGGCTCGTGGGATAAAGGAAAAGGTTTTGACACTTTTGGACCTATAGGCCCCTACATATTAACAAAAGATCAAATTTCAGATGTTCATAATTTAAACATGTATTTAGATGTTGATGGAGAACGAATGCAAACAGGAAATACAAATCAAATGATTTTTAATATAAACCAATTAGTATCTTATATGAGCCACTGCATGACTTTATACCCTGGCGATATATGTTGCACAGGAACACCACCAGGCGTTGGGGAAAATAGAAAACCATCTAAATTTTTATTAGGTGGTGAAACTGTTAAGCTTGGAATAGATAACTTAGGAGAACAGACACACAAAGTTGTCAATAACAATGCTTAAAAGAGATTTATATTACGAAGGAATACCAACTAAATCACAAAGAGACGATGCAAGATATCTAGGTGATATACTTGGTAGAGTTATTAGAAAACAAGAAGGACAAAACTTTTTTAATTTAGTTGAAAAAATTAGACTACTTTCAAAAGCAAACGTCAAAAATATTAATAATAAAAAAAGGTTTAAAATAATTATTTCAGAAATAAATAGACTTAGCCCAATTAATATTTTCAAATTATCTAGAGCATTTACACATTTTATGAACTTTGTTAACTTAACAGAGTCATTAGACTCGTCTAGAAAATTAGACGAATTTGAAAATTCTAAAATAAAAGATGAACATAAATATATTTTTATAGAAGAAATATTTGAAAATCTTTTTAAATCTAGAAAAGTTTCAAATAATAAAATTTATAATATTGCAAAAAACTTAAATATTGGAATTGTTTTAACAGCTCATCCAACTGAAGTTAAAAGAAGAACATTAATACAAAAATACCATAACATAACCGAGATTATGGAACAACGCGAACTGCTTAAGCATTATCCATCGAAAGTAAAAATTTTAGATAAAAAACTCTATGATGAATTTACAATTATTTGGAACACTGATGATTTAAAAAGATTTAGACCTAGCCCAACTGATGAAGCTAGATGGGGGCTTGCAGTAATAGAAGACAGCTTATGGGAAACAATTCCAAAAGTTTATAGAAGACTAAATGGAATATTTCTTAAAAATATGGGAAGAAATTTACCTAAAAATTTTAATCCTATTCAGTTTGGTTCTTGGATGGGTGGAGATAGAGATGGAAATCCCAATGTAACCTCCTCAATTACCAAAGAGGTAATCTTATTATCACGATGGGAAGCTGCAAAATTATATGAAAAAGAATTAACAAAGCTAATTAGATCTTTTTCAATGGAAAAATGTTCCAACAAAATCCTTAAAGTCACAGGTAAAACATTCGAGCCATATAGAGTCTTTCTAAGACCTCTTAGGGATAAAATGAGATTAACGCATAGAGCAATAGAAAATCATCTTGTAAGACACAAACCTCTAGATCAAAAAAAACTATTATCCTCAAGAGAAGAAATTTTAAAACCTTTAAGGGTGGTAAGAGACTCTCTTGAAAGTAATCAAAACGAAAATATAGCTAGTGGTGAGCTTTTAGATCTAATGAGAAGAGCTAAATGTTTTGGTATTAATCTTGCTAGACTAGATATTAGACAGGAGTCATCAAGACACTCACAATTACTTTATGAGTTTATCAAAAAGAAGTACAAAGCCGATTATTATAAATGGACAGAAAAGCAAAGAGTAAATTTTTTATCAAAACATCTAAAAACAAATAAAAAAATCATCAAAAACTTCAAATTTCAAAATAGAGAAAATCTTGAAGTTTGGTCTACTTTTAAGATTCTAGCTGATCAACCTGAGGAATGTTTAGGTGCATATATTATTTCAATGACATCATCAGCCTCTGATATTTTAGCAGTTTCTTTTTTACAAAAGGAAGCAAATATAAATAAAAGATTAAGAGTAGTTCCATTGTTTGAAACTTTAGACGACTTAAAAAATGCAAAATCGATTATGGAAAATTTATTTTCCTTAAGCTGGTATAGAAAATTAATAAAGAATAGTCACGAGATTATGATTGGTTACTCAGACTCAAGTAAAGATGCTGGAAAACTTTCTGCAAGCTGGCATCAATATAAGCTTCAAGAGGAAATTGTTAAGTTAGGAAAAAAATATAAAATTGATCTTACATTTTTTCATGGCAGAGGAGGTTCTGCTGGAAGAGGAGGTGGTCCAATTCAATCCACTCTTAGATCTCAACCTCCAGGATCCGTAAATGGCAAAATTAGAATTACGGATCAAGGTGAAATGATACAACAAAAATATGGCTATGAACCAATAGCAAAATATAACCTCTGCAGTTATATAGGTGCGGTAATGCAAGCAACACTTAATCCACCACCAAAACCAAAAGATAGATGGAGAAATTTAATTGAGGATATGACACAGATATCGACAAGATCTTACAGAAAAAATATTCGAGAAAATACAGATTTTATTAGA
Organism: uncultured Pelagibacteraceae bacterium; assembly: GCA_902560565.1. Lineage (GTDB taxonomy): Bacteria > Pseudomonadota > Alphaproteobacteria > Pelagibacterales > Pelagibacteraceae > Pelagibacter. Next base: position 4,806 of record CACEMG010000017.1, on the reverse strand, counting down.
TACTTTAAAACTGTAACACCCCATCTTGCACTTGGAAAATTATCGATTGGATCAAGACCGTCTAAAAGAAAAAATGTTGATAATATAAAAGGACTAAGAGCAATTCCTTGGGTTTTTGCTTGGACACAAATAAGATTGATGTTACCTGCGTGGCTTGGAACAGGTGAGGCATTAAAATACTCTTCAGTGAAAAAATTTAAATCTATATTAGTTGATATGGAAAGAAATTGGCCTTTTTTTAATTCAACAATGGATATTTTGGATATGGTGATTTCAAAAGTTGATCCCGAGATTTCAGAAGTTTATGAAGAGGGTTTAGCAGATGCTAAACTTAAAAAAGTTGGTGATAAACTAAGATTGCAATTTGATAATATAAAAAAACTAAATCAATTTATAACTCCAACAGAAATTATAAATCAAAGAAAAAAATTTAGATCATCAGTTATTGTAAGAAATATTTACACTGAAGTTCTCAATATTTTGCAAGCTGTTGTAATGAAAAAATTATCTAAAAAAGGAATACAGAAAAAGCATAGAAAATATTTAGATGATGCAATGATGACCTCAATTGCTGGTATTGCTGCAGCAATGAAAAATTCAGGATAAAATGACAGAAATACTTATTGCATTTGGTGCTGGATTAATAAGTTTTTTATCACCGTGTGTTTTGCCACTTATTCCGGGTTATATATCTTATATATCAGGTTCCACTTTAGAGAATTTGTTAAAAAGTAAAAATGTAAATTTATTACCAATAATTTTATTCACTCTAGGCTTTTCAGTTGTCTTTATTATATTTGGGGCATCAGCAACTTTTTTAGGAAAGATTTTATTAAAAAATTCTTTTCCATTAAGAATTATTGCTGGTTTAATAATTATCATTTTCTCACTTCATATTTTAGGAGTGTTTAATCTCAATTTTCTTAACTACGAAAAAAGATTAGATGCAGAGAAAAATAGTAATGTATTTAGTTCATTTTTAGTAGGTATGGCCTTTGCATTTGGTTGGACACCTTGTATAGGTCCAATTCTTGGATCTATTTTGATTTTGGCATCAACAACCGAAAGCATTTATGAAGGAATAATGCTTCTTACATTTTATTCCTTAGGATTAGCCATTCCATTCATTTTAGCAGGTTATGCTATTCAAAAGTTTCTTCTTATTTCAAAAAATATTAAGCAAAAAATGAATATTATAACGAAAACTGGAGGTGTCCTCTTATTCCTAACTGGAATATTAATAATAACAAACCAACTTCAAGCAATAGGCTTTTATCTACTAGAATACATCCCTTTTTTAGGAAAAATTGGATAAATTTTTAATATATTATTAATTACTTTTTTTTTGTTTTGTATAAACAATTAAAATAACTCCTATTAAAATTATAAAGCCTCCAAGGTAAAGTTCTGTTGTTGGTTTTTCTCCAAGAAGAAGTATTGCAGCTAATAAACCAGTCAAAGGTATTCCCATAGTAACAATGGGCAAAACTTTATATAATGGGTTATTTTTTAATACATAATAAAAACACCCATAGGTGACTGGTTGCATAAAAAATCCTAAATAAAACGCAATAGCCCAGCTATTAAAGTTTGCAGATTTAATATAATTTATCGTGTTACCATCAAGGATCGATGATAAAAAAATTAATATTGGTCCTGAGAAAATAGCTAGCCATGCAACGAGTGTTAGTGGAGCTATTTCTTTACTTAAAGGTTTTACTAATACTTGCCCTAATGCCCAAATAGCAGATCCTAGTATTGTAAGAAATATACCTAAAAATTTTCCCTCTAAATTAGGAGAGCCTGTTAAAATGTAAACTCCAACAAATGCAATTGTAATTCCAATTAAACTTCTTATCGTAGGTTTTTCTTTAAGCATGAAGTAAGCAAATAAAACTCCAAATGGAACCTCTGTTTGAACCAGTAGTACAGCTGCAGAAGCATCGATTAAATTTAAACCGGTGTAAGTAACGCTATACTGTAAAGTATTGGCAATTAAAGAAGCTATAAAAATTTGCTTAAGATAACCTCTTGGAATTGGGAACCACCAAATTAAAATTGATGCCGCAAAAGTAAATCTTAAACCCATCAAAAGTATAGGTGGAAAATGTTCCATTGCTGGTTTAGCAATTACAAAACCAAAACCTAAAAAAATTGGGACTAATGATGCGATTAAGGTATCCTTAAAAGTCAAAGATTAAATTTTCTTTTTAAGTGTCTTAATTTACCCTCTGTACTATCAAAATCTAAATAACAACCTTGTAAAAATCTACTTCCTTCATTTGCATCAAATTCTGTTCTACCATGTAACAGTCTATAATTATCCATCATTAAAAGATCTTTTGGTTGCAGTTTAAATTCAATTCTATATTTATCAGAATTGTACATAGCGGATAATTTCTTCCTCGCTTTATAGTACAAATCTAATTCACTTTTTTCTAAAATTGGAACAAAGTCTAATCTTGGACTAAATCTTACCTGTTTTAATTTTTTATTTTCATCTAATTGAATTAATTCAGCCCAATGCTCTAAAACAACATCTTTATCTATAAATTTAAATTTAACCTTCACTTTGGTAAGAATATTATAAAATTCTGGATTTTCTTTTTTTAAATCTTCGGTAACAGTATATCCATCTACTAACGTTGAAAGTCCACCAGAAACTTCATTTATAATACAATGTAATAATTGAATACATGGTACAGGATTTCTGTAAGGATTATCTGTATGTGGTGCAAGAGGAAGAGATGTATAAGCTAAATCGTTAGGGCTTGGAATTGATTTAACATTAAAATGTTCACCAAAATTTGTTCGTCTTACACTTCCAACTTTATTTGCAAATTTTACTAAGAAATTATCCTCGGTTGGTACATCCTTTATAATTACAAATCCATATTTATAAAAAGAAAATAATAAATCATACATTTCCTGAGTTTCGAAAAGCTCATCAGAATATTTATATTTTTTAAAATCCGTAAAAGATGAATTCCATTTGACTTTTTCTATTCCGTAAATCACTTCATCTTCTTTTGAAAATTCTTCAGCAATTTTTTCAATATTTAGTTTTGAATTAACACCATCATTGAAATCAATCTCTAATAAGTCATTATTAATTCGCGCACTTTTGATTGCAATTTCGACATTTAAGGAAGTTGGATCAAAAAGTCTTTGTTGTGTTTTTTTATCTAAGTATTTTTCACCATTTGCTCTTTCTCTCAACCAAAATGGATGTATCTCTTGTACTGATGAGCCATTTTTATAGAAAATTTTGTTATTATTCAGTTCTATTTTCATAGTTTATTCGAGGATTATTTAAAATTTGTCTTTAATCAAGATAAATAAAATAGTAAGTGACTATTTATGCCAGAGATAAATTCAAAGAAAATTAAAGTATTTTCAAGCTTTTTAAACAGCTTAGCTAAGGACTTAACACGACTTTATTATAAGAAGCTTAACAAGCCCTTTAAGGTAAATAATAAACTTAAGGGTAAAGGTTATGACCCAGTAACATCTGCAGATAAGGCATTTGAAAAATTTATAAGAGCTAAAATACAAAAGAAATTTCCAGATCATCAAATAATTGGAGAAGAATTTGGACACAAAAAGGTTAAAAGTGATTTTGCATGGATTATTGATCCAATAGATGGAACAAGATCTTTTGTGATAGGAAACCCTACTTGGAGCAATTTAATCTCATTAAATTATAAAGGAGATCCAATTGTAGGTTTGGCAAATTTTCCTAAATTAAAAAAATACTACTACAATGTTTCTAACAATACTGCCTATGTGGTTGATAATGGAAAAAAATCAAAGTTAAGTATCAATAAAAAAGCAACATTTAAAAATATGAAAGTGTCTGCTGCTTTTCATGGCTATTTATCCTTAAACAAACAAAAGAAAATTCCAAAGATTTTAAAGATGATGCAGTTTCCTTGTTCTGATGCATTAAGCTATGCTCATTTTTGTGAAGGAAGATTAGATGTTGTTATTCAATGTATGAATAAAATCTGGGATATTCATCCATTAATTCCAATAATTAAAGCCTCAGGTGGAATCGCTTCTACTTGGCGTAACGAAAGCGCAAATAAAGCTGGCAATGTTTTAATTTCAGCTAATAAATCTATACATAAAAAAATGTTGAGGCTTTTAAAACCTGCACTACAATAGTCTACAATGAAAAAAGCTGCCCTGATAATAATTTGCTATTTTATTTCGATTTTTATTTCAAATTTCGTAGTAGCTCGCGAATTAAAAGTGAGATGGGTAGATGGAGTAATTCCTGGTGGTAACATAGCACATGGTACTTTGACATGCGTACCGAGCAGAGCTGGAGCTGCATTTCCACTTGAACAAGATAGAACTGAAGATCCTCATGATGTTGTATGGAGTGATGATGGTTTAACAGTTTTTACTGCTAATTTTAATAGACTTGGTAAAATGAATACTGGTCATACGTTAGCTATGAATAAAGTAGCTGAACCTTTTAAAGTAACAACAGATCTAATGAATAGTCAGGGTGAAGATGTAACGTGTGATGCTATTGATGGAGAAAATGTTACTGGAAATTCATCTGCCGCACTTAATACTCAATTAGAAAACATGGTAATAAAAGATGATGGAAAAATATTTTATATTTTAGACCAAAATGGCGAATTAGGAAAATTTAACGCTGCTACAGCTTTTGATCTTGATGGAATGACATTTGAAGACAAACTTTCATTTGAGGATGATATAGATAGTGTAGCATTTAATAAAGAAGGAACAAAACTTTTTACACTTCTTAGTACTAACAACACTCCGATTTTA
>CACEMG010000016.1 GCA_902560565.1 uncultured Pelagibacteraceae bacterium | reverse complement strand
TGAAAATATAGAAGCCGTTGACCCAGCTAAGACAGGATTTCTTGGTGGGTTAGGTTTGCCAATAATTTTCTCATGGATAGTTGGCGGTTTATTTGCTGCGGGTATAGCTTTTATAGTTGGTAAAATTGCTCTTGGTTTAAGAGCAGACTATTTAGCGATAGCAACGTTGCTTATAGCGGAAATAATAGTTTCAATAATTAAACATGAAGATTGGTTAGCAAGAGGTGTGAAAAATGTTATTGGTTTAAAAAGACCGGTTCCTTACGAAGTTGATTTACAAGGCTCAACATGGTTTATAGATTTAGTAGAAAAATTTCATTCAAAAAAATTAGATGTAATAACCTCCTTGACTGAAAGACAAGATGTTTTAAATCAATTAGTAATTGATGCATCCTCAGTTTACGTAAAGTTGTGTCTTGCAGGTCTATTTTTGACAGTTGTAATAATTTTATTAATTCTTACTCAAAAAGCATTGTATTCACCTTGGGGAAGAAAGATGAGAGCTATAAGAGATAATGAAGTGGCTGCAAATGCAATGGGAAAAAATGTAGTCAAAGAACATTTATTAATATTTATTTTGGGTTCAGCAATAGTTGGAATAGCTGGTGCTATGATGGTTACAAATGACGGCTTATTCACACCGGGTAGTTATAGACCTATGAGATACACATTTGTAATATGGGTAATGGTTATTGTAGGTGGTACTGGTAATAATTTTGGTGCAATTCTTGGTGGTTTTGTTGTTTGGTTTTTATGGGTAGAAGCTGCACCAATTGCTCTGTTTTTTATTAATTTTTTTACTGCACACCTAGAAGAAACTAATGCAGTTAAACAACATTTAATTCAAAGTGCTGCATATTTTAGATTCTTACTAGTTGGAATTGGACTTTTGATTATAATGAGATACCGTCCTAAAGGATTAATACCAGAGAAAATAAATATTAAATAATTTATGTTTTTTTACATTCTAACAGGCATTGCAATTGGGATTATTATTTATCTGGGAGATAAATACATATTTTAATGAATAAAAATCTTATTTTACTAACATTAAGTCAGATATTTAGTTTTACAGCAGCTCCAGTTACTGTTTTTTTAAGTGGAATTATAGGATCTCAAATAAGTCCTATGAAATCATTAGCGACTTTACCTATGTCAATCTCTGTTGTTGGAATAGCTATTGGTGCAATTGTGGCTACAAAAATTATGAGCTTAGTAGGAAGAAAACTTGGTTTTATTTATGCATCAATTGGTAATGCATTATTTTCAATTTTGGCAGCTTATTCAATATTTAATCAGAATTTTTATATTTTTTGTTTTGCTAACTTTTTTATAGGTATTGGAATGGCCTTTACTCATCAATATCGTTTTGCTGCTGCAGAAAGTGTCACAAAAGATATGGCCCCAAAAGCGGTTTCGATACTATTGTTTGGAGGTATCATCTCAGCCTTTTTAGGACCAAGTTTAGCCAACTATTCAAAAGATTTAGTTAGCGAGAATTTGTACGTAGGGTCATATTTATCTTTAGCAGTTTTAACGTTTATACCCACAATTCTTTTTTTGTTTTATGAAAGCAAAACAATTAATAAAGAAAATATTAATTATACTGGAAGAAGTTATTTAGAATTAATTTCTCAACCAAGATTTATTCAAGCGCTAGCAGCATCAGCATTTGGATATGCAATAATGACTTTTTTAATGACAGCAACACCTATAAGCATGCATGTTATGGAAAAAATGAGTTTAAGTAAAACAGGTATTGTAATTCAGTTTCATGTTGCTTCAATGTTTTTGCCATCACTTGTAACAGGATATCTAATTAAAAAAATAGGTCATAGTAAAGTAATCTATATTGGTATATTTTTTTACAGTATTACTTTGTTTATAAGTATTTTTGATCAAACTTTTTTTAATTATTTGTTTGCTCTTATTTTTTTAGGTATAGGTTGGAATTTTTTATTTATATCAGGGACAAGTTTACTTGTGCTTACATACGAAGAAAAAGAAAAATATAAAGCACAGGGCTTAAATGATTTTATTGTTTACTCAGTTCATGCATTAGGCAGTTTATCAGCAGGAGTATTTATTGCTTTAACAAACTGGAAAACAATGAACTTAATTTGTATTCCATTTATGATATTAATTATATTAGCGAGTATAAGAGCTGATATATCAAATAAAAAAACCCTAGCGTCGTAAAACGCTAGGATTTTTTAAAAGAAAAATTATCTTTGTTTTTTTGTTTTAAACTTACCACCTTTAATTTCTTTCTCTAAGAAAGAACCAAAAGCTTCACCAACATCAGTAAATTCTACTCCTGTTGCTCCTTCATAATTTACAGCCTTTCCTTTAGCTAGCAAATCAAGAGCCTTTTTAAGTTGGCCTGGGTAAATTTTTGTTCCAGGTGAATTCGCAACAGACATTACATTCTTTTGAATAGTATTTCTGTCTGCTTTGCCACCAGCTTGCATAGCAAGTGTAATTAATGCAGCTGCATCATAAGATTCCCCTGTGTATGGTCCTGATGAGTCAATGCCAGCAGACTTAGCTACTTTGGCAAATACGCCGGCACCCTTTCCAGTTGAGCCTGGAATAGATCCAAATGATTTATTTAAAGCTTTACCAAAAGAGTCTGTAAGAGAATCTCCAATCATACCATCAGATAAAATAAATTTATCAAATGCGCCTGAATCTAAAGACCCTTGAATAATACCTTTTCCACCTTGATCAAGATATCCAATAACTGCAACAGCGTCTCCACCTGCAGAAGCTAATGTTGCTACTTCAGATGAATAGTCTGCTTTACCATCTTCATGAGCTGCAACTGTTGTTACTTTAATACCATGAGCTTTAACTGCAGCTGAATACACGTCTGCAAGTCCTTTTCCATAATCATTATTAGTGTAAGTTATTGCAACACTTTTAACTCCTCTATCTTTAGTTATATCTGCAAGAATTTGACCTCCTCTTGCATCTGATGGGGCAGTTCTAAAAAAATAACCTCTATCATTAATATCAGTTAGTCCTGGAGATGTAGCCGATGGTGAAATCATAACAACCCCATTCGGTACAGCAACTTTTTCTGCAATTGCTCCAGTGACTCCTGAACAATCCGCTCCCATAATTGCAACAGCTCCACCAGAAACTAATCCTTCAGCAGCTGTAACAGCCGCAGCAGAATCTACACAAGTTGAGTCCGCTCTTGTTACTGAAATTTTTTTACCACCAAGTAATGAGCCAGAGTCTGAAGCTTCTTTGAAAGCAAGTTCTGCAGATGCTGCCATTGCAGGTGTAAGTGATTCAATTGGACCAGTGAAACCTAAAATAATACCCATTTTAATTCCGTGTCCATCTGCATTAGAATTTGTGACCATAGAAGATACAAATAAAAATACAGCAATTATTAATTTTCTCATTTTTCCTCTAATTTGTTAGTATTTATAAAAAAACGATTTAAGGACGATTAAATTTAATTTTCAACATTAAAATTATTATATATTTTGATAGGAAAATGCTGGTATTTTATCCAAAAAGGAAACTTTAAACATGAAAAAATTGTGGCAAGCATCAAAAAAACAAATTTCGAATTCAAATTTAATGCAGTATGAAAAATTTATAAAAGATAAATATAACCTTAATTTCAAAAGTAATTACGATAAAATATTAAATTGGAGTATAAAACATAAAGGAAATTTTTGGGACAGTATTTGGGATTTCTGTAAAGTTAAAGGACTTAAAGGTAAAAATAAAATCAAAAAGTCAAAAATTTTTTATAAAAATTTATTTTTATCTGACTATAAATTAAACTTTGCTGAAAATATCTTAGTAAAAAATGATAATTCAAAAGCTATTACCTTTATAAGCGAGAATGGATTTAGAGAAGAAAGATCTTGGTTTCAGTTAAATCAAAATGTGAGTAAGATAATTACATATTTTAATAAAATACATATTAAAAAGGGTGATAGAGTATCTGCATATTTACCAAATATAATTCAAACTGTTGAAAGCTTTGTTGCCACTACTGCAATTGGAGCTATATGGTCATCCTGCTCTCCAGATTTTGGTTTAAATGGATTGGTTGAAAGGTTTGCTCAAATAAAACCAAAAATTTTAATTATCGGCGATAGATATTATTATAACGGTAAAGAAATTAATGTTATTGAAAGACTTCCAGATATATTAAAAAGAATTAAATCAATTAAACATGTTTTAGTAATTAATTACCCTGGAAAAAAATATCTTAATTTTAAAAAATCTAAAGGTATAAAATTTAAATTCTGGAAAGAAATTCAAAGATGCTCCCCATCTTTAATTAATTATAAAAAATTTAATTTTAATACTGAGCTTGCTATCCTTTACTCAAGTGGAACGACTGGTAAACCTAAATGTATATGCCATAGATCAGGTGGTATATTGTTACAACATTTAAAAGAGCATCAGCTTCATTCAAATATAAAAGAAAAAGATAATATTTTTTATTTCACAACTTGTGGATGGATGATGTGGAACTGGTTAGTGACCTGCTTAAGCTCTAAAGCATCTATTGTTTTATTTGATGGATTTCCAATGTTTAAAAAAAAAGATTTACTGTTAAAAATTGTCAGTAAGGAAAAGATTACACTTTTTGGTGTAAGTGCAAAATATATAGATGCTTTAAAAAAAAATAATATTTCAAACAATTTTGATATTAAATATTTAAATACAATATGTTCCACCGGATCTCCTTTATCAAAAGAAGGATTTGAATATGTTTACAAAAAAATAAAAAAAAATGTTCATCTTGCATCAATTTCTGGTGGAACAGATTTAGTTTCATGCTTCGTGCTTGGAAATATTTATAAATCTGTAATTTCAGGGGAAATACAATCAAAAGGCTTAGGAATGGATGTAGATATTTTTAATGAAAATGGCAAATCAGTTAAGAATATAAAGGGAGAGTTGGTTTGTAAAACTCCATTTCCCTCAATGCCAACAAAGTTTTGGAATGATAAAAATAATAAAAAATTCCAAAATGCCTACTTCAACAAATATAAAAATATTTGGCATCACGGGGACTATGGAGAGATAAAAAATTCGGGTGGGTTTTTAATTTATGGTAGATCAGATGCCACTTTAAATCCTGGCGGTGTAAGGCTGGGTACCGCAGAAATATATTCTGAAGTTGAAAAATTCAAAGAAATAAAAGAATCGATTGTGGTTGGTCAATCTTGGGATAATGATATCAGAATAATTTTATTTGTTGTTCTTAATAATGGAATGATACTAAATGATGAATTGATAAAAAAAATTAGACAACAGATTAGAATAAATGCTTCACCTAGGCATGTTCCAAATAAAATATTTAAAGTAAACGACATTCCGAGAACTAAAAATGGAAAAATTGTAGAATTAGCTGTGAAAAATATAATAGAAGGTAATACAATTAAAAATAAAGAAGCGCTGGCAAATCCTGAAGTTTTAGAGGAATATAGACAAATAAAAGAATTGTATGAATTTAAAAAAAGTTGAGCCAAAATTTTCAAAAAAAACGAATCCTAGGATTGGTTTGATCGCTTTAGCCTCAGATTTTATAATTGAAAAAGATTTTGTAAATGTCATCAAAGATAAAGATATAGATTTTTTTGTTAATCGCATAAAGACATATGACCCTTTAACTAAAGAAAATTTAATTAAAATGTCAGAAGCTCTTACAAATGTCACAAATGATATTTTGCCAAATGAGAAAATCGATTGTGTTGTTTATGGTTGTACATCTGGAACAATTGCAAGTGGTTATGACACTATTGAAAAAAAGATAAAAAATGCAAAACCTATGTCGAAAGTTTCAACTCCTAGTACTGCGGCTATAGCTGCATTAAAAAAATTGAATATTAAAAAAATTTCTATTTTTACTCCTTATCCACAAAAATTAAATAATCAGGTTGTCTCTTTTTTTAGGGATGAGAAATTTCAAGTAACATCAAATTCATATTTAGATATTGAGTCTGACAGCGATATTTGGAAAGTAGATCCAGATTTTTTGTATGAAGTTTTAACAAATATGGATCATGGAGATGCTGATGCAGTATTTATTTCGTGTACCGCTCTTCCAGTTCTTCAAATTATTCAAAAACTCGAGAAAAACCTTAATAAATTCGTTCTTTCTAGTAATCAAGTTTTAATCTGGGATACGTTAGAAAAGATTGGGCAAAATAATTCTATTTCTGGTTTTGGAAAGTTATTTAATTCAAATTAGTCATGTCCTTTACAAAAGATGAATATAAAGAAAGATTAATAAAGACAAAGCAATCTATGCAACAAAAAGGTATAGAACTGCTAATATCCCAAGATACCAATAATATGAATTATCTCACAGGATATGATGCATGGTCTTTTTATTATTCTCAATGTGTACTAGTACATGTTGATCTAGATGAACCGATTTGTTTTGTTAGGGCTCAGGATGCTGGAGGCGCTTATATTAAGACGTATTTAAAAAGGGAAAATATTATAGTTTATAAAGAAAAGTATATACATACATGGCCAATACATCCATACGACGCATTAATTGATTTTATTAAAGAAAGAAAATGGGAAAAAACAAATATTGGTGTCGAAATGGATAGTCATTACTTTACTGCATTTTGTTACGAAAAGTTAAAACAAGGATTGCCAAATGCAAATATTAAAGATTCTAAAAGATTAGTTAATTGGGTAAGATTAATAAAGTCAGATGCAGAGATAAATCTAATGAAGGGAGCTGCAAAGATCTCTGAAAGTGCAATGAAAGTTGCAATGGATAGTATAAATCCTGGAGTAAGACAGTGTGATGCAGTAGCAGAAATTCAAAGGGCTTTATTTAGGGGAACTCCAGAAATCGGTGGAGAATATTCAAGTATCGCTGTTTTATTGCCTACTGGAAAAGGGACATCCGCATCACATTTAACGGCTACAGATGAAAAGTTTGTAAAAGGGGAGGCGACTGTTATTGAATTATCTGGAGTAACCAAAAGGTATCATTGTCCAATAGCACGAACAGTCCATCTTGGAAAACCAGAGCAAAAAAAAATAGATGCAATGAAAGCTACAAACGAAGCTTTGAATGAAGGAATATCTGCAGCAAAACCTGGAAACACAGCAGATGATGTGGCTCAAAAATTTTGGGGAGTTCTTGATAAATATAATATTAAAAAAGAGTCTAGAACAGGATATTCAATTGGAATTGGATATCCCCCAGATTGGGGTGAACATACTTTAAATATTTATAAAGGTGATAAAACTATTCTAAAACCAAATGTTTGTTTTCATATGATTGCTGTAATGCAATTTGGGGATTGGGGTGTTGAAGCATCAGAGTCTGTAAGAATTACGGACAAAGGAAGTGAGTTATTTTGTAATTTCCCCAAAGACTTGCATATAAAATAACTTGAAAAAACATCACACAAATGTTTTAAAACACGCTTATGTCTAAGAATTCAGAATTCGTCAAATTTGATAAAGTTGATAAAAGTTATGATGGCAAAGTTTTAGTTGTTAAAGATCTTAACTTAGACATTTCAGAAGGTGAATTTATAACAATGCTTGGACCATCTGGCTCTGGAAAGACAACTTGCCTAATGATGTTAGCTGGTTTTGAAACTCCAACAAATGGAGAAATTTACTTAGACTCAAATCCAATTTCAAATATTCCTCCACATAAAAGAGGAATTGGAATGGTATTTCAAAATTATGCACTGTTTCCACACATGACTGTTTATGAAAATTTAGCTTTTCCTTTAAAAGTAAGAAAAGTTTCAAAAGACGAGATAGATAAAAAAGTTGATAAAGCACTGTCTATGGTTTCTCTAACTGGTTTTGAAAACAGAATGCCAGGGCAATTATCAGGTGGACAACAACAAAGGGTTGCTGTAGCTCGTGCATTAGTTTTTGATCCGGCTGTTGTTTTAATGGATGAGCCATTAGGCGCTCTAGATAAAAATTTAAGAGAAAGCATGCAGTATGAGATTAAACATATTCATGAAAGTATTGGAGTTACTGTAGTTTATGTTACCCACGATCAGGGTGAAGCATTAACTATGTCAAACAGGATCGCTGTTTTTAATGATGGTAAAGTTCAACAGCTTTCATCACCTGACAAATTATATGAAGAACCAGTGAATTCTTTTGTAGCAGAATTTATTGGGGAAAATAATACTTTCCAGGGTGAGGTATCAGATATTTCTAATGGAAAATGCAAAGTTAAATTAAAAGAAGGTGAAATATTAGCAAATCCAATAAATGTTAAATCAAAAGGTGATAAAACTACTGTTTCTATAAGACCTGAAAGAGCCCTTATTAACCCATCTCAAAAAATGGATAATAATTATAAAGGAAAAATTGAGGAAGTGATTTATCATGGTGATCATACTCGTGTAAGACTTAACGTTCTTGGAAATTCTGAATTTATTCTAAAAGTTCCAAATAGTTCGCAAAATATAGATATCAAACTTGGGAATACAATTAATATTAGTTGGAACTCAACCGATGCAAGAGCTTTAGACCCAAAATAAACTAATTTAGAATTATTCTTACTATTATCAGCCCTAATTCACTTAATTTTAAGTAAATAGTTGGTTGACTCCGTTTTTTTTACTTGTTGTAATTATGTTTTTAAAAAAAACGTTTAAACGGAGGATAAATGAAAAAATTAAGTAAATTATTACTTACCCTTTCTTTTGTTCTTTCAATAACTTCATCAGCATTTGCAGTTACAGTTGCATCTTGGGGTGGAGCATATACTGAAAGTCAAAAATTAGGATATGGTGATCCTACTGCTAAGAAACTTGGTGTACCTATTAACTGGGTGGATTATTCTGGTGGATTATCAGAAATTAAAGCACAAAAAGAAGCTGGTGCAATTACGTGGGATATAATCGATGTATTTGCAATGGATACTATTACTGGATGCGACGAAGGTTTATTTGTCGAATTTGATTTTGATAAAGACTTCCCACCAGCACCTGATGGGACTCCAGCGAGTAAAGATTTCTTTGCTCCAATGCCAAGCAAGTGTGCTGTAGGAAATATTTTATATTCTTGGACTTACGCCTATAATACTGAAAATGTAAAAGGTACTCCAAAAACTATAAAAGATTTCTTTAACACAAAAAAATTTCCAGGAAAAAGAGCTATATACAAAAGTGCACTTACAAATTTAGAGATTGCACTAGCAGCTGATGGTATTAAACCTGGAAAAGGTGGAGCAAAAATTTACGAAGCTCTAGAAACTGAAAAAGGTGTACAGAGAGCAATGGACAAGATCAAAAAGCTTTGCACAGACCCTAAAGGTGGATGTGTATTTTGGTCTGCAGGTGCTCAACCACCAGAACTTTTAATGAGTGGTGAAGTAGTAATGGCAACTGGTTGGAATGGTAGATTCTTTAACGCAATCGTTGGAGAAGGTGCACCATTAAAACAAGTTTGGGATGGCCAAGGTCTTGACTATGAATATTTCGTTTTAGTCAAAGGTGGACCAAACGAAGCTGACGCTAAAAAAGCATTGGCTGAGATGACAAGTACAGAAGGTTTAGCAGGAAGTGCGAAATATATAGCATACGCACCTTGGAGAAAATCATCTTTAAAAATTATGGAAGCAGGTGAGCCGTGGTATAAAGACGGTAAAACTAACATGGTTCCAGAAATGCCGACTGCTCCAGGAAACACAAAAAATTACTTCCTAGTTGATCCAATATACTGGGCCGATAACGGTACAGAGCTTGGAGAGAAATGGGAAGCAATGAAAGCTGGACTATAATTTAAGTTTTAAAGACTAAAATTATATAATATATTTAGGGCGGTTTTAATAACCGCCCTTTTTATTTTATGAGCAGCGAAACTAAACAAATACTAACTACTGACGGAATTCCTTTAGAGGTAAGCTTAAAAAAAGCAGAAAAAAAAAATAAAATAAAAGCTTTTCTTTTAGTAGCTCCATTATTACTTTTTTTAATAATTACTTATATTTTTCCAATAGGTGAAATGCTTTTTAGAAGCGTAGATGATCGAATGGTCACAAATATGCTTCCAAAAACATTTAAAGCAATGGAAAAATGGGATGGTAAAGAATTGCCCTCTGAGGAAGTTTTTGAGGCATTTTATTTGGATTTTAAATTTCTTGTTGAGAAAAAAACATTTGGAAAATTAGCAACACAATTAAATTATGAAAAAAATGGTTTTAAAAGTATTCTAAAAAAACTTCAACGTAAAATGAAAAAATTTGAACAAGGTAATTATAAAGAGCAAATCATGAATGTGCACAAACGTTGGGCAAATGTTGAATATTGGAGGGCTATAAAGAGAAGAGCTCCAGATATTACTTATTCAAAATATCTTAAAGCAATGGATATGTATGAAAATGAAGATGGAAAAATATCACAAGTTTCAGAGGATAGAAGAGTGCACAGAATATTATGGCTTAGAACTTTGGAGATTGCTTTTTTTGTAACTATATTATGTTTTTTAATGGCATACCCGATCGCACATTTACTAGCAACCTTACCAATGAAATATAGTAATTTATTAATGATTTGTGTTCTATTACCTTTCTGGACTTCTTTATTAGTAAGAACTGCAAGTTGGATGATACTTTTACAACAACAGGGAATTGTAAATGATTTTTTTGTATGGATTGGCCTTGTTGGCGAGGAAAACAGACCAGAAATGATGTACAACAAAACAGGCACTTATGTTGCAATGACCCAAATTCTATTACCTTTTATGGTGTTGCCACTTTATAGTGTTATGAAGACAATTTCCCCAAGCTTAATGAGGGCAGGAAAATCACTTGGAGGAACTCCTTTTGTAGCTTTTTGGAAAGTTTATTTTCCCTTAACAATTCCTGGAATTGGGGCAGGCTGTTTATTGGTTTTTATACTTGCGATTGGATACTATATTACCCCTGCACTTGTTGGAGGTGCCTCAGGTACTTTAATAAGCAATCAAATAGCTTTTCATATGAAAAGTACTTTAGATTGGAGTTTTGCATCTGCAATGGGTCTAATGCTTCTAACTGGAGTTCTTGTAATTTATTGGATTTATAACAAACTTGTTGGAGTAGATAATATAAAACTAGGATAATTATGGCATTACCAAAATATACAGAGACAAGATATAGAATCTGGCACTATTTTTATCTTTTTATATGTACCTGTGTTTTTTTCTTTTTGATTGCACCTTTGTTTGTAATTTTTCCATTATCATTTAATGCAGAAGAGTTTTTAGTTTTTTCAGACGGAATGAAAAGATTAGATCCAGATGCATTCTCACTAAGATGGTATAAAGATATGATATATGGAACTAAAAATCCTTGGGGTCTTGCAACAAAAAATAGTTTTATAATTGCAACTTTTGCCACAATAGGCTCAGTGATACTTGGAACAGTTGCAGCATTAGGCTTAAGTAGCAGACATATGCCTTATAAGGGAATAATAATGGCGACACTAATATCTCCAATGATCGTACCTTTGATTATTTCTGGTGTTGCAATATTTTTCTTTATGGCAAAAGCAGGACTGGCTGCAACGCATACAGGAATAATTTTGGCACACATTGTTTTAGGAACTCCGTTTGTAGTAATTACAGTAACTGCTACACTATCTGGTTTTGACCATAGCGTAACTAGAGCTGCATCAAGTTTAGGAAGTGATCCCGTTAATACATTTATGAAAATTACATTACCTTTGATTTTACCAGGAGTAATATCTGGTGGTTTATTTGCCTTTGTAACTTCTTTTGATGAAGTAGTAGTTGTTTTATTCTTAGCTGGATTAGAAAATACAACTATTCCAATTCAAATGTGGACAGGTTTAAGAGAACAATTAAGTCCGACTATTTTGGCAGTTGCCACATGTTTAATTGTTTTATCAACTCTTATTTTGGTTACAGCTGAACTTTTAAGAAGAAGATCAGAAAGAATTAGAGGAATAAGTAGATAATTAATCTACAGACTCAATTACAGTAGCAATTCCCATACCAAGACCGATACATTGAGTTGAAAGTGCATATTTTTTATTTTCTCTTCTTAGAAGATCAGCAGCTTTTCCGGTAATTCTAGCTCCTGTAGCTCCAAGCGGATGTCCTAAGGCTAATGCACCCCCATCAATGTTAACTTTTTTTTGGTCAATACCTAAATCTTTTATACAAGCTAAAGATTGTGATGCAAAAGCCTCGTTAAGTTCAAAGATATCAATTTTATCAATTGATAAATTTGCACGCATAAGTGCTTTTTTTGATGCACCTATTGGACCAAGTCCCATGTAATCTGGATCACAACCTTCAACAGCTGTAGAAACTATTCTACCCAATATATTAAGATTATTTTCTTTCGCATAATTTTCTTCACAGATTATTGTTGCCGCTGCTCCATCAGTTAATGGTGACGATGTAGCTGCTGTGACTGTTCCTTTTGTATCAAAAGCAAGCTTTAATTGATCTAATTTTTCTTGAGTACTATTAGGTCTAATATTTCCGTCTTCTTTACATTCACCTATTGGAATTATTTCTTCAGATAACTTTCCATTTTTTTGAGCTTCATGTGCTTTATTATGACTTGATATTGCAAATTCTTGTTGCTCTTCTCTTAAAATATTAAATTTTTTTGCTACGTTTTCAGCTGTAGTACCCATTGAAAAATATACATGAGGGTTTTCTTTTTCAGTATAAGGATAAGGGACTGGGTCAAATCCAGTATTAACTCTAGACATACTTTCTACTCCACCACAAATAAAAACTTTGCCTGACCCCATTGCAATTTTACCTGACGCTATATGGATAGCCTCCATTGAAGATCCACACCACCTGTCAACGGTCATACCTGAAGTTTTAACATTCATATCAGCTAAAAAAGTAACTAATTTTCCAATGTTAAAACATTGTTCACCTACTTGAAAAGCACAACCAACCACAATATCTTCAATATCTTCCTTATTAATTTTGCTTTTAGAAACTAAATTTTTTACAACTTCAGATAATAAATTTACTGGCTTAACATCAATAAGTGCACCCTTCCTTGCCATAGTGAAGGGTGAACGAGCATATCCAACAATAACAGGTTTAAACATATTTATATGTATATATATTTATTTAGGAAATGGCAAAGAGGTAATAGTACCTTTTACAAATTTGCCATCTAAGGTTTCTACTAAAACTTTTTGATTTTCTTTCCAATAATCTTTTGAAATCATTGAAAGACCTATATTTTTTTTTATTCTTGGTGAAAAAATTCCAGATGTAATTCTTCCAATAATTTTTTTACTTAGTGAAAGAACTGGTAAAAGCTTACCATTAGGTTTATAGGGTTTTCCACTAAACATCACCCCTCGCATTCTTTGATTTAATCCACTTTTTTTAATTTTTTCAAGAGCTTTTTTTCCAATGAAATCATGATCATCAAATTTACAATATTTTTCTAAATTACATTCGTAAGGATTGTTTTCTTTAGTAAAATCGTTTCCATATGACATTAACCCGCCTTCTATTCTATCTATTAGATTGGGACATCCTGGTGAAATATTAAATTTTTTTCCAGCTTTCCAAATTGTATCCCAAAGATTTTCTCCCAAGTCTTTACTATCAAAATATTTTTCGAAACCTTTAAAGTAAATTTCAAAACCATCTTGTTTACTATAACCTGACCTTGCTATTATTTGTTTCGTTCCCATAAAGTCAAATATTCTAAAATTGAAAAATTTTATTTTTCTGATTTCTTCTCCAAAAATGGATACAAGTAAATCTTCAGATTTTGGTCCTTGCACTGCTAATGGATAAACATCTGGTTCTTTTATTTTAACATCCAAACCTAGTCCAATTGCAATACCATTGGCCCAGAGCAATATATCAGAGTCAGCAATAGATATCCAAAATATGTCATCATCTAATTTAAGAAGTACAGGATCATTAATCATACCTCCTTTTTCATTTAAGATTGGAATATAAAAACATTTTCCAGTTTGCATTTTTTTTAATGGTCTTGGTGTCAACTTTTGAATAAGTTTAAATGCATCTTTGCCGGATATTTGAACCTGCCTTTGACAAGAAACATCCCATAGCTGAACATGTTTGCTTAAATGCCAATAATCTTGCTCCACGGTTTTTCTAAAACCTTTTGGTAAGAGCATATGATTGACAACTGTAAAATCTGATACACCTAACTTTTCAACCTTATCGGTAAAAGGTGTACGTCTTATACGTCTTGACATATTTAATTTGATATTTTTTGATTGATGAAAAGACGTTTTTTTCATTAATTTATTTTGACCACCAAACAGAGTAACCATTCGGAGCGATTATAACAGGTATATGATATTTTTTCTTAGGATTTTTCATATTAAACTTAATTACGATTTCTGTAACATTAGTTTTTTTTTTATAATAATTTTGTAGATTAAAAATAATTTCATATTTTAATGAAGAGTCTTTTTTTGTTATAGAAAATTGTTTATAAATTCTACCATTTTTATCTGTTTTAGATTGAAAAATCTTTCTTCTTGATCCATTTTTTTTTATTTGATTTATAATTACTTTTACGCCTGATGCATGTGAGCCATCTGTTGAACTTAATAAGTGTGATGAAACTATTGCCATTGATTATTCAATTGATGCTTTATCTCTTTTATTACTTACTGCAGCCACAATCGGACTGATAACCCCTTTAGCTTTTACGTTTACACATGCAGTTTTTCCACTTTCCAGAGCTCTTTTAAGTGCTGGTGCAAGCTCTTCTCTTTTAAGGACAAGCTCACCATGACCTCCAAATCCTTCGAATATTTTATGAAAGGGAATATCTCTAAAATCAGTTGCAAAATGTTTTCCACTTTCAAACAGTCTTTCTTGTTGTTGAGAAATACAATCTAATCCTCCATTATTATCTATTACAACTACTATCGGCTTATTTTCTTGAAAAGCTGCTTCAATAGATAAGCCTCCGGATAAAAAAGCCCCATCGCCACTTATTAATACTACATTTGATTTTGGATTTAGATTTTTTGCAGAAAGTGCAAACGGAACCCCAACACCGAGCATACTAAAAGTTCCGGGATGTAAAATACCACCAAGTTTTTTTCCTTTATGACCAGCAATATTAATTGCTATCTCAGACCAAAAATGAGTATTTCCACCATCTATCACCAACCAATCATTATCCTTCATTGCATCTTGAACATCTAAAGCTAATTGAAGAGGATGAATTTTACCACCGTTTTTTTTTGCTTCTATTGTTTCTTTTTCAAGATCTTTTAAAGATTTATCAATCCATTTCTTTTTTTTTGATATGTTTTGCTCAATCCATTTATTGTCTAAATTCCATTTATTATTTACTTTTAATTTAATTAAAGTATCCAAAAATACCCCTGGATCACACAGCATATTAATATCTGCAGCTCTATTTAATTCGATTTCTTCATGAGATCCATTTATACAAACAATTTTTGTAGATTTAGGAAATAGTGGGGGATTTCCAAAATTCATCTGATTGTCAAGTCTTGTTCCAACCATTAAAATTAAGTCTGATTCATCAAACGCAAATTTTGAAGGGGGATATTGGTGTATATCTGCCAATCCCATGTAAGATTTAGCTTCCTCCCCTAAAAGTTTTTGATGGTATGGAACATTAAAAATTGGAATATTTAAATTTTGACCTGCAGCTTCTAACTTCTTCTCAGAACCTGACCACCAGACACCATGGCCACCAATAAGCATTGGTTTTTTAGAATTCGATGCTAATTTTAAAACTTCACTCATTTGATTGGGATCTGGCCAAGCAATATTTTTTATTTTTTTTGATTGAGAAAAAGGTCTTTCCTCTAATCCTGCATTTTCAGGAAAAGATGAAAACATAATATCCACTGGGACACTTAAGTGAACTGCTCCCGGGTAACCATTTGTTGCTATTAAATAAGCTTTATCTACAAATTCACGAATTCTATTTCCATCAGTAATACTTGCGCTATATTTTGTTAATGGTTCAGCAATTTTTACATCATCAATTTCTTTAAATCCTCCTGCTCCTTGTCTTCTTAAACTACTTGATCCAGTGATAAAAATCACTGGAGATCTTTCTCCCCACGCTTCCATCATAGATGGCACAGCATTTGCAAATCCCTCTGGCCCGACTAAACATACAGTAGGTTTTCTTGTAATTCTTGTGTGTCCATCAGCAAGGTGTCCTGCAATCTGTTCATGTGGACAATTTATTACATCTATCTGACATTCCATTAATCCTTCTAAAGCAGGATTACAGAAACCACCTGATAAAGTGAAAACACTTTCTATGCCTTTATCCCTTAAAGCTCTTGCAATTAGAGATCCGCCTCTTATTTTTTTTTCTGACATTTTAATATTTAAATTCTCTTATAAATCTCTCAGCTATAATATCCGAAGATATATCTTTTATATCATTTAAACCTACTAATCCCAAGGCCGTACTAACTTCCTCTTTAATTATGTCGACTATTCTTTTCAATCCTTTAGCCCCGTCAGCTCCAATACCATACATCAAAGGTCTACCAACCATTGTGAAATCAGCTCCAAGAGCTAATGCTCTTACAATATCACTGCCGCCTCTAATACCGCTATCAAATATGATTGGAAAATCTTTTCCTAGAGAATTCCTTATCAAAGGAAGTACTTCAATTGATGCTGTTGCGCTATCTAATTGTCTTCCACCATGATTTGAAACTTGTATAGCATCAGCTCCTTCTTCTTTAATTTTAATAGCATCTTCTGGGGACATCACTCCTTTTATAATTAGTTTTCCTTTCCATTTTTCTCGTACTCTTTTCAATGTATTCCAATCTGTGGATCCTCTACTTTCACCTCTATTAAATTTATTTCCTCGCTTTGATGTTTCATAATTCATTGGCTTAGGAATTCCATATAGAAGTGTACTTATTGACCAAAGTGGATGTGTAGCAAAATCAAAAAATTGTTTTGGGCCTAAATTAAACGGTACGGTAAAACCATTCTTATTATCTTTAGCTCTTCTAAATTGTATAGGTACATCAACAGTAAGAATTGCTACTTTATAACCTTTTTGATGGGCTCTATCTAAAAGCTCCATTAGAAATTCTTCATCTTGAAAATTATATAATTGCAACCAGCAATTTCCTTTAGAAAGATCATACATTTTTTCTAATGAAGTTGATGACGCCATCGATACACACATTGGTATATTATTATTTACACTTTCTTGCGCTAACATTACATCTGCACCAGGCCAAGTTAAATTACACATTCCCATTGGTGCAAAACCAAATGGTTGATTATATTCAGAACCTAAAAAACTTTTATTGATTTTTCTTTTTTCCACATTTCTAAGAACACGAGGTTGAAGTCTAATCTGATCCAGCGCTTTACTATTATTTTCACATAATTTTTCGTCCCCAGAAGCTCCATCCACAAAATCAAACATCATTCTTGGCATTCTTTTTCTGGCTAAATTACGTGCATCCTCAATACTATGAATTCTTTTGCTTGGAAAAATATTACTCATTATTTTTTTTTATATGATCATTTAATACAATTCTATTGTTATTATCATCAATAAAATATGCATTTCTATTTTTGTTTGAAGAACAAACAGAAGTTGGTTTACCGTTTATGAATAGAACAGCAACACCATCATCAATAGCTATACCAGAAGGTATTTTTTTATTCTTAATACTTAATTCAAATTCATAAATTCTATTTTTCTCAGACGCATGAGGTGTACAACTTCCTGATATAAAATTCATTCCTCTAAGGGGTTTATATTTATCTCCTAGAGAATCTGTAAATATCCATTCAAACCAACAAACAGCACCAGCGCTAACACCTGACAAAATAATTCCTGAGTTATAAGCTTTTTCAAAATATTTATACAATTTATTTGCCTGCCACAAATCTAGCATGAAGTTGGTATTTCCTCCTCCAACATAAATTATATCTTGATCCATTATCCAATTTGAGAAACCTTTTACTTTTGAACAAAGTTCAAAATGGGATAGTTCCAGATTATATTTTTTTAATTCTTCATAATATACTTTAATTTTATTTAAATTATCTTCGCTTGCTGTAGGTAAAAATCCAAATTTAATTTTTCTATCAATTATTTGATTAATTACAAATTCATCTAAAAATTTGTCTGTTTGATGTGTGAAACCGCCACCGCCTATAGATATAATTTTTTTCTCAACAATATCCATTTAAAGAAACTATTTTGTTTGAACTCCTGGCCAAGGTTCTGGCTTAGTTGGTATATTTTCAATCAAGCCCCGAACTATCTCGTTTTTTTTATCGTACATTGGTAGACTGCAAATTTCACCTTTATAAATTTTTCCATCTGAACACTTCACATCTATTACCGAGCTAGGTCCAAATTGATTATTATTTAAATGTATAATTGCAACCCCACAAACTTGAAATGGTGACCATGTGCTTGATGTAACTCTTCCAATTACTTTGTTATTAGAAAAAATATTTTCACCTTTTAGAGCTACACTTTCTTTAACTCTAAGGCCCCATGTTCTACATTTTTTTTCAACATTCGATAAAGCCTTTTTTCCAATAAAATCTTTTTTATCTAAATCAATAAATTTACCAAGTCCAACAGAAAAAGGATTTGTATTCTTGTCAAAGTCTTGTCCTGCTGAAAGAAGACCTGCCTCTATTCTTCTTCCTCTAAAAGATGGTGTAGCTGTTAAAATCATGCCCATCTTTTTTCCTTCAGATAGAATTAAATCACCAATTTTCTCAGCGTTATTTTCAGGTCTAAAGTAAATCTCCCATCCAAGTTCGTTTGTAAATCCAGTCCTGCTTATTATAATCTTTTCACTTAATATTGTTACTTCTTTGCAATCAAAATAGTTCCATTTTTCTGCAATGTCTTCTTTTATTAATTTTGATAACAACTCCATTGATTTGGGACCTTGTATTTGACTTATCCAAACATTTGGATCAGATATTTTTACATTGTAACCTTCGGCATTCGCTTTGTACCATGAAAAAAGATCTCCGTCAGCTTGAGCAAACCAAAATTTATTTTCTTCTAATCTTAATAATATTCCATCAGTTATCATTCCACCATCATGGTAACAAGCAAACTGATAAGAACATCTACCAACTTTTATTTTTGAAATATTTCTAGGGAAAATTTTTTCTAAAAATTTCAAAGAGTCAGGACCTGATATTTCATAAGGATATTCTCCCGTATGTCTTAAAATTATTTCTTTTCTTGTTTTCCAATACATTTGATCAGGAGTTGCATTTGATAATTTTTCTGTAGTAAGTCGCCCAGCATAATGTGAATACTCAGGGTCGTAAGGCAGTTCTTGATAGGTAAGAGGATGAATAGGGAGAGTTCTAGCTAACTCTACTTTATTTTCACCATTCAGTTTAGTTGGCTTTATTGAAAACCTTACGTTTTTTAGGATATCGTGCATATAATTTAATAACGATGATTATTAAACAACAAATGCCAATAAAACAATAAAGTTTTCTTTATTGATATCAAACAAATGAATTGTTAACTTTATGCTTTAAAAAGAGGGGCAATTTTATGAAACAAATATATAAAGTGATATCATTTTCATTGATATCTTTAATGTTGTCTTTTTCATTAGCGAATGCATCAAGCGGCGTCTTTAAATTATCGCATGATCTTGGTTTTGGAAAAGATACAAACCTTGATGCAATTACTAAAGGGCGTTTATTTCAAGTAGTTATAATGACTCAAAACCGTTTAGTAAGAAAAAATTTAAAAGGCAAAGTCACAGCATCATTAGCAACAAAATGGTCAGCAAATTCAGAAGCGAACGAGTGGACTTTTAATCTCCGTAAGGGAATAAAATTTCATGATGGTTCAGACTTTGATGCCGAAGATGTTAAATATTCATTAATGCGTGTTAAAGATCCTGATATTGGATCACCTGCGAAAAAAAGTATGAGCTCTGTTACGGATATTGAAGTAATAGATTCACATACAGTAAAAATGAAATTAAATACTTCATTTGCAGATTTTCCATTATTATTAACTGATTATAGATTAAGAATGATACCTTCAGGTTCTGGAGATACTATTGGTCAAACTGGTATTGGAACTGGACCCTTTAAGGTAGCAACATTTGATCCAGAGGGAACGACTGTGCTTAAAGCAAACCCAGATTATTGGGAAGGTGCGCCAGGAGTTGCGGAAGTGCATGTTATCGCAATACCTGATGGTGAAGCAAGAGTACAAGCTTTATTAACTGGTCAAATTGATATGAACAGATATGTACCATTTAGCCAAAAGAAAATTTTTGATGGTAATAAAAAGTTTAATGTTTCAGTAGTACCAACAGGAAATTGGAGAGGTATGGTAATGAGAACAGATACTGCACCTTTTGATGATCCAAAAGTTAGAAAAGCTGTTAGACTTGCAGTCGATAGACAAGAGCTTGTTGATTTAGTAATGGGTGGAGCAGCCACAGTATCTTGCGATACACCAGTTGCACCATCAGATCAATATCGTCTAAAAATGAAGTGTCCTCAGGACATTAAGAAAGCAAAAAAACTTCTTAATGAAGCAGGATACCCAGACGGGTTTGATATGGTAATTCACGTTTCTACTAAAGAACCTACTTGGCCAACAATTGGTGAAGTATTACAACAACAATTAGCTAAAGCTGGTATTAAAGCTGAAGTTAAAATGACACCTTCAAAAAGTTATTGGAAAGAAACATGGATGAAAAAGCCAGTTGCAATGACTCGTTGGAATGAAAGACCTGCAGATAGTATTCTGCATGAAGCGTATCATAGTGGTGCAAAATGGAATGAATCATTCTTTAAAAATGCAGCATTTGATAAAAATCTTTCTGATGCAAGAGGTGAACTTAACTTTAGCAAACGAAAAAAAGCCTATCAAAATGCACAAAAAACTTTATGGGAAGAGTCTGGTACGATGATTCCATATCACGTATCAAAACTAGTCATTACTTCATCAAGAGTTAAAAATTTAGATGATGTAGAGGTTTTTTCTGTACGTTGGCATAAGCTTAAAGTAACAGATTAATACAAAAATCTTTTTTTACAGGCCTTTAATTAGGCCTGTAAAATCCTTTTCATTTAATATAAATATTGTTTAACAGAAGCTTTACAATTTTATTATGTTAATTTTAGTTCTAAAAAGAATTCTTCTTGGGTTAATTACCCTATTTATTGTATCTTTGATCACTTTCGTTGGAGTTGAAGTTTTACCGGGTGATGCCTGCACAACTTATCTAGAGCGGGAGGCTTATGGTGCTGCACTTGAAGCATGCTACAATAGGCTGGGGTTAGATATACCTGCATATGAGAGATATGTTAGTTGGGCTATAGGAGTAATACAAGGTGACTTTGGTTATTCATTAAGTGGTGAAATGAAAATCAATGATGTCCTTGGTCCGAGAGTAAAAAATTCTTTAGTACTTGCTTCTGCATCTATTTTGATTGGAATTCCAATTGCCTTACTATTAGGAATAATCACTGCATTATGGAGAGATAAAATGCCAGATATTATAATTTCAACATTCACTATTTTTTCTATGACGATTCCAGAATTCATCAGTGCTACTTTATTAATATTAATTGTTGCAATTTGGCTGGAGTGGCTTCCAGGAATAGTAATTGTTCCAACAGGAGCGTCTGTATCTGAGCTTTTACCAAATATAATTCTGCCTGTTATTGCAATATCAATGATTATGACCGCCCACATGGCAAGAATGGTCAGATCAAGTGTTATTCAAGTTATGGCATCGGACTATGTTCAAATGGCAATTCTAAAGGGTGTTCCTTACTGGAAAATGGTGTTTAAACATGTTTTACCAAACGCTTTATTGCCAGCAATAAATGTAGTTGCACTTACTATTGCGTGGTTATTAGGTGGAGTGGTTGTTACAGAAGTAGTATTTAATTACCCCGGATTAGGTAGATTGGTAATAGAGTCTATTTCAAATAGAGATTTGCCTGTTGTTCAGGCTTTAGCAATTATTTTAGCTTCAATTTATGTAATAATAAATCTCATCGCAGATTTATTGACTTTAATGTTAAATCCAAGATTAAAATCCTTACAAATTAAAAAATGACTTTAGTTATTAAACAAGAAAAACCTAAAAGCACATTTTCTAAAATAGTAGAAATTATTTCAACTATGGCCTCAAGGCCGTCTGGATTAATTGGTTTAATAATTCTAGTTTTTCATGTCACACTAGCCATCACAAGTCCTCTATATGCACCCCATGATTACAAGGCTATTGATCCATCTTTAATGTTACAAGCACCTTCTTCCGAGTATTGGTTTGGTACAGATAGTCTTGGAAGAGATGTTTTTACAAGAACTATACTTGGAGGCAGAACTGCACTAACGGTAACTTTTTTTGGATCTTTAATTGCTTTGCTATGGGGAGGTGCGCTAGGAATTTTTTGTGGATTAGTTGGTGGAAAGATAGATGACGTAGTGATGAGAATAATTGATGCTTTTCTCTCTATTCCCTGGATACTTGCGATGCTTTTAATAGTTTCACTTTTAGGCACATCAACAATTGTTTTGATACCAGCTTTAGGTTTTTTTTATGGAAAAGGGATTGTAAGAGTAGCAAGAGCAGCAACACACGATGTAATAGCAAAAGACTTTATTGTTTCAGCAAGAGCTAGAGGTCATGGTAATTTTTCAATTATTTGGAATGAAATATTACCCAATGTAAGAGATGCAATTATGGTTGAGGGTGCAATGAGATGGTCATGGATGCTACTTGGTTTTAGTTCATTATCCTTCCTAGGTTTTGGTGTGAGCCCTCCAACTCCAGATTGGGGATTGATGATATCTAATGCAAGAGGCTTGATGTCTTTTGCGTATTGGGCAGTACTTGCACCGATATTTGGATTAAGTTCACTTATAATAGGTATAAATCTAACTGCAGATGCTTTTGCAAAAGCATTAGGTATTGATAGGTCTACAAAAGCACCAGTTTAATATGCAACAAGTTGTTCAAGAAATAAAAAATTTATCTATTGGTTTTACCAGTAAAAAAGGGGAACAAATTTCAATTTTAAAAAATATTAGTACAACAATTAATAAAGGTGAAACAGTTGGTATAGTAGGAGAGTCTGGTTCAGGAAAAAGTACTCTCGCATTAGCAATGATGGGATATGTTAAGCATGGTTTATTTACAATCTCTGGAGAATGTATTTATCAGTCTAATGATATTTTAAAAATGAAAAACAGAGAATTAGAAAATATTCGAGGAAGAAAAATAGCAATGATACCTCAGAATGCTGGGCAGTCTTTAACACCAAATTTAAAAATTGGTTATCAAATTGACGAAGCATTAAGATTACATACAAATTATCAAAAGGTAGATAGAGATGTAAAAATTTCGGAGTTATTAAATAAAGTTAGGTTACCTTCTCCAGAGACAATTGCAAAAAGATATCCCCATGAACTTTCTGGAGGTCAACAACAAAGAGTTGCAGTTGCAATGGCTTTAGCTGGGAGCCCAGATCTTTTATTATTAGATGAGCCAACTACTGGGCTGGATGTTACAACTCAGGCTCACGTTTTAGAGCTATTGAACTTTATCGCAAAGGATACAGGTACATCAATGGTTTATGTAAGTCATGATTTAGGAGCTATAGCGCAGGTAAGCGATAGAGTAATTGTAATGTATTCTGGTGAAATTGTTTTAGATGGACCGGTAAGGACTATATTAAAAAATCCAATTCATCCTTATACTTATGGATTATTAAAATCTATACCAAAATTAACTTTATCTGGACTTCCTAATTCAATGTCAGGTAGCCAGCCACAACCTGGAACAATAAAAGAAGGATGTAGTTTTTACGATAGATGTGAGTTTGCTGAAGATAAATGTAAAATAAACTCGCCAGAGTTAGAATTTGTTAGTGAGTTAAATACAAGTGTTAGATGTTTTAACCACAAAAAACTTCATAAAAAAAAGGACGAGGATACAAAATCTTCAAAAAAAGTATTACGAAAATTAACCAAAAATGAAATTTTAGATATATCGTCTGTTTCAATTAGTTATGCAAAACAAAAATTCATAGAACAATTACTAAATAAAATTGATGACACAAATCCAACAGTTAAAGACATAAATATAAAAATTGATAAAGGTGAAACCTTGGCACTTG
>CACEMG010000015.1 GCA_902560565.1 uncultured Pelagibacteraceae bacterium | reverse complement strand
ATTTTAATATTAATTCGTAATTTTGAAAAACAATATAAGCAGGTTCATTAGTTTTAGCGTTTGCTACAATATCAGAATCAGGAGTAACAATTGCAATTTTCAAATTTTCATCGAAATTTAAATTTTCACTTATATATTTTTTATAGTATTTTAATTTTTTTTTATTCTTAAGTTTTCTTGCAGAGGTATTTAAAATTTTTTTTGGAACATTTGGTTTAAGAGTTATTTTTTTAAAACATGGACTATTTTTTTTCCAACCCATTTTATTAAGATAGTTTGCCGCGGATGCGAATGAGTCAGAGTTGTTTTTTAGTTCTATTAAATTATTATTATTATAATCAATTGCGTATTTTTCAATGGTTGATGGCATAAATTGGAAGTTTCCAAATGCACCAGCCCAAGAACCATACAATATATTTTGATCAACTATTCCTTGATCAATTAATTTTAAAATTGTTAATAATTCATTTGTAAAAAATTCACTTCTTCTTTTATCAAAACTTAAAGTGGATAAAGATGAGATAATATCCATCTTGCCCAAGTAGTTGCCAAAATTTGTTTCAATTCCCATTAAAGCTAAAAGCAATTCTTTTTCTATTTCAAATCTTTGATCAATGTTATTTATTATTTCCTTATTATTTTGATAATAAGTCAAACCAGATCTTACTTTTTTATTTGATGTTCTTTTGGAAATATAAGTATTAGTATCTTCATAAAATTCAGGTTGATACCTGTCATATTCAATCACTTTTGGTAAAAACTTCGCATCCTTCATTACATTATGAAATGTATTTTCTGAAATACCTTTTGACAGAGCTAATAATTTAAAATCTTTTTTCCACTCCTCAAATGTAGAAGCATTAGATGTATTTATAATTAATGACAGGTAAAAAGATATTAAAATTATTAATTTATTTCTTTTCATAGAGATCTTTTAAATAAATAAATACAGCAATCCATATAAAAATAAAACTAATTAACTTTTCTGTATTTAAAGGCTCATTATACAAAAAATATCCAAGTATAAATTGCAATGTAGGTGTAATATAAAATATCATACCAGTTGGTCCAAGACCACACAACTCAACGCCTCTAACATATAAATAAAGAGGTATTACTGTCATGGGACCGGCAAGCATGAATATAAACATGAGTTTTGGATTTGATAAATCAAAGTCATTTACATTATTTTGTACAATTAAATAAAACGCAATTAATATTACAGGTAAAATAAATAAACTCTCTATTAACAGTCCTACATCTGTCTGAACATTTATTATTTTTCTCAAAAGATTATAAAAACTCCAACTAATTGCCACAATCAAACCAACCCATGGTGTAGATTTATAATCGGAAAATATTAAGTAGAAAATTGAAAAAACAACAATTAAAACAGAAATTTTACTTTTAAAATTTAGTTTTTCTTGTAAGAAAAAAAAACCTAAGAAAATACTTATTATAGGCATTATAAAATAACCAAAACTAGCGTCAATAATACGATCAGTAGATACAGCGTAAATCCAAACTGACCAGTTTGTAAAAATAAGAAGACCTGATAAAAAAAGTATAAATATTTTTTTTCTATTTTGTATAATTTTTTTTATATTATCGATCCTAGAAAAAAAAATTGATGTTAATATTAACATTACTGTTGTCCATAAACTTCGATGGATTACAACTTCAACATGTCCAGCAAAAGCTATATATTTAAAATAAATTACACCGATAAAACCCCACCAAAAAGAACCCGCAGCCGTAAGAAATATACCTTTGTTAAAATTATTATTTTTTGACACAATATTAATGAATTAAACTATTTTGTTCTTGAAATATATATTAATAATCGTAAAAGACCTCATAGGAGAGATGGCTGAGCGGTTGAAAGCACCGGTCTTGAAAACCGGCAAAGGGGCAACTCTTTCCTGGGTTCGAATCCCAGTCTCTCCGCCACTAATTAAAATTACAAAATTTTTTTATAATAAAATTTAAATCTGGATTTAAATTTAATTTTTCTCCATCGACTTTAATAGATTTCAATAGTTCGTCATCATAATTAATAAATTCATCAAGAAGGATCAATTGATTTAGGTCAAGTTCATTTATAATAGATTTAACAAAACTAGTCATTAATATATCCATTTCTTTTGTTCCTCTATATGAACTTCTATAAATAATTTTTTTTTTTATTTCTTCTTTTTTATTGTGTGTCATGGTTATATAAATAAAACATGAATGGTATAGAATACTTACTCTCAAATATAAATAATATAAATGGGATTGGATTAAAAACAGCAAATTTATTAAAAAAAAAGAACATAAATAGTATATTTGATTTGCTTTGGAATCTTCCTCGAGATTTTGTTGATAGAAGCACAATTTATAAGATAAATGAACTTGAGATTGGTAAGATACAAACACTCAAAGTATTAGTGAAAAAATATAATTTTCCCAGAGTAAGAAACTTGCCTAATAGGGTGATTTGTGAAGATGATACAGGTAAAATTGACTGTGTTTTTTTTAATAGTTATGAGGGTTATATAAAAAAGATACTTCCGATAAATCACGAAATTACAATAAGTGGAAAAATTAATTTTTTTAATAAAAGATACCAAATTGTAAATCCTACACATATTTCAACAGATGAAAACTCAATAAAAAAAATTCAATCAAAGTATGCACTTACAGAAGGAATAACTGAAAAAAAATATCAAAAAATTATTAATGATGTTCTTAAAAATTTACCAGATTTAAATGAGTGGCTAAGCAAAGACATTTTGAAGAAATTTGGAAATATTACTTGGAAAAATTCTATAATTGAACTTCATAATCCTCAAAATTTTAAAAAAAAAGGTAATTTTTTAAATAGACTTATATTTGACGAAATATTGTGTAATTTTTTAATAAACTCTAGGGTTAGAAGTAAAATTAAAAAATTTAAAAAAATAAAAAAAAAATTTAATGATATTCCACTTAAATCTGTAGTAAAAAAAATCGGTTATCAGCTCACTAAAGATCAATTGAAATCAATAAACGAAATTAATATTGACCTTAAGTCTGACAGTAAAATGTTTAGATTATTACAGGGTGACGTGGGTAGTGGTAAAACTATAGTTTCACTAATTGCATGTCTAAATGTAATACAAAGCAAGTTTCAGACTGCATTTATGGCTCCTACAGAAATTTTAGCCAGACAACATTTTAAATTAGCCGAAAAAGTATTTGATAAAGATATTAAAATTAAACTACTTACAGGAAAGACAGATTTTAAAGAGAGAAAAATTATATTAAATGACTTATTAAACGGTAAAATTAATTTGTTAATTGGTACCCACTCACTATTCCAAGAGAAAATTATGTATAAAAATCTTGGTCTTATAGTTATAGACGAACAACATAAATTCGGTGTTAAACAAAGAAAAAAACTTTCTGATAAAGCTGGAAAAAATTGTGATGTTTTGGTTATGTCAGCTACACCAATACCTAGAACAATGATAATGACAATTTATGGTGATATGGATACATCAATTATTAAAACTAAACCTAAAAATAGAAAAGAAATAAAAACATATAGTAAAAATGAAAAAAATATTAATGAAATAATTAAGTTCGTGAGTAAACAAATTAAAAATGGGAATCAAGTTTTTTGGGTTTGCCCACTTATTGAAGAATCTAAAAAAGTCGATCATCAATCATCCATTAAAAGATACGAAGTATTAAAAAAGATTTTCACCAACAAAGTGGGTCTTTTACATGGGGGTATTGAGAATATTGAAAAAGAAAAAATTTTGTCAAACTTTTTAAGAAAAAAAATAGATATAATTGTTTCTACAACAGTAATTGAGGTTGGAATTGATTTTCCAAATGCCAATTTAATTGTAATAGAAAATGCTAACAAGTTTGGCTTATCACAACTGCACCAATTGAGAGGTAGAGTTGGACGTGGCTCAAAAGAATCCTTTTGTATATTAATGTTTAAATCAAATTTAAGTCAGAATGCTAGAAAAAGAATAAAAATTTTAAAATCAAGCAATGATGGTTTTAAAATATCAGAAGAGGATATGAAACTAAGAGGATATGGTGATTTGCTTGGTTACAAGCAAAGTGGTATTAAAAATTTTAGACTTGCGGATCCTATTCAGAATGAGCATTTATTTTCTCTGGCTGAAAATGAAATTAAAAGAATCGAAAGAAGTAATGAAAGTCTTAAAAAATATCTTCCATTACTAAAACTCTATGATAGAGCCGATATATTAAATGATATTATATAAATTATTTCGTATTTGAAGTTCCAGCAGACACAATAAATTTTGAAGCTTCCTCAAAAGTCATATCAAGATATATTACTTCATTTTTAGGAAACATTAAAAGAAATCCACTAGTAGGATTTGGTGTTGTCGGTACAAAAACATTTACAAGATTAGAATTTGTTTTTTTTGATATTTCACCTTCGTTTTCTTTTGTAGCAAAGCCAACAGCCCAACTACCTTTTCTAGGGTATTCTACTAAAACTACACTTTTTTTATTACTATCTTTATTTGTAAAGCTTTCAGTCATTTGATTTATTGCTGAATAAATAGTTCTCAAAAAAGGTATTTTTTTAAATAAATCATTGATTAATTGTAATATTTTTTTCCCAACAAAAGAAACTGATAACCCGCCAATAAAAGTAATAATGATTATAGATAAAATTATTTCTAAACCAGGTATAGAGAATGGTAGATAATTATTTGGATTAATTTCTTTTGGTATCAACTTAGAAGATATCTCAATGATAAACATTGTTAAATATAATGTTATACCAATTGGAATTATCGCAACTATTCCAGCAATGAAATAGTTTCTAAGTCTGTTAAAAATCGAAATTTTTTTTTTCATTTTCTTCTTTAATGGTGTTATTGATATTATAATATTATTATTTTAAAATCTAATTAAAATGAACAGACGTAATTTTATAAAGTATATTGGATGTGGTTGCGGTGGTTTTTTATTAAATTCTTGCACTTCAGCACCAATTACTGATCGAAAACAGCTAAAATTGATTCCCGAGTCAAAATTAAATGCGCAAGCAGCTCAAATTTATGAAAAAATCAAGGATAAAGAAAAACTCATTACCGATGGTAGCATACTTAAACAAATTAAAGAAATTGGAAATAAAATGGAGGATTCAATAAGTGAATACTTCTACCAACAAAATATTAAAGATCCAACATCTAACTTCCAATGGGAGTATATTCTTATTGATAACAAAAAAGTTAAAAATGCTTGGTGCATGCCAGGTGGTAAAATTGCTGTATACACTGGCTTATTAGATATTACAAAAAATACAAATGGCTTAGCTGCTGTTATGGGTCATGAAGTTGCACATGCTGTTGCGAAACATTCTGTTGAGAGAGCTAGCAGAGGTGTTCTGATGAAAACAACAATTCAAATTACAGATATATTGACTGGAGGTAAAATTAGTCAAGTAAATAGAACAACAGGAATGGATACTGTTGGTTTGTTAGCTCAATTAGGTTTAATGAACCCCTTCAACCGTAAACAAGAATCAGAGGCAGATTACTTGGGTTTAATTTTTTCATCCTTGTCAGGTTTCGATATACGAGAAACAACAAAAATTTGGGAAAGAATGAAAGAAGCTAATAAAGGTAAAGAACCTCCAGAATTTATGAGCACTCATCCATCTTCTACAAATAGAATAAATCAAATAAATGAGTGGATGAACGAAATAATCCTCAAATATCCACCAATCAAAATTAGTTAATATTTTTTCTAATTTGATGGTGAGCCGTGTTGGACTCGAACCAACGACCCATTCCTTAAAAGAAACTGACACAACAGAAAAAATTCCAATTTAGAACAAAAAACCTTTATTTGAAGCATTTGTGGGAGTGCTAGAATCTAGCTATTACGTTAGATTGATTAAATGCAATCATACACTGACCATACACTTTATTTTTGACGATTTTTTTAAAAGTGTATGTTTTTGAGTGTATGATTTAGTGTATGTTTTATGTTGTGTAGTTCCGTGCAAAGGAATTGCTTTCTGAGTAGATTTTTATTTTACTCTTTCTCCCCTCTCCCCGTTTTTATATTCAAATTTTTCCCAATTTGATCCATCAAACACCTCAAAAATTCCTTGTTCTTTATCATCAACAAAAGTACCTATTTTTTTTTCATATATTTTTGGTGAACCATCATTATTTCTTTTAATACCTTGCATAAAATCTTCTATATGTACTTCAAAAAAAGTTATAAGTTTTCCTTTTCCATTTCTTTTCCCATTTTTCCAATGACCTTCATATCTTTGGATTAAACTATATGACAAATTATCTTTATAAATAAAGTTTTTTGAGTAATTATTCCATGCAGTTTTATATTCAGAATTTTTCATATAAACTTCATCATTATAAGTAGGAAAGACATATTCCTCAGAAATTCCAAAACCATCTGGTTTATTTTCTTTAATTTCGCCACTATAAAATATTTGAAAATAACTATTACCTAATTTCCATTTTGTTTTGCCATCTTTCTTTAAATTAATGATATTCTTCTCCATCACCCCACCCTAGTTATTTTTCATAAGATACATTATTCGTTCTCTGATTTGAGTAATGCTTTTCTTTAATATTTTAGCTAAAGCAAATTCTGGTACATTTCTTTTATAAAGTGCTAAAAGTTTATTATCATCACTAGTTGTCCATTCATTGCTGTTTGATTTAGTGGATTTAGGCATTATTTTTTTTTTACTTTTAGGTGCATTTTTTAATATTTCACTTATGTACTTACTTTCTAATTTTTGACCAATAAATTCAAGTACTCTAACATCAAAAATAATATCTTTTTTTTGTATCTTTTTTAAAAGTGAAATACCTTCTAACGATTTTGCTCTACTTAAAGCCACATAAGTTTGACCATGTGCAAAAGAACCTGTGTCTAAATCAATAGAAACATTATCAAATGTCTGACCTTGTGATTTATGAATAGTTGTAGCCCAAGCAAGTTTCAAAGGAAATTGTATAAATGATCCAACTGAAAATGCATTTACTTTATTACCACTGAATTTATAATTATATTTATCCCATTTTGTTTTACCTAATGAAAAAATCTTGTTTTTAATTTTTACCTTAATTTGATCTTTGGATAAAAAGGTTATTATTCCTAATGTCCCATTTACCCATCTTTTAGGTTCGTCTGTATCATTTTTAGTTATCATAACTTGTGCACCTACTTTTAAAACAATCTCTTTTTTAACTGGATGCTCTTTATCCTTCCAAGAACCTTTCACTATTGCATTATAATTAAAGGTTGGAGTTGTTAATTTATATAAATTAGTATTATTAATATCGTCAACTTTTCTATTAGTTGGAGCTAATATAATGGTATCTTTTGGAACTTCATCTCTTTTGATCAATTGATTATTTAAAATTGATAAATCCTCATTTTGTAATTTATTCATTCTTATTTTATTTAATAAGTTGACAAATTTTTTATCAGATTGTCTAAAAATTTTAGTAAGTTCAATTTGTTTAAAATCTTTTTTCACATAAGATTTAGAGTTGAAAAAGAAAGGTCCATTCGGGTAAAACTTTTCCATTACCTCGTCATCTGACCCAACAATTGGATCTATTTGCATAACATCACCAAATAATACCATTTGAACACCACCAAATGGTTCGTCATTTTTACGATTTTTTTTTAATGATAGATCAATAGCATCAAATAAGTCTGCTCTTACCATTGATATTTCATCAATTAAAATTGTATCTAAATTTTGTATAACTTGTTTATCTCTTAACTCTTTAACATCATCTTTCCCCAAAAAATGTGTACCTAATTTGAAGAATGAATGAATAGTTTGTCCCTTAGCTTTTATTGCTGTGATGCCTTGAAATGCTAATGTTGCAAAATTTTTATTTGTATTTTGACGGAAATACTCAAGTAGAGTTGATTTACCAGAACCTGCCTTACCAGTAATAAATAAATTTGTGTCTGTTTGATTTATTAAATCAAATGTATCTTTAAATTCTTTTGTTAATACAAATTTCTCTGGTAATTCTGTTCCTGTATCTAATTTCATAATCCAATCTAATAATAAAGACACGTCTTATTTACTAGATATACCCGCCCAAACTACACACTCAACGTACACTACTTTTAAAAAATAATTAAGAGTTAAAAGAATTGGGTTTTTCAGCCATTAAATGGAAATTTAATGGTGAGCCGTGATGGACTCGAACCATCGACCCATTCCTTAAAAGGGAATTGCTCTACCAACTGAGCTAACGGCCCGAAGAGTTTCTTATATAGACTTTTTTATAATATAATCAACGTTTAAAAGGTATCATATTTTATTAAAATATTTCCTATGAAACCTTTCAAAAGTTCCTTTTTTTATATTCTTTCTTATTGCATGCATCAATTCTTGATAGAAATTTATGTTATGCAATGTCAGCAACATTGAGGCTAAAATTTCATTTGTATTAAATAAATGATTTAAATAATTTTTTGAGTATTTATTTAAATTGAATTTGTGACAATTTTTATCTAGTGGAGACTTGTCATATTTGTATTTGGAATTTCTAATATTAATTCTACCATTCCATGTAAATGCAAGTCCTGTCCTTCCTGATCTTGTGGGTAAGACACAATCAAACATATCTACACCTCTTCTTACAGCTCCTAGAATGTCAGAAGGTGTTCCAACACCCATTAAATATCTCGGTTTATTTTTTGGCATAAAATCCTTAATACCATCAAGAACATTAAACATTTCATTCTGAGTTTCCCCCACCGCTAAACCTCCAAGTGCATAGCCATCAAAATTAATGTCTATCAATTTTTCCAGTGACATCAGTCTTAGGTCGTTAAATAAACCACCTTGAACGATACCAAATAGACCCTTTTTTTTATTTATACCAAATGCATCTTTAGATCTTTTTGCCCAATACATAGACAAATCTAATGAATCTTTAATTTTGTTTTTATCTTTTGTATTTTTTGGACATTCGTCCATAACCATAACGATATCAGAATTTAAACCTTTTTGGATTCGAATACTTTCCTCTGGACTTAATATAAATTTTTTTCCATCAATATGAGAATTAAAAATAGCACCTTTTTCTTTATCAATTTTATTTAATTTTGAAAGAGACATAACTTGAAAGCCTCCAGAGTCTGTAAGTATAGGCAATTTACAATTCATAAATTTATGAAGACCTTTATGTTGCTTTATCCTATCAATGCCAGGTCTTAACATTAAATGGTAAGTATTTGCTAAAATAATTTCACTTCCAGTTTTAATTATATCATCAACAAAAACAGCCTTAACTGTAGCCTGAGTACCTACAGGCATAAATACAGGGGTGTGTATTTTTCCTCTACTTGTATTAATTATTCCTGTTCTAGCGTAGGATTCCTTTGATAATACCTTAAAGGAAAATTTTTCTAATGACATTAATCATTTTATTTAGTTTTAAAACTAATGATCTTATCAGGATCTGAAACTGATCCATTAGGACCAGCGCCACGTTTTATTTTGTCCACAAACTCCATTCCTTTAATAACTTTACCAAAAACAGTATAGTTTCTATCAAGATGAGGAGCATCCTCAAAACAAATAAAAAATTGACTATTAGCGCTATTTGGATCTGAAGATCTAGCCATAGATAAAGTTCCTCTTAAATGTGGAACATCGCTAAATTCTGCTTGCAAGTCTGGAAGGTCAGATCCGCCCATACCTGCCCTATCAATATTAAATTGAGCAGATGAAGAATTTCCAAATTGTACATCTCCGGTCTGAGCCATAAATCCATCAATAACTCTATGAAAAACTACATTATCGTATTTACCTTCATTTGCTAATTTTTTTATTCTGTCAACATGTTTTGGTGCAACATCATTAAATAATTCAATTTCTACATCACCATCTTTTAGTTTTAAAATCATTATATTCTCCTTTGCTATTAATTTATTTGATAAAAAAAAAACTAGAATTAGATAAAAAAAAAATTTACGCATATTTATTTTTTAGTGCTTGAATTGTACTAGGAGTCGTAAATTTTTTAATATCACCACCCAGTTCTATTATTTCTTTAACAAAATTTGAAGATATTATTTGATTTTCAATATCTGACATCAAAAACATAGTCTCAATATTACTATTTAATTTCTTGTTCATTCCTGCTAACTGGTATTCATATTCAAAATCAGAAACAGCTCTTAAACCTCTTAATATAATTTTAGAATTCATTTTTTTACATAGAGATGTTGTTAAAGAATTAAAAGTTATAATTTTTATTTTTTTATTACTTAGTTTTAAATCTTTAAATAAAGCTTTTTTAACAATATCTAGTCTTTCGTTAGCATCAAATAAATAATTTTTATTACTATTTTCTGAAATTGCAACTATAACAGTGTCAACAATATTTAGTGCTTTTTTAATTAAATCGATATGGCCGTAAGTAATTGGATCGAAAGTACCAGGGTATAAAATATTTCTTTTCATCACTTTAAATTATCATCGATTTTATTTGCAGATACAACTTTTTCACTACCTGATAACTTTATAATTCTAACACCCTGTGTATTTCTACCTGCTTGTCTAATTTCTTTAACCGCAACTCTTATAACTCTACCTGTATTTGTTGATATTAAAATCTCATCTCCTTCAACTACTGGAAATGATGAAGATACATTTCCATTTCTGCTTGAATTAACTATACCGATAATGCCCTTACCGCCTCTATTTGTTACTCTAAAATCATAATGAGTGGTTCTCTTTCCATATCCATTCTCTGTGATTGAAAGTATGTATTTTTCTTTTGCTTTTATTTCAGCTTTATTGTCAGACCCATTTTTACCATTTTTTTTAATTTTTTCATCGTGATCTATTATTGACAATGATACTATACTATCATCGTTACCAAGGTTAATACCTTTAATACCTTTAGATGAACGACCCTTAAAAGTTCTAAGTTTTTTAGACTCAAAACGTATGCACTTGCCAAGTTTTGTACTTAATACTATATCTTGATGATCGCTACAGATTTTTACGCCAATAATTTTGTCATCTGTGTCAAGTTTCATTGCAATTTTTCCTGATGTATTTATTGACGAAAAATCATCGAGACTATTTTTTCTTATTTTTCCTTTACTTGTTGCAAAAACAATATGCATATTTTTAATCTCAGACTCGTTATCAGGAAAAGGCATGATCGAACTTATCGATTGATGATTTTTGAGTGGAAGAATGTTGAAAAGTGATTTACCTCTTGATAAAGTTGACCCTTCTGGGATCTTCCAAGCTTTTACTCTATAAACTAAGCCTTCAGTTGAAAAAAAAAGCACAGGTGTATGGGTATTAACTGAAAGTGTTTGAACAACAGAATCTTCGTTTCTAGTCTTAATTCCTGATTTACCTTTACCTCCTCTTTTTTGTTTTTTCACGCTGCTTAAAGAACTTCTTTTAATATAACCTTGAAGTGTGACTGTGATCAAAACTGACTCTTTTTGTATAGTTTCTTCAATATCATAGTTAAGAACTGCATCAATTATCTTTGTTCTCCTAGGCTCACTATATTTATCTTTAATACTTTTTAACTCAGTGCTAATAACTTTCATAAGTTCTTTTTTTGAGTTAATAATTTTTTTAAATTGAGTAATCATTTCAGATAACTTATTAATTTCAATTTCGATTTCTTGAATACCCAAAGCCGTAAGTTTTTGTAATCTTAATTCTAAAATCGAATTAACTTGATTTAATGATAAAGTGTATGAACCTACACTTTTTTTATTTTCAATAAGTTTAATAAATTTTAAAGCTTTATTTATTTTCCATTTGCTTTTTAATAAAATATTACGTGCGTCATCTGGTGTTTTCGAAGTTCTAATTATTTTAATTATTTTATCTAAATTTTCTATTGATACAGTAAGGCCAATTAATATATGGGCTCTCTCTTCAGCTTTTTGCAGATCGTATTTAGTTCTTTTAATTACTACATCTTCTCTGAAAGATAAAAAATTTTCTAAGAAATCTTTTAATGAACATGTTTGAGGTTTTTTTTTTACAATTGCTAATGTATTAAAACCAAAAGAACTTTCTATTGACGTATACTTGTAAAGTTGTCTTTTTACTGTCTCTGGTTCTACACCTCTTCTTAAATCTATTGAAACTCTGATACCTTCTCTATTAGATTCATCCCTTATATCACTTATCCCCTCTATTTTTTTATCTCTTACCAACTCAACAATTTTCTCGTTAAGAGTAGATTTATTTACTTGATAAGGAATAGAGGTAATCACAATTCTTTCTTTACCATTTTTTCTTTGTTCAATATTTATATCTCCTCTAATTTTAAATGAACCTCTGCCACTTTTATAACCTTCTTTAATAATATTTTTACCTATAATTGTTCCTCCTGTAGGAAAGTCAGGTCCAGGTATATGTTTCATTAATTCGTTTAACTTAATATCTTTATTTTCAATAAGTGCTAATGCACCATTTATAACCTCACCTAAATTATGCGGAGGAATACTTGTTGCCATACCTACAGCAATACCTCCAGCTCCATTTACAAGTAAATTCGGGTATTGTGCTGGTAAGACCTCAGGCTCTGTTTCGGTCTCATCATAATTACTTTTAAAATTGACTGTGCTCTTTTCAATATCTTCAATTAAATATTGAGATATTTTTGATAATTTGGTCTCAGTATATCTCATGGCAGCAGGTGGGTCACCATCGATAGAACCAAAATTTCCTTGTCCATCTATTAATGGAAGACTCATTGAAAATTCTTGAACCATTCTAACGAGCGCATCATAAACAGCTTGATCACCATGTGGATGATATTTACCAATCACATCTCCAACTACTCGAGCTGATTTTCTATATTGTTTAGTCCAATCAAAACCACCCTTGTACATGGCATATAGTATTCTTCGATGAACTGGCTTTAAGCCATCTCTTACATCTGGAAGGGCTCTGCTTACAATAACACTCATAGCATAAGACAAATATGATGAGCTCATCTCATCATACATAGCTATAGATTTTATATTAGAGGATTTAGGATTCTCAATTTTTTGCATAAAAATTAAAATGGAATATCATCGTCAAGATCTTTCGAGATATCTTGAGAAGTATCTTCAATTGATTTTCCATTTTCTTGACTAGGTATACTGTTATTTTGATTACCGCCTCCCAACATGGTTAGTGAAGAGTTATAACCCTGAATAACAACTTCTGTTGAGTATTTATCTTGTCCAGATTGTTCATCTTTCCATTTTCTTGTTGTAAGTTGACCTTCAACATAGATCTGAGCACCTTTTTTTAAATACTGTTGTACAACATTAACTAAGCCCTCATTAAATACAACAATTCTATGCCACTCTGTTTTTTCCTTTTTTTCACCAGTATTTTTATCTTTCCAGGATTGGCTTGTAGCCAAGCTAAGTCTTGCTACACTTTTACCATTAACCATTTGCTTGATTTCTGGATCTGCGCCTAAACGGCCAATTAATAATACTTTATTTAAGCTTCCTGCCATAATATTTTAATGAAGATATAAATTATCTTTTTATATTTATATCATAGTATAGGAGTGATTATTAATTTTATTTAGTGAAAGCAACAAAAAATATGCTTAAAAACATAGTTATTAAAGGGGCAAAAGAACATAACTTAAAAAATATATCTTTATCAATTCCAAAAGATAAATTTGTAGTTATTACGGGTCTATCTGGGTCAGGTAAATCATCTTTAGCTTTTGATACTATTTATGCAGAAGGTCAAAGAAGGTATGTTGAAAGTTTATCAGCATACGCTAGACAATTTTTGGATAAAATGAAAAAACCAAACGTTGACTTAATAGAAGGTTTAAGCCCGGCTATATCAATAGAACAAAAAAATACCTCCAAAAATCCTAGATCGACAGTAGCTACTGTAACGGAAATATATGACTATATGAGAGTTTTGTATGCAAGAATTGGAATACCCTATTCACCGTTTACAGGAAAAAGAATTCAGTCTCAAACTATCACACAGATGGTTGATAAAATTAAAGAGTTACCCAAAAAAAGTACGATTTATCTTTATTCACCTATAGTAAGAGGAAGAAAAGGTGAATATAAAAAAGAAATTCTAAGTTACAAAAAAAGAGGTTTTAGAAAGATTAAGATTGATGGAACTTTGTATGAAATAGACAAAGTACCAGAATTAAATAAAAAAATTAAACACGATATTTACATTCTTGTAGATAGGATTGTTTTAAATTCTTCACTTGGCAATAGATTAGCAGAAGGTATTGAGGTGGCTTTAAATCTTTCAAATGGTCTTTTATTTGTTGAGTATGAAAATGAGACTTTACCAAAAAAATATAGAAAAATTGAAAAATTAATATTTTCCTCAAAATTTGCTTGTCCAGAAAGTGGTTTTACAATTGAAGAAATAGAGCCAAGACTTTTTTCATTTAATAGTCCTTATGGAGCCTGTGAAGAATGTGAAGGAATTGGAGTAAAATTAAATGTAGATCCTAAATTAGTTGTTCCTAATGAAAAAAAATCTATTGCAGACGGTGCTATTGAACCATGGTCAAAATCATCGTCTTTATATTATGCTCAAACATTGTCCTCATTGGCAAAACATTACAACTTTTCTTTAAATGAAAAATGGCAAAAATTATCAAAAAAAATAAAAGATGTGATTTTATATGGTTCAGATGATGAGGAAATAAAATTTTCTTATGACGACGGTTATGAAAAATATTCACATAAAAAAACTTTTGAAGGTGTTATTAATAACTTGGAAAGAAGATATTTAGAAACTGATAGCGATTGGAAAAGAGAAGAAATAGCACAATATCAATCAGATACCAAATGTGAACAATGCAAAGGTCATCGACTTAAAGAAGAAGCTCTTTGTGTTAAAATTAACAATCTTCATATAAGTGAAATTACTAATAAATCAATAATTGAAGCTCAAAAGTGGTTCAAAGAACTTGAGGTATATTTGAACCAAAAAGAGCTTAAAATAGCTGAACATATTTTAAAAGAAATTAATGAGAGATTGAGTTTTTTAATGAATGTTGGTTTGGATTATTTAACATTGTCTCGAGAATCTGGAACTTTGTCTGGTGGAGAATCACAAAGAATTAGATTAGCCTCACAAATAGGATCTGGCTTAACAGGTG
This sequence comes from uncultured Pelagibacteraceae bacterium, assembly GCA_902560565.1. Lineage (GTDB taxonomy): Bacteria > Pseudomonadota > Alphaproteobacteria > Pelagibacterales > Pelagibacteraceae > Pelagibacter. Next base: position 9,217 of record CACEMG010000015.1, on the reverse strand, counting down.
TATTATATGTATTAGATGAACCTTCAATTGGATTACACCAAAAGGATAATGTTAAATTAATTAATGCTTTAAAAAGACTTAGGGATTTAGGAAATACTGTCATAGTTGTTGAACATGATACCGAGACTATGGAAAATGCTGATCACATAATAGATCTTGGACCAGAAGCTGGAAGTAAGGGTGGTGAAATAGTTGCAGAAGGCCAATACGATGAAATAATCAAAAACGATAACAGCATTACAGGAAAATATCTTTCCAATAAACGTTTCATACCAATACCAAAAAATAGAAAGTTAGCAAAAAACGGGAGATTCTTAGAAATTGGTGGAGCAACAGGAAATAACTTAAAAAATGTAAATTTAAAAATTCCTTTTGGATGTTTTACCTGTGTAACAGGAGTATCTGGAAGTGGAAAATCGACTTTAATACTTCAAACATTATATAATGCTTTAAATCTAAGCTTAAATAATAATAAAAGTAGAAAGATACCTATGCCTTTTAAAAGTTTTAAAGGAATAGAACTAGTCGATAAAATTATAAATATAGATCAATCACCAATTGGGAGAACACCTAGGTCTAACCCTGCTACATATACAGGTGCATTTGGTCCGATAAGAGATTGGTTTACCGGCTTACCAGAGTCTAAAAGCAGAGGTTACAAACCCGGAAGGTTTTCATTTAATGTTAAAGGTGGTAGATGTGAAGCTTGTGAAGGTGATGGAGTAATAACATATGAAATGCATTTTCTTCCAGATGTTTATATTACCTGTGATGAATGTAAAGGAAGTAGATATAATAGAGAAACTCTTGAAATAAAATTTAAAGATAAAAGTATAGCAGATGTTTTAAATATGACTGTAGATGAAGGATGTGATTATTTTGAAAATATTCCATCTATAAAAACTAAATTATTAACATTAAAAAAAGTCGGTTTAGGTTATATCAAAATTGGTCAGCAAGCCACGACGTTATCAGGTGGTGAGGCTCAACGAATTAAATTAGCTAAAGAATTATCGAGACGATCAACAGGTAGAACTATTTATATTTTAGATGAACCGACTACAGGGTTACATCAACATGATATAAAGAAACTATTAGAAATTCTGCATACTTTTGTAGCTACCGGTAATACTGTTGTTGTGATTGAGCATAATTTAGATGTTATTAAGACAGCTGATCATATTATCGATATGGGCCCAGATGGCGGGGTTAAAGGTGGTAATATTATCGCAGAGGGAAAACCAGAGGATATTGTAAAAGTGAATGATAGTTATACTGGGCAATTTTTAAAAGATCTTCTTATAACTAAATCAAAAAAAATCGCTTAATATATATATTCTAATATGCTATAATAAATTATGGGCAAAATTTTATCTTCATTACCAAAAACAATTCATACATCTCTTGCTATCAGTATTCTTCTATTTTTAGGTCTTTTTTTTAATAATGAAGGATTTGATATTGATAGGATATTCTGGAGCTGGCTGTTTAGATATATTCACGTGGTTGTTGGTATAATGTGGATAGGTTTACTATGGTATTTTAATTTCGTCCAAATACCTAGCATGCCAAAAATACCTGACGAACATAAGCCAGCTATTGGTAAAGTAATAGCGCCTACTGCTCTTTTTTATTTTAGATGGGCTGCATTAGCTACTATTCTATCTGGTTTAATTTTAGGTTGGTTGAACGGATATTTACATGAATCTATGACATTAGGCATAGGGTCAGGTGGTGGTAGAAATACTGCAATTGGTATCGGAATGTGGTTAGGACTTGTAATGGCTTTTAATGTTTGGTTTGTCATATGGCCAAACCAAAAAAGAGCTTTAGGAATAGTTGATTGTGATCCTGAATTAAAAGCTAAATCTGCTAGAATGGCTATGTTATTTTCTAGAACTAATACTTTGCTTTCTTTACCTATGCTTCTATCAATGGTGGCCGCTCAAAATCTTTACTAACTATTTATCCTCTTTCGCTACAGTCTTGTAAGAAACTTTTAAATAAACTAGTGTTGGATTTGCAATATAAATTGATGAATAGGTACCAAATACAACTCCCAATATCATTGCTAATGAAAATCCTTTTAAAATTTCTCCACCTAAAATATAAATTGAGAGTAATGCCAACATTGTGGTAACCGATGTGATTATAGTTCTAGACAATGTTTCATTTATTGAAATATTTGTTAATTCGAATATTTTTATACTTATATGTTTTTTTAAATTTTCCCTAACTCTATCAAAAATAACAACTGTATCATTCATTGAGTAACCAACAATTGTCAAAATAGCTGCAACAATAGACAAGTTTATTTCTATATTAAATAGTGAAAAAATTCCTATTGTTAATACAACATCATGAAATAATGCAATTATAGCTCCAAGACTAAATTGCCATTCAAATCTTATCCATATGTAAAAAAGCATAGCTCCTAAAGACGCTGCTATCGCTACTAAACCTTTTTTTAATAACTCCTGACTAACTTTTGGACCAACGCTTTCAACTCTCCTAAATTCAAAAACAGGACCAATACTTGATGATAAATCTTTTTTGATATTTTGAATTAGGTTTTTATCTTTTTCTTTTTTAACAAACTTAATTAGGTAATCATTATTATTTCCGAAATTTTTAATTGCTACATCACCTAAATTCATATTATTAAAAGCACTTCTTAAATTCGAAATTGTGGTTTGATTGTCATTAATTCGTAACTCAATTAAAGTACCTCCTTTAAAATCTACTCCGTAATTCAAGCCTTTAAATAAAATTGATATAATTGATAGTATTACCAAGACTATAGAAATAATATTAAATAACTTATAATGCTTATTAAAAGATATATCTTGTTTCATTAAATTAGTTGCTCTTTATTTTTATTTCGAATTACAAAAATTGATGTAAGTAGTCTTGCTATAAAGTAAACAGAAAATAATGTTGTAAATATCCCCACACCTAATGTTACTGCAAAACCTTTGATCGGACCTGAGCCAAGAAAAAATAAAATTATTGCTGCTATTAGTGTAGTTATGTTGGCATCTAATACTGCGTTTCTAGATTTATTATATCCTGAGTCGAATGCAATTATTTGATTTCTCTCATTTTTTATTTCTTCTTTAATTCTCTCAAAAATCAAAACATTTGCATCAACAGCCATTCCTACAGTTAAAATTATTCCTGCTATACCAGGAAGTGTTAAAGTAGCCTCAAAAAGAGTTAATACTCCAACTAAAAAGAATAGATTTAAAATTAAAGCAACATTAGCAATTATTCCAAATATTTTATATTTAATTAACATAAAGGTTATTACTAAAATAAATCCTATTACAAGTGCTGACAAACCAGATTTTATTGAGTCCTGTCCTAAGCCGGGTCCAACTGTTCTTTCTTCAAGTATTTCTAAAGGTGCAGGCAAAGCTCCAGAGCGCAAAAGTAACGCTAAATCAGTAGCTGACTGAAAAGTAAAATCACCAGTAATTTGGCCAGAACCTGCAACTATAGCCTCTTGTATAACAGGAGCACTAATTACCTTTCCATCAAGAACTATAGCTAATCTTTTGCCAACCCCTTTTGTAGTTGCCCTACCAAATCTTTTTGCACCCACTCTGTCAAAATCAAAAGTTACAACTGTTTCATTTGTTTGGTTATCCACACGAGGTTGAGAATCTATAAGATTTTCACCGCTAACTATAATTCGTTTACTGACATTAACTACTTCAGAACCATCTTCAAACTCAAGTTCTTCTGCCCCAAAGGTTTCTTCGTTAGTTTGAGTTACAAATCTAAAAGATAAGTTTGCAGTTTTTCCTAAGAGATTTTTTATACGCATAGGGTCATCTAAACCTGGTAACTCAACAAGAATCCTATCATTACCTCTCTTTAAAATGTTTGGTTCATTAGTTCCAACCTCATCAACTCTTCGTCTTACGATTTCTATAGCTTGATCAAGAGATGATGTTTTTAATTGTACAAGTCCATATTTTGAAAAGAAAATCTCAAAATTTCCTTCTTGATTTGCAACATCAAATTTAAAAGATTTAAATTGATCAAAATAAGGATTAATTATTCCTTTTTTATCATTAAATAATTGATTAACTTTCTCAATATCATTTTTATTAATTAAAAATAAAATTTTTTTTTCATCTGATACTTTGATATTGAGCACACTTATATTATTTTCTTTAAGAGTTTTTTTTAAAGAAACAGCCTTATTTTGTAGCTCTTTTATAATAACTGGATCATTGTCTATTTTAAGCAAAAGATAAGAGCCTCCTTGTAGGTCTAAACCAAGATTAATTTTCTTATTGATAAATTTGTCATCGAATTTGGTAAAATTTGAAATAGTGAAAATAATTACAACTATGGACAACAATGTAGTCGTAAAAATATTTAATTTGGAAAATTTAAGCACTTTATTTAAAAAATTATTTTTTTACTTCTTGAGTGGTAAGTAGTGCTTGTATACCAGTTGCTCTTACAACTTCCACTTTAACATTATCAGCAATTTCAATCTCAACTTTTTCATTATCAATAATTCTATCAACTTTACCAACTATTCCACCTGACGTAATAACCTTATCTCCCCTCTTAAGATTTTCTACCATTGTTTTATGTTCCTTCGCCTTCTTTTGCTGAGGTCTAATCAAAAAAAAATAGAATATAACAAATATAAGTATGAGGGGTATAAATTGACCAATTCCTGAGTTAGACATAATTTTATATTTGTTTTTTATACTAATTGATATTTGAAAACAACTTCTATTTAATTGAAATTTTATCCAAATTTTTCATGTAAGGTCTAAGAACTTCTGGAATTTTTATTGACCCATCTTCAAGTTGATAGTTTTCTAATATTGCGATTAAAGTCCTTCCTACTGCAAGACCACTACCATTAAGTGTCCCTAAAAATACTGTTTCATTTTTATCATTTTTGTATCTAGCTTTCATTCTTCTTGCTTGGAAAGACCCACAAGATGAACAGCTTGAAATTTCTCTATATTTATTTTCTGAGGGTATCCATACTTCAATATCATATGTTTTTTCTGCACTAAAACCCATATCTCCAGTACATAAAACAACTTTTCTATAAGGCAATTTTAACGAGTCTAAAATTCCAGTTGCGCAATTTGTCATTCTTTCTAACTCACTTTTACAATTTTCTGGTTCAACAACACTTACTAATTCAACTTTATAAAATTGGTGCTGTCTTATCATACCTTTTGTATCTTTGCCGTAACTACCAGCTTCTTTTCTAAAACAAGGGGTAGATGCAACTAACCTTAATGGTAAATCATTTTTATTTAATATTTTGCCTTTAACCATATTTGTTAAAATAACTTCAGCAGTTGGTATTAAAAACTTTCTCTCAGATTTATCATCAAGCTTAATTTCAAACTGATCATCGATAAATTTTGGTATTTGGCCTGTACCATACATTGTGCTCTCGGAAGCAATAAGAGGTGGTGAAATTTCTGTGTATCCATTATCGCTAGTATGTTTATCGATCATGAAATTCGATAAACCTCTCTCCAATAGAGCTATTTTTTCCTTTAAAAATACAAACCTTGATCCTGTAGTTTTTGTAGCCAAGTCAAAATCAATCATTGATAAATCAACACCTAGTTCGCTATGAGACTTTGGTTTAAATTTAAATTCAGGTATTTTTCCTTTCTTTTCAACTTCTGTATTATGACTTTCATCTGAGCCCTCTGGTACATCAGCTAAAGGTAAATTAGGTATATTAGATAATAAATTATCTAAATCGTTTTTTATTTTTAATTGTTCAGAAGATATTTGATCTATCTCATTTGATAATTTTTTTGACTTTTCAAATAATGATTTATCTTTGCTTTTTGAAATAATTTTTTTTTCTTGTTCTAGATTTTCTTTTTTTTGGATTAAATCTCTATTCTTTGTATCTAATGTTTGCAGTAAACTTTGATCAACTTTGTGATTTCTTTTAGATATAGTTTTTACAAAATTTTCTAAATTTGCTCTAATATCTTTAATATTATGCATGTTCTTTTTCTTTCTCTTTGATTCTTTTCTCAATCAAATTTACAGAGAATATTGATAATTCATATAAAATTAATAATGGTATTGCTAAACCTATTTGTGTAATTGGATCTGGTGGTGTAAGCAATGCAGCAGCTGCAAATATAATTACAACTACATATTTTCGTCTCTCTTTTAGAAATTTAGCATCTATAAATCCAATTCTTGCAAGCAAACTAAGTACGACAGGTAATTGAAAACTCAATCCGAAAGCAAAAATTAATTTCATTACCAATGATAAATACTCGTTTACTTTTGCTTCAAGTTGTATTGGTAAGTTTGTTGATACGCCAACACTTTCAAAAGAGAGAAAAAATTTTATTGCAAGTGGCATTATCAAGTAATAAACCAACATTCCTCCTAATAAAAAAAGAATTGGTGTTACTATTAAGTAAGGCAATATGGCAGATTTTTCATGATCATATAAACCTGGAGCTATAAATTTCCATATTTGAATTAGTATAAAGGGGCTAGTAATAAAAAAAGCTGCAAAAAAAGATACTTTTAAATATGTTAAAAAAGTTTCCTGAAGTGCTGTAAATATTAACCTTCTCTCTACGTTGTCGTCTTTAACTGCATTTGCATACGGCTCTACTAAGAAACCATAAATATACTCTGAAAAAAAATAACAAACTGCAAATAAAGAAAATAAAAAAATTAAACAATGAATTAATCTTTTTCTAAGCTCAGTTAAATGGCTGATAAAACCTATTTTTTCTTCACTTTGGCTCATTGTTTTCTAAATTATTATTTTCTTTTTTTTCTGTAGTTAAATCCTCTGTTTCTAGGGAAGTTATTTCACTCTGTATATTGCTAAAATATCTTTTAGCTGATCCTATCCATGAACCAACTTTTTTTAACATTACCGGAAAATCTTTCGGACCAATAACAATTATAGCTATGGAAACAATAATTAGAATTTCTAACCAGCCTATTTGGGGCATCAATTTTACTCTTTTTTATCTGAGTCTTGATTATTTTCAGAGATATTTTTTGGTTGGCTATCATCTGTTACATCGCTAGCCATACCCTTTTTGAAACTTTTAATACCTTTGGCAACATCACCCATTAAACTAGATATTTTTCCTCTACCAAAGAGTAAAACTACTAATATTACTACGATTGCTATTTGCCAAAATCCTATACTCATGTCTAATATATATATCCTTTGTCTTTAATTTGAAAGAGCAATTTTAGTCACTATCAGTCTCTTTTAAAGTACTGCCTAACATTTCGTCAATATTAGAATAAATGTTTTCCTTCTTCTCTTCTTGCTTTTCTTTATAGAACTTACCAGTACCAAAGACCGACGCGTCTATACTACTTGAGTCAATTAAACCTGCAGAACCAAGTTCATCAACTGTTGGTAAATCACTCAGTTTTTGTAAATTAAAATGGCTTAAAAATTCATCAGTTGTTCCGTATTGAATAGGTTTTCCTGGAACATTTTTCCTACCTTGTGGTTTAACCCAATTAAGTTCCATAAGTATCTCAAGTGTATTAGTTCCAAATGCAACACCTCGTATTTCTTCTATCTCAGCCCTGGTAACAGGTTGGTGATAAACTATTATTGCTAAGGTTTCAATTGCAGCTTTTGATAATTTTTTTTCGACTGTTTTTTCTTGAGACATTAACTTTGAAAGATTTTGAGCAGTTCTAAAAGACCATTTATTTGAAATACAAACTAAATTAATACCTCTGTTTGAATAAGTATGCTGAAGTTTTTCTAAGATTTTTTTTACGTTAACATTCTTTTTTACTTTCGACTCTATTGTATCTATATCTAAAGGTTCAGCTGCAGCAAATAAGATTGCTTCAACTTCTCGTTCTCCATTTACTGAATTAGTAGGAAAATTGACTATGTTATTTTTAGTATCTTTTTTCATTTATTTTCTCTTATATAAATATCACTAAATAGCTTTTCTTGTTTAATTTTAAGGTTACCTTCTTTGACGAGCTCTAAAGAACCAGCAAATATTCCTGCTTTACCAGTTTTATTAAGATTTTTATTGATAAAATTTTTTGGAACCAATTCATCAATATTTTTCCAATCATCTAGCTTTCCAAAAAAACTTCTAATTTGATTGATGCCCTCTTCTGTTGTGAATACAGGTAATTTTGGAATATTTATTCTTTGAAAATCTTTTGTCATTATGATTGTTGCATACGTTTTTAATAATTCGAATAATGTAAGTGAATATTTTGAACTATATATAGATCTAATCTGACCTTTTACTCCTCTTAAAAAAACATCCCGACCCAATCTCTTTCTCTTAAGCATTTGGTCTGACAATAGTCTAATTAGCTCTAACTTTTTTAATTGTAGCTTTAATTTTTCAGCTACCTCTAAAGCTTTGAATTCTTCCTCGTCACTTTCAGGCAATAATAGTTTAGATTTTAAATAGGCAAGCCATGTAGCCATCAGCAGGTATTCTGAAGCCAATTCTAAATCTAGATCCTTTGAATTAGAAATAAAATCATGAAATTGATCTGCTAGTTTAGTAATTGAAATATTTTCTAAATTTACCTTTTGTGACTTTGCTAAATCTAACAAAACCTCTAATGATCCACTGAAGTGTGTAAGATTTACATTAAATTGTGCATTGTTTTCATTTAGCATCTAACTTACCAATTTATAAAATTCTTTAGTTTTTTTCATTAAAAAACTGTTTAGTTTTGGTGAGTTTTTAGCCACTTCTAACATTTCAGACAATTTAGCGTTGCAATGAAGTACAATATTACAACCGGCATCAAACGACCTAATAGTATTTTGTTTAATTGAATATCTCAATGCTTTCATCGAAATATCATCACTGATTAAAACATTTTTAAAGTTTAATTTATTTCTTATTATATTAATAATTTTTTTAGAATGTGTTACAGTGTTTTTTTTATCTATTGAGTTAAATATTACATGAGATGTCATTGCGAAAATTACATCTTTCTTTCTAAATGCTTTGAAATCGTTTTTATCTAAATATTTAAGACTTTTATTAACTTTTGGTAATGAGTGATGACTATCTAATTTAGCTAAGCCATGACCTGGTATATGTTTATTAACACAAGAAATGCCATTTTTTTTATAATGTTTAATGACTAAATCGCCAATTTTACTAACAATTTTTGGATTTTTCGAAAAAGCTCTACTTTTAATTATTTTATG
>CACEMG010000014.1 GCA_902560565.1 uncultured Pelagibacteraceae bacterium | reverse complement strand
GAAAACTTAAAGTAGCTGAATTAGGTGAAAATTTTGATGTTTCAAAAATGACTAAAGTTGTAGCGGGCAAGAAACTTTGGAATTACGATGCATTAGAACCAACTGAGAAAAAAGGAGCTATATAATGGCAAAGAAAAAAAATGGTAAAAACGGTCATTCAAATGGTAATGGCAAAAGCGAATTTGCAAAAAGAAATAAAAGTTTATTAGGTTATAATTCAATTTTTACACCTGAAGTTATTGACGATATTCATATTAAAGCACAGTTGGGAAGATACAGAATGCGTGGAATGGCATTAATGAAAAAAATTCCAACTTTTGATGATTTGGTATTTCTACCAGGAACTTTAACAAGATTTGTAATAGAGGGTTATAGAGAAAAATGTGAAACTAAAACTGTAATTGGACCTAGATGTGAAAATCCAATTGAATTAGATATACCTGTATATATTACTGGTATGAGTTTTGGTGCACTTTCTTACGAAGCTAAAACCGCATTAGCAAGAGGTGCAACAATGGCTGGAAGCGCAACTTGTTCTGGAGAAGGTGGAATGATACCAGATGAAAGAAGATATTCAGAAAAATGGTACTATCAATGTATTCAATCAAGATATGGATTTAATCCACATCATGCTCAACTTGCAGATGGAATTGAAGTTTTTATTGGTCAAGGACAAAAAGTTGGTATGGGTGGTCATTTAATGGGTCAAAAAGTTACTGATCAAGTAGCTGAAATGAGATCACTACCAGCAGGTATCGATCAAAGATCGCCTGCAAGACATCCTGATTGGCTAGGTCCAGATGATTTAGCATTAAAAGTTCAAGAGTTAAGAGAACTGACAAAAAATAAAGTTCCAATACAATTAAAACTTGGAGCAGCAAAAGTTTATGACGACGTTCGTATGGCCGCTAAATGTGACCCTGACTCTATATATCTAGACGGAATGGAAGGTTCTACAGGCGCAGGCCCACACATTGCAGCAGCAAATACTGGTATTCCAGGTATTGCAGCTATTAGAGAGGCCAGAAGAGCTATTGATGACGTTGGAAAAACTGGAAAAGTTACCTTGATATATGCTGGAGGTGTTAGAGATGGAGCAGATATGGCTAAAGCTTTAGCGCTTGGAGCTGACGCAATTGCAATAGGTACTGGTGCAATGATTGCACTAAATTGTAATAAAGAAATTCCAGAGTCAAACTTTGAAAAAGAAATGGGTGTACCAGCTGGTCATTGTTACCACTGTCATACAGGCCGTTGTCCAGTTGGAGTAGCAACACAGGATCCTAAACTTAGAAAAAGATTAAATCCTGATGAAGCAGCATTAAGAGTTTACAACTATTTACACACAATGACTTTAGAAGCGCAATTACTAGCAAGAGCGTGTGGTAAAACTAATATCCACTCTTTGGAGCCAGAAGATATGGCAGCTTTAACAATGGAAGCTTCAGCTTTAGCGAAAGTTCCATTATCAGGTACAAACCATACTGTAGGAGTTGACGATTTCCATAAAATCTAAAATGGCAAAAAAAAAGAAAAATAAAAAAAAAGTTAAAGAAGCAAAAGGTCAGCTAGATAAGAAAAAAGAGACCGCTAGAGAAAAAATGATTGGTCAAACAATAGGATACAGATACGATGTAAACCTTTTACCTGACTATTCTAGATTAACTCCATTTTTAAAAAAATACATCGATGCAATGGGTTGGGATGATTTAAATTGGCTTGAAGATGTACACATGGGTTATGAAGAAGATAGACCAGCAGTATTTGATAGAAATGCAAACGGTTGGGTTACTATACCTAAAAAAATTAAACTTCCTAATAATCAACAAGATAGAGACATGATAGCAAGAGAACTACTTGTAAAATTTCAAATGTCTCCAAATCATCCTTTAGTCGATCTTAAAAAAGCTTATAGAAAGTTTTAAGAATCTAACTCAATTTTCATCTACTGCAGGTTGTTTTTAATTTTATTATTTGCGTTCGATCTAGGTTTTTAAGCATTGTACTAACTTAACCATCAAATAATATATTCTTAATTTGTTATAACAAATGGAGGTTTGAAATGACTGACGAACTAGGTGCATTGACGGCCATATTTACAGAGTTTTACTATTGGATAACAGTAGTGCTCATGTTTTTAATTCACGTGGGTTTCTGTATGTATGAAGTTGGAGCTTCCCGATACAAACATCATCAACACACTCTAATGAAAAATACAATGCTGATACCTTTGGTAACAGTTACGTGGTTTTTATTTGGTTGGTGGATTTATTGGGCATTTCCAACAGGACCAGGTCTTGCACCATCAATAATGAATGGAAGCGATGCTTTAATAACTGACGACTCTGCTTTTAGTGCTAAATTTTATGTCGCTACAAGTCAGCTAATGGCTGTAAACTTGGGTGATCATATCAGTGGAGTTTTCTGGGCAGCGTTTCTACTTTTCTCATGGACAGCCGCTTCAATTGTATCCGGTGCAGTTATAGAAAGAATAACAACATTTGCTTTTGGAATACTAGCAATTGCAATTGGATCTGTTTTCTGGACAATAGATGCTGCATGGGGATGGCACTTTGACGGTTGGATGCTTAAACTACTTGGATATCATGATGCTTATGCATCTGGAGTAATTCACGCAATAGCAGGTGGATTTGCTTTAGGTATTTTAGTCGTTTTAGGTCCAAGAATAGGTAAATTTACATCAAGTGGAGAACCTAGAAATATAGGACCAAGAAATCCTTGGTTAGTTACAATCGGATTATTTTTAATTTATACCGGTTTCTGGGGTTTCTATGCTGCATGTAATATTCCTATTTTCAATTTAGGTCCAGAGTATGGAATGGAAGGTGTGACTTACTTTACCGCAACAAATATATATGTAACTCCTACTACACTAAGTGGTATTACTTTTAACTTTTTGATGTCGCTTTCTGGAGGGTTGCTAGCTGGATATGTAGTTTCTAGAGGAGATCCTTTCTGGACATATTCATCTGGTTTAGCTGGAGTTATCTGTGCATCTGCAGGTAATGATTTGTATCACCCAATTCAATCAATGATAATTGGTATGATCGGAGTTGTTATTGCATACAGAATGCATTACTGGGTTGAACGTAAGTTCAAGATAGATGATGCAGTCGGTGCGGTCGCGGTTCATGGTTATGCTGGATTTGTAGGTTTAGTGATTTGTGGGTTTGTTTTAAATGGTTATCCATCATCAGGTTACAGTGTTGGAGCTATGTGGGACGGATCAACTTATGCATCAATAAATCCATTAGGTATGTTCATTGGAGCAATAATAATGTTTTTTGTTCTAGGGATGTTGCCAGGATATATAATTGCAAAAGTTCTCAATGGGGTTGGAAGACTAAGAATTCCTAGAGAAGCAGAAATTGCTGGATTAGACTACGAAATAATGGAGGCTGCAAAGGACGATGAAAAATCGGTAGCCTCAGCAACTAGATAAGGAGGATAAATTATGGCAACAGTAAATAACTGGATAGATCATTTAAGCGCCTCTGAAGTCAAAGGTGCAATTTATCCAGGTGTGGGGTCAGAAGGAATATTAGTTATTCTGGCTATCATTATTTGGATTGGATGGCATGTCATTACTGCTAAGCAAGAAAAAGAAGAGCTTGAAAAACTTGCAAGGCAAAGACGTGGTCCGAATGATTGGAAAAGCAATATTACCGACGGGTAATTAAAAATTAAGGGCACACATTGAATTAATGTGTGCCCTTTTTTTAAAATCATGGACGAAAATAATAATCACGAAAATTTAAATAAAACCCCTCATAAAATGTCTAGATTGGCATGGCCAAAAGCAAAATATGGAGTAGTTTTAGCAATTATAATTATAATTGTTGTAAATTTTATATATTACAAAGATTTCTTTTTATCTCTATTTAAATAATATTGTGCTACAATAATTCATGTCAAAAAACCTTTCATCAATCGCAAAAACAAAAAAAATAAAATATTTTTTAATAAGTTTTGTTGATCTTTTTGGAGTATTGAGATCGAAGCTTGTACCTGCAAGCGCGATTTCTGGAATGCAAAAAGATGGTGCAGGATTTGCTGGTTTTGCGACTTGGTTAGATATGACGCCTGCAGACTCTGATATGTTTGCAATTCCTGATCCTGATAGTTTAATTCAACTTCCATGGAATAAAGAAGTTGGTTGGCTTGCATCCGATCTATGGATGGATGGTAAGCAAGTTGAAGCATCACCAAGAGTAATGCTTAAAAAACAAATAGATATTTTATCAAGAGATAAGTTAACAATGAAATCTGGTGTAGAATGTGAATATTTTTTAGTAACACCAGACGGTTCATCAATTGCAGATCCAAGAGATGTGCAATCAAAACCCTGTTATGATCAATCAGCTTTAATGAGACGATATGATTTAATTAAAGAAATCTGTGACTGCATGATTGAATTAGGCTGGGGGCCGTATCAAAATGACCACGAAGATGCAAATGGACAATTTGAGATGAATTGGGATTTTTCAGATTGTTTAACAACAGCTGATAGGCATGTTTTCTTCAAATTTATGGTAAAAACTTTATCTGAGAAGCATGGTTTGAGAGCTACATTTATGCCAAAACCATTTGAAAATTTAACAGGAAATGGTTGTCATGCTCATATTTCGTTGTGGAATGAAAAAAATAATAAATTTTTAGAAAGCGGTGATAGATATGGGCTTAGTAAATTGGCTTATAACTTTTTAGGTGGAATAATGAAAAGTGCAGCATCTTTATCAGCTTTTTTCAATCCAACTGTTAATAGTTTTAGACGTATTAATGCACCACCAACAAAGTCTGGAGCTTCATGGTCTCCTTCAAGCATTTCGTACACTGGAAATAATAGAACTCATATGATCAGAATACCAGACCCAGGAAGATTTGAACTTAGGCTTATGGATGGATCTTCAAACCCTTATTTACTGCAAGCAGGCATACTTGCAGCAGGTATAAATGGGATGAATATGAAACTTGATCCAGGTGAACCTTTAACTTGTAATATGTATACTGATTATAAAAATTATCCTGATCTTGATAGATTACCAGATGATCTGGAAGAGGCATTAGAAAAACTAGATGAAGACAAAATAATTAAAGATGCTTTTGGTGAAACAGTTATTAACAGTTACATTAAGTTGAAAAAAGAGGAAATTAGAAGTTTTTTTCAAAATGAGAATTTTGACAAAAAAGGTCCTGTGACAGATTGGGAAAAATTAAATACTTTAGATTGCTGATTGTAAGATGAACGCTTCTGAAGATTTTAAATGGAAACTTTCAAACTATATTTACAATAAAAACTATAACTTTGATCGAAAAAAAATATTAGATATCTGTGATGAAAATAACGTAATTGATGCTTATAAGACTATATCTGGATGGAAGGGTTATGAGCCTACTCCACTTATTAGTCTTCATAAATTATCAAGAAAGCTCAAATTAAATAATATTTTTTATAAAGATGAGTCGAAAAGATTTCACCTCAAATCATTTAAAGCACTAGGTGGCGCCTATGCTGTTGAAAAAGCTACTATTGATAATAAAAATTTAACAGTAACTACTGCAACGGCTGGAAATCATGGACGTTCCGTTGCATGGGGAGCACAAAGACTTGGTTTGAATTGTAAAATATTTATAAGTGAGTACGTCAGTGAAGCAAGAGCGAATTCAATGCGAAATTTCGATGCCGAGGTTATAAGAGTCAACGGAAATTATGAAAAATCTTTGGAGGAATGTGTTACCCAAGCAAATAAAAATGGATGGGAAATTATACAAGATGTTGCTTGGGAAAATTATGAAACTGTTCCAAAATTAACAATGGCTGGATATTCAGTTATGATTAAAGAAATATCAAATCAAACTAATCAATATATTACACATGTTTTTTTACAAGCTGGTGTTGGCGGGATGGCATCAGGAGCAATTGCCGGTATAGCTAAATATTTTAAACGGATTCCTAAAATAATTATTGTAGAACCAGAAAATGCAGATTGTGTTCTAAAAAGTATAGATAAAGGTTCATTACAAAAAGTTGATATTAAAAAAGAGAGTATAATGGGAGGAATGTCTTGTGGAGAAGTATCATTAGTCCCATGGAAAATCTTAAAAGAGTCAGTAGATATCAGTACTAGTATTTCTGATGAAAATGTTGATTTAACTATTTCTATGCTTAAAAATAAAATTTTAAGCGATGAAGAGATTGTCGGAGGTGAATGTTCAACACCAGGTATAATTAGTTTGATTGCTTGCTCTGAGGATAATGAAATAAAGAAAAATTTAGGATTAGAAGAAAGTTCAAATATTTTAGTTATTGGTTGTGAGGGAGATGCTGATGAAAATTTATATAATAAATTATTATCTACAGGAAACAAAAAACTACTAAAATGAAAAAAATTTATTCAGGAAATATAAATAATCAAGATTTCTATAAAATTTTTAAACCACAACTTTCACCAAAAAAAATGCTGGAGCTAGGCGTATTTGGTGGATCATATTTTGGATCAAATATAAATGAATATCCTAAATCATGGTTTGAAAAAGCAAAAATAAGTAAGAGTTTTGACGTAAATTTAAATCGTTTTAGAATAAAAGCTGGGTTATCTAGAGAACACTGGATTGAAAAAGGATGGATATTTAAAGAAGACCCTTTAGGTTGGTTTCAGTGGTATTGTAGATTTACCAATGGAAGAAGAATTCCGCATATAGATGAAATACAAATAAAAAGATGGAAAAATTTTAGAAGACATGTGACTGCTATTGAAAAAAATTGTGAAAAAGGTGACCTTGGCTGTAGAAAAAGACAAAGACAAGCAATACTTCAATGGGCTTATAATCCCTTTATATAAATCAATCACCTAAAAAATGATGAACAAGTACTCTGGTATGTGGTTCAAGCCTATGTTCAAATAGATAAATTCCTTGCCATGTTCCTAAAATCAATTCTCCGTTTTTTATACTTAAAGAAATTTGATTATTCGTTAAAGACGATTTTATATGTGCTGGCATATCATCTTTACCTTCCGTGGTGTGTATATACAATTTATTATTCATTGGAACTAACTTATCAAAATAATTAATTAAATCAGTTTGCACATCAGGATCTGCGTTCTCCTGAACTATTAAAGATGCGCTAGTATGCTGAATACTAATATTTAAAATCCCATTTTTAAATCCATTATCTTTGATCCAATCATTAGTTTTTTCTGTGAAGTCATAAAGTTTTTGTCCATTCGTAGAAATTTCCAAATTGAAAAACTTTTGGATCATTTGTTTTTTTTGAAATCAATTCCGTATTCAGATCGTGGACCCTTTCTTAATCCAAATGGTCCAGAAATAAAAATTGTCATTGGTTTTGTGCCAGGTTTTAGATCTACTCTGTGATAGTTATTAGCAGATCGGAAACCAATGTAACCAGGTGGCCTCCAAAATTTTCCTGTTTTTAAAGTTTCATAATATCCATCTCTTAGAATGATAGTTATATATGGAAATAAGTGGTTATGAACTCCATCACCATGATCATCGTCTAGCATTTCATGAATTAAAATATTGAATGGAAACCATTTTGGTCGATTTCTAAAAAGTAAATAATATCTATTCATCCATGGTTTAGCTTCATTATACTTTGGGTGAGATGGACCCCTATCTAAGACAACTTTTTTTCTACCTAATTTTTCAAGTAATTTTAAAAACATTAATTTAATTTTATAATAGAATTATTTTTTGCAACATATAAATTTTGTCCCTGTACTATTGGTGAAGAAATCTTTTCTTTGTCAATTTTTAATACTTTATTTACAGATCCAGTTTTTATATCCACAACGAGAACTTTTCCATTATTTAAAGTTAAGTAAATATTAATTTGTCCCACTATAAATCCAACAGGTTTTATTTTTTTTCTTTTTTTCTTTTTAAAATTACTTAATAAATAATTACTTCTGATCAATTTTCCACTTTTATTGTCTAATACAACCAAGTAACCCTCATTAGTAACTGTGAAAATTAGATCATTAAAAAAAACTGGTCTTACATTTGAATTAATTTTTTGTTTCCAATTTACAAGACCACTATCAGCATCTAAAGAGTAAAAACCATTTTTGTTATTTGAAAATAAAATTGAATTTTTTGCAGATATTAGATCAGAATTTTTAAAAAACATTGATTCATCGTATATTTTTTTTGATTGTGTTGGAGCTTGCCAAACTAATTCCCCAGTTTCTGAATTTACTGCTGTGATATCACCAACACTATTATTAAAAATTATATTATTTTTTTTTACAATTAAAGAATTTTTCTTTTGAGATTTAATTAAAGGTTTATCGGTTTTAAAATTCCAAATTTCTTCTCCATTTTTTAAGGAATAGCAACGCAATACATTATTTGCATCAACAACATAAAATTTATTTTTAAAGATTTTTATTTGAGAGTTATATGGTGAGTCATTGTATTTACTCCATAATAAATCACCATTTTTAATATCAATAGCAAAATATTTTGCAATTGTATCAACAACAATGAGTATATCTTGACCTGCTGATAAAAATAAAACCGGTTTTAATTTTTTTTCAACTTTGGTGTAATAATTTTTTTTCCAAAGAAGTTTTGAACTTTCGTCAAATTTAAGAATTGTCCCCTTGTTATCAAAAAATATAATATTATTTTGGTCAATTAATATTTCTGGTTCGTACTCATCAAATTTTTCAATTTTGGAAAATTTATATCTTGATATACTTTTTAACCTTCCATTATAATTTGTCCTTCCATTATTGTTATCAAAGTAACTAAGGGGATAATTTTCTTTTTTTAAATTAGATAAATTTATTTCTAAACTCTTATTAACTTCTTTAAGTAAAATTTCTTCTTTTTTTGTAATTTGTTTGATATTTAATACTTTTTTCTCTTCATTAATATTCCTCTTAGACCAAAATGAGGAGCCGGAATTAAATGAACATGAAACTAAAAATAAAGATAATATTATAAGTTTATTTATTTTATTCACTAAAGTCTCTAGTAAGTTTTTTTTGTGCTTCTAATTTAATCTCTGGGTTGCTATTCTCATAATTTAAAATCTCATTTAGTAATTTTTTTGATTCTGATTTATTTTTTTTAAAATAAAAAAATTCTGCTAATAAATATAGTGAATGTGACTTCCAGACACTATCAGTATTTGTTATTGGTCTCAAAATTTCTACTAGCTCTGTCTCATCCACAAAATTTGAATTATAAATTGCCTTTTTGTAAATATTTAAGTTTTTAATTTCTTTTTCTAAAGAACCAATGTTAATAACCATATCAAAATACTTATTGATTTCTTTATTTTCAATTACCAAATCATTATCTAAGATAAAATATAGAGCTAAAGGTGAATACGTTGGATTTTTTTTCTCAATAATCTTGATTAACTCTTTAGTTGATAATTCGGTATTTTGTAAATTGTTAAAATTATTTACGATATTGCTATATTTCTCAGCAAGTTTAATTTGGTCTCTTGATTTTATTTCAACATAAACAAAATAAAACAATATTAAAATTATTAAAGCTGATATTGAAAAAATTAAATATTTACTATTTTTTATAAAAAAATTTTTAAGTTTTTCTTTTCTTGCGTTTTCATTAATAATTTGGATTTCTTCTTCCATAGTTTACATCATATTTCTCAAAACAAATTGTAGAATTCCTCCATTTTTATAATACTCAAGTTCATTCTGCGTATCTATTCTACATAATGTTTTGATTTTCTTTATATCACCTGATTGATATTTTATTTCTATTTCAATTTTATCTGATGGATTAATTCCATTTTCAATTTTTAGAACAGAAATTAACTCTGAACCAGTTAGTTTTAGTTTTTTTCTATCAACCCCTTCCATAAATTGCAAAGGAAGTATACCCATACCAATTAGATTGGATCTATGGATTCTTTCAAAACTTTCGGCAATCACAGCCTTAATGCCCAAAAGTTTTGTTCCTTTTGCTGCCCAGTCTCTTGATGAGCCTGTACCGTATTCTTTTCCACCAATTACTATTAAATCTGTTTCTCTTTTTTTATATTCCACTACAGCATCATATATAGGCATAACTTTACCTTCAGGGTAAAGCTTTGTGAAACCACCTTCGGTCCCAGGAGTCATCTCATTCCTTATTCTTATATTTGCGAAAGTCCCCCTCATCATTACCTCATGATTTCCCCTTCTTGAACCATATGAGTTGTAATCTTTTGGTAAAACTTGATGTTTCATAAAATATTCACCTGTTGGACTGTTTTTCTGAATAGATCCAGCTGGTGAAATGTGATCAGTTGTAACCATATCTCCTAAAATTAATAATGGTCTCGCATCTTTAATTTCTTTAAAACCCTCAGGTTTGTCTGATAAAGCATCGAAGAAAGGTGGTCTTTTAACATATGTGGAGCTTTCATCCCAATTATAAATACTCGTTTTATCTGTTTTAATTTTTTGCCACTGCGCAGGTCCCAATGATACATTTGAATATCTTTTAATAAACATATTAGGATTTAAAGATTTATTAAGAGTCTCCTCTATCTCTTTGTTTGAAGGCCAAATATCTTTCAGATAGATATCTTTACCATCTTTATTTTTCCCTAAAGAATCTTTGTATAAATCAACTTCCATATGCCCAGCTAAAGCATACGCAACAACTAAAGGAGGTGATGCTAAATAATTTGCTTTTATATGTGGCGATATTCTTCCCTCAAAGTTTCTATTGCCTGACAAAACAGAAACTGCATATAAATTTTTGCTTTCTATTGCTTTTACAATATTATCATTTAATGGACCAGAGTTTCCGATACATGTTGTGCAACCGTATCCAACTAAGTTAAAACCAAGTGTATCCAAATATTTATTTAATCCAGCTTTTTTTAAATAATCTGTTACAACTTGTGAACCAGGTGCTAATGATGTCTTGACCCAAGGTTTTGTTTTGAGACCAAGTTCAACCGCTTTTTTTGCAAGTAATCCTGCACCAATTAAAACATTTGGATTTGAGGTATTGGTACATGATGTAATTGCAGCAATTAATATTGATCCATCTTCAATTTTAAAATCTGTATTTTCAACTTTTGAATTATTTTTTTTATTTCTCTGGGTAGCATCTTTAAATACTTTTTTAAAATTTTCTGAAGCCTCGTTTAATAAAACCTTATCTTGAGGTCTTTTTGGTCCAGAAATAGTTGGAACTACTTTTGACATATCAAGTGAAATTGTATCTGTAAATTCTATATCTTCACTTGCCCAAAGACCTTGTGCTTTAGCATATTCTTCAACTATTTTAACATCATTATCATCTCTTCCTGAAAATTTTAAATATTTTATAGTTTCTTTATCCACTGGAAAAAATCCACACGTAGCTCCATATTCTGGAGCCATATTAGCTATTGTTGCTCGATCCGCTAAAGATAAATTTTTTAACCCATCACCAAAAAATTCAACAAACTTTCCAACTACTCCTTTATCTCTTAACATTTTTACAACAGTCAAAACTAAGTCAGTTGCCGTAGTTCCTTCTGGTAATTTATTTTTTACTTCAAATCCGATCACCTCTGGTATTAACATTGAAATTGGTTGACCAAGCATTCCTGCCTCTGCTTCAATACCTCCGACACCCCATCCAAGAACTGACAAACCATTAACCATTGTTGTATGACTATCTGTTCCAACTAGAGTATCTGGAAATAAGTATTCATCATTTTCGTAAGTTTCTTTCCAAACAACTTTTGATAGATATTCTAGATTTACTTGATGGCAAATGCCTGTCCCGGGAGGAACAATTCTAAAATTATTAAATGCTTGCTGTCCCCATTTTAAAAAAGAATATCTTTCACCATTTCTTTCAAATTCAATATCTACATTTTTTTCAAAAGAATCTGATTTAGCTGATTGATCAACTTGAACTGAATGGTCTATAACTAAATCGACTGAGGATAGTGGATTTATTTTTTTTGGATCTTTATTTTTTTCTTTAACGGCCTCTCTCATTGCAGCTAAATCTGCCACTGCAGGTATACCTGTGTAGTCTTGTAATAAAACTCTTGCAGGTCTATATGCTATTTCTGTATTAGATTTTTTTTCTTTAAGCCAATTTTTAACTGAATCAATTTGTTTTCGTGTTACTGTTAAATCATCCTCGTACCTTAATAAATTTTCTAGAAGCACCTTTAATGACTTTGGTAGTCTGGATATACCTGATAATCCATTTTTTTCAGCCTCAGCAAGTGAATAATATTTATAATCTTTAGAATTAATATTTAGTGTATTTAAAGATTTATAAGAATTTTTATTACCTGGTTTCATAATTTATATCTTATAGATTATTAAGTCCTAATTATGTATCAAATTATAGATAAAATGTTCCAATACAAGCTAATAAAAGAGAAGCCATAGCATAGTTAAAGATTTTAATAAATTTCTCATTTGTCGCAAATCGTCTGAAAAATTTACCTACAAATGTCCAAAAAGTAATACTGATTAGCGCACAAGTAAATGATACTAGAATGACCCAAAATGAATAATTTATAAAATTATTTCCACTCTCAACATATGTCGATACTATTATAATTCCTACAATTACTCCCTTAGGGTTCAAAAACTGAAAAAAAAATGTGTCAAAAAACTTTACAGGATTCTCTTTTTTATTTTCTGTTTGATTTTTTGAAAATGCTATTTTGTAAGCTAAATAAATAAGGAAGAGTGATCCAGAAATTTTAAGTATTTCTTGTAATAAGGGATAGATTTTAAATACATTTATTAAACCAAAATTAAGTACACACACCATTGTAGTAAAACCAAAAATCACACCTAGCATGTGTGGAAAAGTTTTAACTACTCCAAAATTAAAACCTGAATATGACGCAACTATATTATTCGGTCCAGGTGAACAACTAGTTCCAAGCATAAATAACGACAATGACAGTAATTCCGGGTGCATATTTTATGCTATCGGCAGTCCGTTTTCAGCTTTTTGAGATGGATGAACTAATGTTACTTTTCCCTCTTTATCAATAGATCCCAAAATTAATACTTGTGAAATTACTCCTGCAATATTTTTTTCTGGAAAATTACACACCCCTATAACTTGTTTTCCAATTAGATTATCTTTGTTATAAAAATGTGTTATTTGTGCTGAAGACTGTTTAATTCCAATCTCACTTCCAAAATCAACTTTTAGAACTAATGAAGGTTTTCTTGCTTTTTCATTTTTTTCAACTGATATTACTGTCCCTAAACGAATGTCTATCTTTTGAAAATCATCATAGGTTATTTGTTCTTTCATAATAATAATATATAATTAGTTGTAATGAAAATAGATAACATATTATTTGAAAAATCAATAAAGATTCTTAAAGATTTAATATCTTTTAAAACAATTTCAGGTGAAAATAATTCTTCTTTAATTAATTATTGTGAAGATATACTTACAAAATGTGGTGCTTCATCTTTTAAGGTTTTTGATGATGAAAAAAAAAGGGTAAATCTTTTTGCTACATTAAAAGCAAAAAAACCAAATGGAAAAGAGCCTATAATTCTTTCAGGTCACACAGATGTAGTACCAGTATCTAAAGGTTGGTCCACAGACCCTTTTATTGCAGAGATAAAAGATGAAAAATTATATGGTAGAGGTTCTTGCGACATGAAGGGATTTTTAGCTTGTTCGTTGGCTTTTGCAGAAATATTTTCAAAATCAAATCTTTCAAGAGATATACACTTTTCTCTAACGTTTGATGAGGAAACAGCATGTATTGGAGCTCCCTTATTGATTAAAGAACTAAAAAAAAGAAAAATAACAAATGGAATTTGTATCGTAGGCGAACCAACAGAAATGAAAATTATAGACTCTCACAAAGCATGTTATGAGTATACAACTTTTTTTGAGGGTTTAGCTGGTCATAGTTCCAAACCAGATGAAGGGGTGAATGCAGCTGAATATGCATCTAAATATGTTAATAAATTAATGTCATTAAGAAATGATTTGATAAATAGGAAACCAAAAAACTCCATATTTAATCCTGCCTATTCAACTTTATCGATTGGTGGAATATTTGGAGGAATTGCTCACAATGTTATAGCTGACAAATGTCATGTCAATTGGGAAACCAGACCTGTGAATAAAGAGGATGGTATATTTCTAAATAGTGAAATCGATAAATATGCAGATGGTCTTTTATTAGAAATGAAAAAAAAATATCCAAATGCATCTATTAAAAAAAAAATAATAGGAGAAATAATTGGATTTAATAGAGTAAATGACTCTAAAGCATGTGAATTTGTATCTAGTATCACAGGGGATAATTCAAGAGAGGTCGTGTCTTTTGGAACAGAGGCAGGATTATTTCAAGAAATTGGAATAAGTACAGTAGTATGTGGACCTGGATCAATTGAACAAGCTCATAAAATTGATGAATTTATTGAATTAAGTGAAATCAAAAAATGTTTAACTTTTTTAGAAGGTGTAAAAGAAAAATCAGTAGTAAATTAACTCCACCCACCAATAGATTTTACTTCTAAGAATTCTAGTAGACCATCTTTTCCAGCTTCTCTTCCAATACCTGAATGTTTAAATCCACCAAATGGTGCATCAACCGCAATACCTGCGCCGTTAACATCAACCATTCCTGATCTAAGTTTTCTTGCTACCCTATGTACTTTATTTTGATCTTGGGTTTGTATGTAGTTTGTTAATCCGTATGTCGTATCGTTTGCAATCTTAATTGCCTCCTCTTCACTCTCAAAAGGAATAACAGATAATACTGGACCGAATATTTCGGTTTGAGCAATTTCCATTTGATTATTTACATCCGCAAAAACTGTTGGTTTTACATAATAGCCTTTTTTTAAACCATCAGGTTTACCAAGTCCTCCTGCAACTAATTTTGCTCCTTCGTCTATACCCTTCTTAATCAATCCTTGTATCTTGTTATATTGGGTTTCAGATATTACAGGACCAATATGGTCTCCTTCTTTATTTGGGTTATCTACTTTGAAATCATTTGCAAATTTAATTAGTCTATCTACTGTTTCTTTATAGATTGATTTTTCGACTAACATTCTGGTTGGCGCATTACATGATTGACCAGAATTTCTAAAACATCTTGTGGCTCCTCTTTCTACAGCTTCAGGATCCGCGTCTTTGAAAACAATATTTGCACCCTTGCCACCTAATTCTAGACTAACTCTTTTAAAATCATTTGCTGCATTTTTAGATATTAAAGCACCTGCTCTAGTTGATCCGGTAAAAGAAACCATGTTAACGTCCGGATGACTAGTTAATGCATTTCCAGTTGTTTCACCATCGCCATTAACCAAATTAAATACACCTGCTGGAAATTTAGTTTCATCAATTATTTCTGCGAGTATCATTGACGATAAAGGGGCTAATTCTGATGGCTTTAAAATCATTGTACATCCAGTAGCTAATGCTGGCATAACCTTTAAGCAAACTTGGTTCATAGGCCAATTCCATGGAGTTATTAATGCACAAACTCCTTTTGGTTCATAAATTAATCTTTGATTAGGCGCATGATCACCCAATGGTTTTTCAAATTCAAATTCTTTTAAATATCTTATAAAAGATTTCATATGACTTGCTCCAGTACCGGCTTGAAGTTTGGTTGCAAAATCTTTTGGAGCACCCATCTCAACAGTTATAGCGTTTGCAAAATCTGCCCATCTTTTTTTATAATTAGCGTAAAGCGTTTCTAGAAGTTTTAATCTTTCTTCTTTTGATGTAAATGCCCAGCTTTCAAAAGCATTTTTTGCTGCTTGAACTGCTGCATCAATATCTACTTTACTACCTATGGATATAACAGCACAATTTTCTTCTGTTGATGGATCAATAACGTAACAATCTTTTTCTTTTATAGGATCGGTCCACTTTCCATTAATATAGAATTTTTTCTTATTTAGCATACTTAAAAATTAACCTATCTTTTTGCTTTTGCAAACAAGTTTGTAAGTTCATATACAATCGTTGCTGCGGCTAATGATGTAACTTCTGCATGATCATACGCCGGTGCAACTTCTACTACGTCTGCCGATATAATTTTCATTCCAGATAATCCTCTAATAACATTAACCATTTCTCTAGAAGTCATTCCTGCAATTTCTGGAGTGCCTGTTCCCGGTGCATGAGCCGGGTCTAAAACATCAATATCAATTGATAAGTACAAAGGATTATTGCCAACTCTATTTCTGATTCTTTCGACAATTTTATCAACACCTTGTAACTGAAATTCATCACAATGAATTATTTTAAAACCAAAGCTTTCATCATTTTTCAAATCCTCCCTGCTATAAAGCGGTCCCCGAATACCAACATGCATTGATGAATCATCTAAAAATAAATTTTCCTCTCTTGCTTTTCTAAAAGGTGTTCCGTGTGTATAAGGAGCACCAAAATATGTATCCCAAGTATCTAAATGTGCATCAAAATGCACTAGAGCAACAGGTCCTTTGTTAAATTTATTCATTGCTCTTAATAAAGGAAATGCAATTGTATGATCTCCACCCAAACTTATTATACCTTTGGTTTTTTTTAATAAATCTAAAGCCCCAGCTTCAATTTGTTTAATAGCTTCATCAATATTAAAGGGATTGCAAGTGATATCTCCTGCATCCGCAACTTGTTGAACTTTAAATGGTTCGACATCATAATTTGGATGATAATTTGTTCTCAAATGTCTTGATGCCTGTCGTATACTTTGTGGACCAAATCTTGCACCAGGTCTGTAGCTAGTTCCAGCATCAAAAGGAATACCGACTATTGCAACATCGCAACTTCCTACATCCCTTAATTCTGGTAATCTTGCAAAAGTACTTGGGCCTGCAAATCGAGGAACTTTTGTTCCACTAATCGGTTGTATTGGTTCTTTTTTTTTTGTCATAAATTTTATTTATTAAATTAAATGTACCACAAGTAAATTAAATCGAATATCATTTATGTTTTCAAAATGAGAATTCTTATAATTATTTTTATATTTTTTTCCTATTATTCCTCACTTAATGCAAATGAAATATTTAATCTTATTAAAATTCCAAATTTAGAAGTTTTTAATCTAAATAGCAAAAATAAAATAAAATATTTGAGTTTAAAAAAAAGTTTTACCATCGGAGCAACTAAAAATATTACTTGTGATAAAGCAAATGAAAGTAATCTCAAAAAAAAATATGAAATAATTAAAAAAAACTTAGATATTTATAATTATCAATTTTTAAAAAAAAATAATATTCGATTTGTTGTGCTGTGTGAAAATTTATCAATATCAAGTATTGGGACTGCAGGTATCCCTGATATACAAAAAAGAACTTTAATATTAAATATAAATTTTAATCCAAAATATTTTGAAAGAGTTATACACCATGAAGTTTTTCATATGATATATGATAGCCATCCCGCTTTATTTGATGATAATTTGTGGAAAGAGTTCAATGATAAATCGTTTCGGTACGCAGGATGTTCTATATGTTCTGATAGTATTGGTTTAGACGAATATAAAGAAACTGACGGTTTTATTAATGAATATTCAAAAACAATTCCCTCAGAAGACATGGCTGAAATATATAGTTTTATTATCAAAAAAGAAAATATTTTAACAAAGCTTTCTGAAAGGGATGAAAAACTTAAAAAAAAAATAAATTTTATTAAAAATTCTATAAATAAAATAGATAGTCAACTATTTTAAATGATTAAAAAAATTAAAGCATCTAAATCAGAAAAAATATTATTATTTTTTTTAATTTTACTAGGAATTTTTTCTTTTAGTTTTTTTTATAGTATAAAAAACAAATGTCTATTTGTTGATGATGTAAATTTAGAAAACCAAAATTTTATCGATAAAGAAAATATTATCCTGATGGAGTTGGAATGTGGCTTAGTTGTTATTAGATTAATTCCTGAAACCTCACCAAATTCAGTAAAAAGATTTAAATTATTAACTAGAGAGGGTTTATATAATAATTCAGCTTTTTACAAAGTTATAGAAAATACATTAATTCAAGCAGGAGATATTGAGTATGGAAATATTGAAAGTATAAATTATGTAAAGGTTGGTAGTGGAAAATCGGGCTTAGGGAATTTAAAATCTGAAATAAATGAAGATTTTAAATTTACTGCAGGCTCTGTTGCTATGGCTCGAGGTGATGATTTTGATACTGAGGACAGTGAATTTTTTATTATATTAAAAGATATACCAATTTATAATGGTGAATATACTCCAATAGGTAAGGTGATTCTTGGCTTGGATGCTCTTAAAAAAATAAAAAAAGGTAATAAGTCAAACTATGTTCTTAGACCTGATTTTATAAAATCATTAAAATTAATTGATTAGATTTTGTATGATTAATTTTTTTTTAATTTTCTGAATTAAGTTTATCTGTTGCTTTTTTAAATCCAGTTAAATTTGATTGTATTATCAAAGGTTGCTTTGTAGCGTAACCTAAAACCCCTATCTCTAAAAGATTTCCTGAAATAAATTTTTTATAAACTTTGTTATAAATGTTATCCATTTCAGAATTACCTGATCCTTTTGATAAAAACACAAGACATCCTATTTGTTCACAGCTAGACCAAGGAAGATTTACTTCCTCTTCATTATCAAAACGAAGTGAAAGTTCTTTATTTAAATCTATCCCTAAAGGTGAAATAATTGTTATCAATTGAATTTTATTTTTTTTATCATCTATGAACTTTGTATATGTTACCGAAAAATTGATATTGGTATTTTGAATTCTAATTGTTTGACTTACCTCACAATTTTTATCTTTACCACTTTCAACACACTGATAAGTCCAATTATCATATTGTTGAGTTGTTACCTTTGGTGGAGATTTATCATCTGCAATTAATAATTTTGATCCTAAAAGAAGAAATAAAATAACAAAAATAATCTTATTCATTAATACTGTTTACTAAGTGTAATGAAAGTTCTACCATCCCAACTTAAACCGTCAACATCTAATCCATCACTATCTGCTCCAGAATTTCCTTTTATTGTTCTAGAATGTGATAATTGAACTGTAAATAAATTAAATACTGGAACATCCATAGAAAGACCCCAGCCTTTCAACGCATATTTATTTTTAAGATCTGTATTTGTTGAGTTCCAACCGCTCCATTTATTTTTATGTAATCGAATTTGTCCATAGTCATAAAAAAGTGTAGTTGGAAAATTAAAGAAATTTCTTTTTAATTCTACACCAGTGATAAAACCTGCATCTCCAGCTGCTTCACTAGAAGCATAAGCTCTGACAGCATTTGGTCCGCCCAAAGTTAACTGTTCGCCACCATCTAAATTATCAGCTGCTACTTGCCCATTAAATTTCAATAAAATATTAGTTTTATTTGTAATTTTTTGAAGACGGTTCAAATTAAATGTAGCTTTTAAGTTTCTGCCGTTGTTATCAGCTCCCGCTTGATCAGTAGAGTAATTTGATAAATTATCTTTTAAATCTAGATTTCCCAATGTAATTCCAACAAGACCATAATTTACTCCTCCACCTAATTTTGTATCAGTGCCATCAAATCCTAAGTTAAAAGTTGCCTTGGTCATGTCTTTGTTACTATTATTTCCCGTGCTTAAATTATTTACGTAGTCATTCCTAGACACTAAAAAAGTTGCATTAAGATTTTTAGTAAGTTTTTCAATTAATGGCCTAGTTAAAGTAAAATTATATTCTGTTGAATATCCTGAGGGCATAGTCGAGTCGAATGGTGCTGATAGTTTATACTCCATCTTAGAAAGTCTAAACGTGCCTTGCATACCATTATAGCCCATTGGGAATGTAGTAGACATTGCATAATAATTAGACTCTTCTTTTTGTTTGCTCTTTTGAAAATTATTTCCTGTCGCAACATTTGTGAAAGTAAATCTATCCCCTATATTTAACAAACCATCAATGTTTATAGTATTTGTAAGTTTGCCAGTTCCTGAAGATCGAGAACCAGTGTTATCGGCCAAAGAAGATCCTGTAATTGTTTTAGTATTGCTTGCTGTAATTACAATATCTGTTTCACCAAATTCTTTTCCCTCCTCAAGTTGTGCTATTGCATTAATTCCGGGTGTTCTATTAAAGTTTCTAATATTTTTATCTAATTGAGAAATATTTAAACCACCTCCATCTAAAACTTTATAAAGAATTTTTTTTCTAATTCTTTCCTTTGATAGATTTAATTTTTTTTCTTCATCGACGTTAAAAGTAATTTTACCTAACACCGCTTCGGTAATTTTAATTTCAACTATTCCATTTTTAATATCTTGTGGTGGAAGATAAGCTGTTGCTAGAAATCCTTCAGACCTATAATAGTTGGATATTATAGTAGTAACATAAAGAAGAGCATCATAATCTAGTTCTTTATTGATATTTTCTTTAATTAAACCCTTAAGTGTTTCATTATCATATCTCTTATTTCCATCTATTTTAAAATCTTTAACTAAAACTTTTAATATTTTTTCTTTATCACTTTCTAAAATATTTTCATTAGTTTTACCTAAATTTTCAGATGCATCGGGTTCTTTTTCATTAGGAAGTTGTGGAACTTGTTTATTTAAATCATCTACAGTAGGTATATCTACAGCGTTTGCATAACTTATAAAAGTTAATAGTAATGCTGAAATTAAAACTGATTTTATATTAATTATTCTCTTCATCTTCTATTATTGCGTCAGGGTTGCTGTTTGTATTGTTTAAACTTTTATTGTTTTGCAATTGAGGTTTATTTTCTACTCTTTGTTTTGGTTTTGATCCAAGTTTATAAGGGTTAAAAAATTCGCCCTTTTGTGGTTTACCTTCAAATGTTTTAAATAAATCTTTTATATCTTTAAATTGTTTTGGTGGAGCATTAAAGTCTTTTGCGGTTTCCATATTAGCTGGTTTAAAGTCTGCTGGATTTCCTTTTGGAGATCCAAACAATCTTCCAAAAAATCCTTGACCTGATGGGTTGTTACCTTCAACACTTCCTTTAGCTAAAGGTTTACCTATTCCAAAATTATTACCACTTGGTCTTGCTTTTATATCTCCAAACTTTGGATTATCCGCGTAAACAATTTCAACACTTTTTGCTAAACCAAAACTATTTCCACCCCCAAAAGGTTTAAAATTCAAAGGTCCAGGACCAAATTCATTTATTGGTTTAAACTTAGATGCTCTTGCAGCAGTTTTTGCAGCCATTTTAGCTTTCTCTTTTGCTGCAGAATTAACAACACCGCCAGTCATTTTTTGACCAACTCCAATTCTTGTTCCAAAAGCTGAACTAGGATTAATCGTACCCCATCTTGCACCTGATACTTGGATACCAGTTAAACCTGTATATGATTTTAATGCTTTAACAGATCCAACCGTAGATTTAAATTGAACAGTTGGAACAGCGTTTACTCCTCTGTCAATTTCTACTGCTTTTGCTATTAAAGAATGTGTTCCTTTAACTGTGTCATTTACTCTTCCATTAAATATTACCTTAGGGTCCATTGATAATACAGTTCGTGTAGTTCCGTTACTTCCGGTACTACCAATTAAAACGTCTCCGTTATAAACTTGTTCTTCATAAGTCATAACATCACCTTTAAGTGTTATGGTATTGGCTGTTGTCGTCATTTTATAAAAACTATCTGCTGTATTTGTTGGATCAACAGTTATTAGATTAAATGCATAACCAACTCTATCTCCATAAGTTACATTTCCTGAACCTGCGTCAACCGTTATCGATCTTGCTTTAGCATTACCTTGTCCTTTTAAACTTCCACCAAAATT
Organism: uncultured Pelagibacteraceae bacterium; assembly: GCA_902560565.1. Lineage (GTDB taxonomy): Bacteria > Pseudomonadota > Alphaproteobacteria > Pelagibacterales > Pelagibacteraceae > Pelagibacter. Next base: position 3,246 of record CACEMG010000014.1, on the reverse strand, counting down.
TATATTCGAATTCGTAGTTGCGAATTCAACTGGAGAGGCTCTAGAACCTGAAGCAACTAAAACATTTCCAGTGTAATTCTGCGCTCCAGTAGTCGTTATTCCTGAATTCAATCTTACTGTGCCGTTTATTCTTAAAGAGGCCAAAGTTACACCACCTGAAACGCTAAACTGATCCGAGGTTGATGTTGATGTTAATGCTGGAGCGGGTGCGCCTAAGGCTTTGGCAGATCCAGCTACTAAACTAGCTCCACTATTTATATTAACCGCGCCAGTATAAGTATTTGTTCCTGACAATGTTAGTGCTCCACCACTTGCTGTTAATCCACCTGTCCCAGAAATTGTACTAGATATTGTTTGTGTTGCGCTTGAGCCATACTCAAATGTTCCATTATTAATAATATTTGCAGAGTAACTTCCACTTCCTAGTTTTCCACTACCTGATACTTTTAATTTACCAGCATTAACTGTAGTGGTACCTGTATACGTATTTACACCTGATAAATTTAAAGTTCCTGTTCCAGATTTTATAACTCTTGTGCTTCCACTTATTACTCCAGAAACAGTTGATGATGAAGCGCCAACGTTAGTCATATCTAGAAAATCTAAATTAGTAACATTTCCTGAAATAGTTACAGCTCCAGTGCCTGTATTCATTTTAAGATCGGCATCATCTGATTGGTCATATTTTATTACAATTAAACCTGAAGATCCATGTCCGCCAACATTTGATGAGTGACCTCCACCTCCACCGCCACCACTACCAGTGTGTGCAGTTGCATTGTTTCCAGCTCTTCTTGCGGCACCTCCATCTCCACCAACTCCGCTACCACCGATTAATCCTCCATAAGTGTTTCCAGTATCACCGTCAGTACCTGCTCCACCACCACCTGCATACCATTGAGCACTACCTGTGATAGATGATTGAATTCCTATACCCCCATTAGTACCTTCTCCATTTAATATTCCTCCAGCTCCACCAGCACCTCCGCCACCGCCACCTCTATTTCTTCCAGTAGTTTCTTGTGCTCCGTCGTTACCTTGACCAGCGGTTCCAGATCCAGGATTACCATGCCAAAAAGATGCGCCACCCCCAGAACCTCCAGATTTTCCATGTGGTCTTTGGTTATGTCCTCCTCCACCGCCTCCACCGATTGCATTCAATGAGGCAAATAAAGTATTTCCTCCGTTTCCACCATCACGACGAGCTGAACCTCTTGTTCCTCCAGCTCCTATTGTTGCCGAATAAGTTGAAGAACTAAGCGAATATGAAGATTTTTGTATTACTCCACCAGCACCTCCACCACCGCCAACATTTGAACCTCCACCACCTCCACCACCGGCTATTATCAATAGATCAGCTGAAGTCACTGAAGATGGTTTTGTCCAAGTAAAAGCTCCCAAAGAGTAAGTTAGTGATCCGTTTCCAATACTTGTGCTAGATGAAGTAGCAGTTGCCTCACTCGCACCATTAAAAATATATTTACCATTGTATCTCAATTGTAAAATTCCAGAATTACTATTTGAAGATAAATTGCCTCCAATTGTAATATTATTATTAGATGTGATTAAAGAAAAACCGGTTCCCTTTACAGTTACATTATCATTATATGTTTGCGTGCCTGTCGTCTTAATAGATGATTCTAAAATTACATCGCCAGTTACTGATAATGAAGGAAGAGTTGTTCCACTAGTTGTTTTTAACGTAGGAGAATTGCTGGCTGAAATTGTGGGAGAACTTCCTAATGCGTTATCTGCACCAGCAATTAAAGTCCCATTAGACAAAGCTATTGCTCCAGTAAAGTTACTACTTCCGCTAAGTGTTAAATTTCCACTACCTGATTTTGTAATTCCCCCACTGCCTGAAATCGCACCTGATAATGTTTGTGCAGAACTTGAACTTAATGTTAATGTTCCTGCATTACTAATGCCACCTGCGTAAGTTCCATTACCTAGTAGTCCTGAAACAGTAATTGCTCCTGCAGAAATTGTGGTATCACCACTATAAGTATTCGTTCCTGATAATGTTAACGTTGATGAACCTGATTTTGTTAATGCTCCAGATCCTGAGATAACTCCTGATAAGGTTTGAGCTGTGCTTGATGCATAAGTAAACGTTCCACTGTTAGAAATATTTCCTGCATAAGTGCCACTTCCTAAAGATCCAGAGCCACCAATATTTAATGTTCCAGCACTCACTGTTGTTGTTCCGGAGTAAGTATTAGTACCTCTTAAAATAACAGTACCAGTTCCAGTTTTAGTTAAATTCTTACTGCTTCCACTTATTACTCCATCAATATAAAAGTTATTAGCAGCTTTTATAGTTGAGTGTGCTCCTAAGGTAATGTTTCCATCCCAATACTGACCAAAACCATTTGTTCCACGAAGTGTTCCGCCATTTAAAGTTAGTGCATTAGTTAAAGCACCATCATCGCTTCGATCAACCCATAGAGTTGCACCGCTTGCAACAGAGATAGATCCTGTTCCAAAAACATCATTTGATCTACTTGCTTCACCACCAAACAATGTACCAGCACTTACGGTTGTGCCTCCTGTATAAGTATTGTTTGCTGATGTGGTTAATTTACCTGATCCAGCTTTTGTTAATGCAGTATCACCGCTAATCACTCCAGTAACCACTGAAGAATTGTTGGTAGTATTAACAGTTAAGGAAGTTAGATCAGATACGGTACTTTGTAGATTTACCTGTCCTGAACCAGTATTTAAAGTTAAACCTGCAGAGACAACATTGTTAGCGCTGTAATTTAAAATTACAATACCTGAACCACCATTTCCTGCTGAAGATCCACCATCCCATCCATTAGCACCCCCTCCGGAACCTGTATGCGCTGTACCATTACCACCATTTCGCTGTCCACTATTTGATCCACCTTGTCCACCAATACCTGAACCACCGGCACCACCTGTTCCTCCCCAGGTTCCTCCACCTCCTCCAGCTGCATACCACTGATTACTTCCAGAAATGTCATATTGTAGTCCTGCTCCACCAGCTCCGCCATTTCTTCCAGAAGGTCCATTTCCGGCACTTCCAGCTCCACCACCGCCAGAGCCTGCATATGTATTATAACCACCACTACCACCACTATTTCCTTGGCCAAGTGTTCCAGCTCCTGGTGATGGTGAACCTTTTCTATGACCATATCCACCTCCAGAGCCTCCAGCTCTTCCGTTAGATTGCTTACTTCCACCGCCTCCACCACCAATTGCTGTTTGATTTCCGAATGTACT
>CACEMG010000013.1 GCA_902560565.1 uncultured Pelagibacteraceae bacterium | reverse complement strand
TAAGTAATTTGTTATAACTTTCAAAACAGAGGCAGAGCCCAATTCTCCAGTATGAAGAATTTTTTCACCCATCGCCGAGAGAGCAGAAAAAATTTTTTCAAATGCAGATCTTTCTCCACCAACAAATATTGCTATATTTCCTGTATCAGCTCTATGGCACCCACCACTTACAGGTCCATCAAGGGCAAATGCTTTTTTTTGTTTAACTAACTTTCCAATTCTTTTTACCTCGTTTTCATCCGTTGTACTCATTTCTAGCCATATCTTATTTTCTGACAATCCATTAATTACACCGTCTTTAGACTCCATTACTTCTCTACATATTTCAGGTGAGGGTAAGCATGTAATAATTAGATCAGCGTCTTGAGTAAGTTCTTTTGGATTTTTTGAAATACTTGCTCCTTTTGAACTTAAATTTTCCATTGTTTTTGGGTCAAGATCATAAATAGTCAATTTGAAGTTGTTTCTCAATAGACTGCCTGCAAGTTTCCCACCAACGTTTCCTAGGCCTATAAAACCAATTTTCATTTGCGTCCTTATTGTAAAGTTAATTTATTTTTCACATGTTATATTGTTTACGTAAGAATGTATTTATATAAAAACAAACTTGTATTATTAATTTTTTTAAGTTTTTGTTTTCAGTCTATTTGTAATGCTGAGTTAATTAAACCAAAAAACTCAATTAAGCCGTTAGAGGTTGTAGAGATACAATTAAATGGATTAAAAAATAACAATGAACCGTACGAAGACTTTGGTATTGAGCAAACATGGGAGTTTGCACACCCAAATAATAAAAAATATACAGGTCCACTGGAAAAATTTAAGTCAATGCTCAAAAGTGATATGTATGAAATGTTAATTAATCACATCGAAAATAAAATAGATATAATTTCTGCATCAGAAAATAGTGCAACCTATAGAGTTACTGTTTTAGATGATAATAAAAAATACTATCAATTCGAATGGGTGGTTAAAAAATATGACAAATCTGGTCCGCTCAAAAACTGCTGGTTAACAAGCGGTGTCTCACAACCAATGCCACTAGGATCGTCAATTTAAATGAAAAAAAAACCTTTTTATGAAAGAGTTCCAATTTTGATGATAATTTTGTGCGTGCCAACAATAGGTTCCACTCAACTTGGTTGGTATTTCTTTGGTAAGCAATTTGGCCTCAACTTAGGCATGATAGTAGGATGTATAAGTGTAACTGTGGCCGCGTATTTGATGTATATAAAAGGATGGAGAGATGAGGATGATGACTATTAAAATTTTGTTTCGTTCAAACAAAAAATCTAGTAGGAATCGGTTTTATGAAATCAAAAGCTAAAGTAGTTATTGTCGGAGGTGGAGTAGTTGGTGTAAGTGCTTTATATCATTTAGCAAAAAAAGGTTGGTCTGACGTTGTATTAGTTGAAAGAAAAGAGCTTACCTCTGGTTCAACATGGCATGCTGCAGGTTTACTGCCACTCTTCAATATGAGTTACTCGGTTGGCCAATTACACAAATACGCTGTTGACCTTTATAAAACTCTTGAAGAAGAGACAGGTAAAAATGTTGGCTTTAGCGTTGTTTCAAATATTCGACTTGCAAGTACAAAAGATAGAATGGATGAATACCACCAGTATGCTGGTGTTGCACAAACAATAGGTGTAGATGTAAAATTTTTAACACCAGATCAAGTAAAAGAAATTTGGCCTTTGTGTAATACAAGTGATTTGGTTGGAGCAATTCAGCACCCAGAAGATGGTTACATTCAACCTGCTGATCTTACACAAGCTTTAGCTACTGGAGCAAGAAATAGAGGTGCAGAGATTTACAGAAATACAAACGTAGTTGGAATTAAACAAACAAAAAATGGCTGGGTCGTTGAAACTGATAAAGGGAGTATTGAATGTGAACATGTTATGTCATGCTCAGGAAACTTTGCAAGACAAACAGGAAAAATGGTTGGATTAGAAATACCAGTCATACCAGTTGAACATCAATACATTGTTACAGAGCCTCATCCTGAAATTCAAAAAAGAAAAAAAGAAGGTTTACCCGAAATGGGAGTATTAAGAGACAGTGATAGTAGATGGTATATGAGAGAAGAAGCAGGTGGTCTTATACTTGGACCTTATGAAGATGGTGCTCCATGTTGTTATGTTGATGGACCTTCAAAAGATTCTGAATATGAATTATTTCAAGAAGATTTAGACAGATTAGCTCCACATATTGAAGGAGCAATTCACAGAGTTCCTGCTTTTGGAGAGGTGGGTGTCAAAAAAGTTTATAATGGAGCAATTTGTTATACTCCAGACGGAAATCCAATTGTTGGACCTGCATGGGGACTAAAAAACTTTTGGATTAACGAAGGTCATAGTTTTGGAATAACTGCAGCTGGAGGAGCAGGTTGGCAATTAGCAGAATGGATTGTAGATGGCGAACCTACAATTGACATGCTTGGTGTTGAACCTAGAAGATATGGTGATTATTGCTCTAAATCTTATTTAAAAGAAAAGAATGAAGAAGCTTATAGAAATGTATTCATAATTCATTACCCTGATGAAGAAAGAGAAGCAGCAAGACCGTTAAGAACAGCACCGTGTTACGATAGAATGAAAAAATTAGGCGCTGTGTTCGGTCAAAAATTTGGGTGGGAAAGACCAAATTTTTTTGCAACAGATGGCATGGAACAAAAAGACGATTGGTCTTTTAGAAGGTCAAAATGGTTTAAAGCAGTTGAAAAAGAATGTAAGAACGTTAGAGAAAATGTCGGGTTGCTAGACATGACTGCATTTGCAAAATGCAGGATTAAAGGTCCAAAAGCAGAGGAATTTTTAGATAATTTGGTTGCAAACAAACTTCCAAAAAAAGTAGGTAGAGTAAATTTATGTCATGCATTAAATACAAAAGGTGGCGTGCATTCAGAATTTACAATCTTAAGAGAAGCTGAGGATAGTTTCTATTTAGTTTCTGCAGGAGCTTTTCAAAGACTTGACCATGACTGGATCCATAAATGGATGCCTAAAGATGGAAGTGTTATATTTGAAAATTTAACCAATAGTACAGGAGTATTGGTGGTTGCAGGTCCAAAATCAAGAGAGCTAATGCAAAGAGTTTCAAAAGATGATTTTTCTAATGAGAATTTTAAATGGTTGAGTGCGAAAAACGTAGATGTTGGTTATGCACCTGTAAATGCTATGAGAGTAAATTTTGTTGGTGAATTAGGCTGGGAACTCCATCACCCAATTGAATATCAAAATCATATATTTGATAAATTAATGGAGGCGGGAAAAGATTTAGGCTTAAAACCTTTCGGAATAAGAGCAATGAACAGTTTAAGAGTTGAAAAATCTTACAAACTTGTAGGTACAGAATTGTCAATTGAGTATGCACCGTATGAGAGTGGATTAGATAGATTCATTCACCCAAATAAAGGAAGCTTCATTGGATTAGATGCACTTAATAAATGGAGAGAAAAAGGATTTAATAATAAATTGGTAACATTGGAAGTTCATAACGTCACCGATGCCGATGTATTAGGAAATAATCCAATTTATGAAAATGGATCTGTTGTTGGAAGGGCCACAGGAGGAGATTATGGTTTTAGATTAGGAAAATCAATTGCACTTGGTATGGTAAAACCTACTTTGGCAAATGTTGGACAAAAACTTAAAATTGATATACTCGGCAAAATGCACGAAGCAACAATTTTAGAAGATAGTCCCTATGATGCAGAAAATAAATTATTAAGAGCCTAATGAAAATACTAGTAGCAGTTAAAAGAGTTATTGATTACAACGTCCAAATCAGAGTTAAAGAAGATGGATCTGGCGTTGTTACAGATAATGTAAAAATGTCAACAAATCCACCAGATGATAATGCGGTTGAAGAGGCAGTAAAAATAAAAGAGTCTGGTAAAGCGAAGGAAATAGTTGCTGTAACTGTTGGAGAAGAAAAAGCTCAAGAGACAGTTAGGAAAGCATTGGCAGTTGGTGCTGACAGAGGAATATTAGTGAAAGCACCTGGTACTATTGAACCATTAGCTGTTGCAAAAATTTTACAAAAAATTGTCGAAAAAGAAAAACCAGATTTAGTTTTTATGGGCAAACAGGCTATAGATGATGATTGTAATCAAACAGGTCAAATGTTAGCTGCAATTTTAAATTGGCCTCAAGCAACATTCGCTTCTAAAATCGATGTAAAAGAAAATGTATTAGAGGTAACAAGAGAAGTTGATGAAGGTCTTGAGACAATAGAAGTTAAAATACCTTCTATTGTTACATGTGATTTAAGACTAAACGAGCCAAGATACGCATCATTACCTAATATAATGAAGGCAAAGAAGAAACCCCTAGAGCAAATAGATGCTTCAGAATTAGGCATTGATATAAAACCTAGAATCGAGCAAATTAAAGTTGAAGAACCACCTAAAAGAAAAGCTGGGATTAAAGTTTCTAGCGTTGAAGAGTTGGTTCAAAAATTAAAAAATGAGGCTAAAGTAATATAATGTCAGTTTTATTAATAGCAGAGCATAACAATAAAGAGGTAAAGCCATTTACTCTTAATGCTATAACCGCTGCATCACAAATAAATGATGATTTACACGTATTGGTAATAGGTAAAAATGCAGATCCGGTAGCAAAATCATTATCAGAAGTTCCTAATGTTAAAAAAGTAATACATGTAGATAATGATATTTACGAAAACTATATCGCGGAAAATTATACACCGGTTATACTCAAGCAAGCAGAAAATTACTCACACATTGTTTGTTCAGCAAATACATTTGGAAAAAATTTAATGCCTAGAATTGCTGCATTGTTAGACACTTCTCAAGTTAGTGATATCATAAAAGTTATTTCTGAAGACACCTTTTTAAGACCTATATATGCAGGCAATGCATTTGCTACAGTTAAAAGTACTGATAAAAAAAAATGTGTCACTGTTAGACCTACATCATTTGATCCAGCTCCGACCTCAGGTGGATCAGCAGAAATAGTTAAAGGTGAAAATACAGATCCATCTCAAAATACAAAATTTGTTAAAAAAGAAGAAATTAAATCAGACAGACCAGAGCTTGGTACAGCAAGAATAGTAATTTCAGGTGGAAGAGGTATGCAGAGTGGTGAAAATTTTAAACTCATTACAGCAATTGCTGACAAATTAAATGCAGCGATCGGAGCATCAAGAGCAGCAGTTGATGCAGGCTACATTACAAACGATCACCAAGTTGGTCAAACTGGTAAAGTAGTTGTTCCAGATTTATACATAGCAGTCGGAATTTCAGGCGCAATTCAACATTTGGCTGGCATGAAGGAGAGCAAAGTAATTGTCGCAATAAATAAAGATGGTGAGGCACCTATTTTTTCTGTTGCAGATTATGGCTTAGAGGCTGATTTATTTGATGCCCTTCCTAAATTTCTGGAAGAATTGAACAAATTAAACACTATACAAAAATAACAAATACTGTAAAAATTTCCAATATGTCTCGTGAGGTAATGGAATACGATGTTGTAATTGTTGGAGGAGGTCCATCTGGATTGTCAGCAGCAATTAGACTTAAACAATTAAATTCCGATTTAAATGTTTGCGTTTTGGAAAAAGCTTCTGAAATAGGAGCACATATTTTGTCAGGCAATGTTTTTGAAACTCGTGCTTTAGATGAACTGATACCCAATTGGAAAGAATTAAATAGTCCAATTAAAACAAAAGTTTCTAAAGAAAAATTTTTATTTTTAGGTAAAACAAAATCTTTGAGTTGGCCTACTTGGTTATTACCTAAAGTTCAACAAAATCATAATAATTTTATTATAAGCTTAGCAAATTTATGCAGATGGCTTGCAGAACAAGCCGAAGGTTTAGGCGTTGAAATTTTTCCAGGTTTTCCAGCTAGTGAAATTTTATATAACGATGATGGTTCAGTTAAAGGTGTTGCAACACAAGATATGGGTTTAGATAAAAATGGTGAAAAAAAAGATAGTTATGAACCAGGTATGGAATTACATGCAAAGGTTACAGTATTTGCTGAAGGGTGCAGGGGACATCTAGGAAAACAATTAATAAATAAATTTGAGTTAAATAAAGGAAAAGATCCTCAGCAATACGGAATTGGTTTCAAAGAGATTTGGGAAATTAGTGAGGATATGCACCATGAAGGTTTGGTAATGCATACTGCAGGATGGCCGCTAGATAATCAAACCTATGGTGGTAGCTTTATGTATCACGCGGAGAATAAACAAATTTTTCTAGGGTATGTAATTGGATTGGATTATAAAAACCCACATTTATCCCCGTTTGATGAATTTCAAAGATTTAAAACTCATCCAGCAATAAAAAAATATATAGAGAATGGAAAAAGAATTTCTTATGGTGCGAGAGCATTAATTGAAGGTGGTATTCAAAGTTTACCAAAAATGTATATGCCAGGTGCTTTACTAGTAGGTTGTGATGCAGGAACACTAAATATGCCAAAGATTAAGGGCTCTCATACAGCCATGAAAAGTGGAATGATTGCAGCTGAAACAATATTTGAACACCTAGGTCAACAAAAAGACCTATCAATATATGAAGAAAAATTTAGTAATAGTTGGGTTTATGAAGAGCTTCATGCGGCCAGAAATGTAAAACCAAGTTTTAGCTGGGGTTTAATACTTGGAATAATTTTTACAGGAATAGATCAAATATTATTTAGAGGTAGACTACCTTTTACTTTAAGCCACAAACATGCTGACCATGAAACATTAAAAGATGCAAAAACAATGCCAAAAATTGATTATCCTAAACCTGATAATAAAATTACTTTTGATAAAACAAGCTCTGTTTATTTGACGGGAACAAACCATGCTGAAAATCAACCTGTGCATTTACAGCTTAAAGACCCAAATTTACCAATTAACTATACATTAGAAAAATATGACGAACCTGCTCAAAGATACTGCCCTGTCGGTGTTTATGAAGTGCAAATTGAAAATGGTTCTTCTAAATTTGTAATTAATTCACAAAATTGCATACATTGCAAAACTTGTGATATCAAAGAGCCGTCTCAAAATATTACTTGGGTAACACCAGAAGGTGGCGGTGGACCAAAATATGGAAATATGTAAAAAAATTGTTTTATTTTCAATTTTAGTATTTTTTTCATCAATCCAATATACGCAAGCAAATAATCTGAAAGATGTAAAACCTACGATTAAGGATTTGATATTAATGAAATACGAAATTTTTTTCTTAAAAAATCAATCTAGAGTAATAAACTCAAGAAAAGTGGGACTAATGGTTCGTTATCAATCTATTAATTATGAAATTAAAATTGATGATGATTCTAATACAAAAATAATAATTAATTCAATAATGGATAAAAATAGATATCTAAAGAAAAAAAAATACAAACCTAAGATTCCAGACTGCAATATAGTAAGAAATAAAATTGTCACTGACAAATTAGGGTACAATCCATTTACTTTAAAACAAAATTATTCAGTCACAGAAGATATTTTGTTTGAATATATTAAAAATAATATTTTTAATTTTCAGAATTTAAAAGAGGATGAAATTGAAAGATTAATCAACAAAACATCAGTGACAGTAAATATTATACATCCTATTTCAAAATTTAATTTAACATGCTCTGGTAAGTTGTCTGATGCACAACTTTATTAATTAAGATATATCTATTGCAAATTTTTTTAAAGTTTCAATAGGAATTAATTTTAAAGTATTTTGATGTGTTTTTTTTAAATAAATTGGACACCCTTTACCTGCCTCAACTGCTCTTGCGTACCAACTAGCACATACACACCAATTATCTCCTTCTTTCAATCCCGGAAAACCAAACTCAGGATGGGGAGTGATTAAATCATTACCTGCAGTCTTACACCAATTTAAAAATTCATTATTTACCTTAGCGCAAACTGTATGAACCCCTTTATCATTCTCGTCTGTCTTACAACATCCGTCTCTATACCATCCAGTTAACGGATCCATAGAACAATCCTCAAGATCTTCTCCCAAAACATTTTTTTGATTGTCTTCCATTAAATTTTTGTAGGATTTGGCTGTCCTTTATAAACTTTTTCTGGATCAAATTTTTTTTCTTTCTCTTCAAATTTCATTTCAATATTTCTGGCATTATCGATTTTACCTAACGGAATCGATCTATAAAAACATGATCTATAACCAACATGGCAGCTAGCACCCTCACCAATATCAACACTCATCCAAATAGAATCTTGGTCATCATCAATTCTTAATTCCTTAACTTTTTGAACAAATCCACTAGTTTTACCTTTGTGCCAAATTTGGTTTCTTGATCTGCTCCAATAATGCGCTTCCTTTGTTTCCATTGTTAATTTTAGTGCTTCTACATTCATGAAGCCATGCATTAATATTTCTTTTGTATTGGCACATGTTGTCACAACTGGTATCAAGCCATCATTATCAAATTTTGGTGATAAGAGCTTACCTTCCTCTATTTCTGCAACATTTTCTCTTTTTTTAAACATATATAGTTCTTATGTAGCACATTCATAGATATATTAAATATTTTAAAAATAAGTATTTATATGTATAAGGGCCTTCATGAAATTAGTTAAAGAATTAAATAAATCCGCATTAGAAAGTGAAATTTCTGATAAGGAAGCAGAAGAAGCTTTTGTTAAAATTTTAAAATATATTGGTGAAGATCCTGGTCGAGAAGGCTTACTAGAAACTCCAAAAAGAGTTAGAAAAGCATTCAAAGAATATTTCAAAGGTTATCAAGAGGATCCATATAAAATTTTATCAAAAACATTTGGGGATGTTGATGGGTATAATGATATTGTAATCCAAAAAAACATCTCTGTTCAAAGTCACTGCGAACATCATATGGCACCAATAATTGGTATAGCTCATGTAGCTTACATTCCTAACGAGAGAGTTGTAGGATTAAGTAAGTTAGCAAGAGTAGTAGAAGCTTTTTCTAAAAGACTCCAAACTCAAGAAAGATTAACTATGCAAATTGCTAAAACTGTTATGGAAGCGCTAGATGCAAAAGGCGTTGCTGTAACAATAGACTCTAATCATATGTGTATGACCATGAGGGGAGTGAAAAAAGAGCAAGCAACAACAGTAACTAATTACTATTTAGGTCAATTCAAAGAAGATCTAAGTTACCAAAACAGATATTTAAGATTTATAAGCAAATAAATATCTGTATAATAATTTTCAGATATGTCTGATAATTTCAAAGCATTAGTTGTAAATCAAGAGGGTGATAAATTTTCCAGAGAAGTAAAATCAGTAAATAAAGACTTTTTAAAACACGGAGATGTTTTGGTAAAAGTTGAATATTCTGGATTGAACTATAAAGATGCTCTAATTTTAAAAAATGGCGCTAAATTAGTTAAAGAGTTTCCTCATATACCAGGAATAGATTTCTCAGGGACTGTTGTAGAAAGTAAAAATGAAAATTATAAACAAGGTGATGAAATTATTTGTACAGGTTGGAGAGTTGGTGAATTATATTATGGAGGATATTCACAGTACGCTAAAGTAAAAGGTGAGTTTCTTGTAAAAAGACCAAAAAATCTATCAGCAAAACAATCAATGATATTAGGTACAGCTGGCCTTACAGCAATCCAATGCGCATTTGCAGTAAAAGCAAGAGAAGAACTTTTACTACAAAAAAAAGTAGTTGATGTGATTGTGACTGGAGCTTCTGGTGGAGTTGGAAGTATGGCAGTAATGATTTTAAATAAATTAGGTATAAATGTTACTGCAGTTTCGGGAAAAAAAGAAAATCATGATTATTTAAAATCCTTAGGTGCAAAAAACCTTATGAATACTGCTGATTTGGATAAAGATGCTAGACCTCTTGATAAAGGATTATACGATGGCGCAGTAGATACCGTTGGAGGAAATATCCTAGCAAATGTTCTTTCTCATATAAGAGATAAAGGAATTGTTGCAGCATGTGGTAATGCAAGTAACTACAAGTTAAATACAACCGTTATGCCATTTATTATTAGGGGAGTTAAGCTTTGGGGTATAAACTCAGTAGATACCTCAAAAAAAAGAAGAGATTTTTTATGGGGGGAACTACCAAATCTTATAGATTTTAGTTTGTTAGAAAAATCTGTTAAAGAAATAAATCTTGATGAGCTTTTAAACACATACTCACAAATGCTTGAGGGAAAAACATCAGGGAGATACTTAATAAATCTGAGCAAGTAATGGATTGGGATAAATTAAAAATTTTTCATGCTGTAGCTGAAGCTGGAAGTTTTACTAGTGCAACTGTGATTTTAAATTTAAGTCAGTCTGCGATAAGTAGACAAATACAATCATTAGAGGACGACTTAAAAGTTAAACTATTTGAGAGACATGCAAGAGGTTTAACCCTCACAGAAAATGGAGAATATGTCTATAAAACTGCACATGAGGTGATAAGTAAATTAAAAGAGGTTGAAACCTCATTAGGTGACCAAAAAAATAAACCAACTGGAAAAATCACCATTACTACAGTTAGAAGTTTTGGCACACATTGGCTAACTCCAAGAATACAAGAATTTATGCAACTTCATCCTGAAATGGAAGTTGAGCTTATTTTCGATGATAAAGAGCTAGATTTAAGCACGAGACAAGCAGATATTGGTATTTTTATGAGAAGACCTAAACAACTAAACTACATCCAAAAAAAATTAATGGATATTAATTACCATATTTATGGCTCTAATACTTATTTAGAAAAATATGGTATTCCAAAGAGTATAGCTGACTTAAACAAGCACAAATTTATCTCTTTTGGAAAAGGAACTCCCTCACCAGTTTATAATCCAGATTGGGCTCTTAAAATTGGTATGAAAGATTCAAAAAAAAGAAAATCAATTATGAAAGTTAATAGTGTGATGGGATTGCTATTAGCTGTTGAGAGTGGAGTGGGTTTAGCAGCATTGCCTGATTATCTAGTTTTCCAATCAAAAAATTTAATTAAAGTGCTCCCAAAAGTTGAAGGACCAATTACTGAGGCTCATTTCGTTTATCCTCAATCTTTAAAAAATGTTGCTAGGGTTCAGGCATTTAGAAATTTTTTATACAGTAAAATTTCAGAGTGGAAGTTTTAAAAACTAAGGAAAATAGCCACTTTTCATTAGAGCAGATTGACGCAACTGATAATCATTCTCATTGCAAACAGTTATCAATTGCAATATAAGCATCTCAATATTTAATTAACACTGAGGAGACTAAATGAGAAAAATAGGAATATTAGCTTTCTTATTTACATTCCTTACTACATCAGTGATTGCTGATGGACATAATAATGAAGTGAATGTATTTAACGCAAGGCACTATAAAGCAGATGCAGAGCTTTATGGAAAATTCACAAATCAAACTGGAATAAAAGTTAAACTGATTAACGGAAAATCAGGAGCTTTAGAAAAAAGAATACTTGAAGAGGGTGCTGATGCTACTGCAGACCTTTACATCACAGCAGATGCTGGAAGATGTGGTGCTATGGATAAAAAAGGAGCACTTCAAGGAGGTTTAACTTCTGCTGCTATTAAAGCAGCTGTTCCAAAAAGTTTTAGAACAAATAAGTGGGTTGGTATCGCAAAAAGAGCAAGAATAATTTATTACTCACCAGAAAGAGTTACTGGTGCTGAATTATCTGGAATGACTTATGAAGGTTTAGCTGATCCTAAATGGAAAGGTAGATTAGTAATAAGAAAATCTAGCAACATCTACAATAAATCTCTTGTTGCTTCTTTGATCAAAAACAATGGTAAAGCAGCTACTGCTGAGTGGGCAAAAGGAGTTGTAGCAAATATGGCAAGAACACCTGAAGGAAATGACAGAGCACAAATTATGGCAGTTGCTGCTGGTGAAGCTGACATTGCTGTAGCGAATACTTACTATTTAGCACTTATGTTATCTGGTAAAAAAGGTGTAGAGCAACAAGAAGCTGCAAAAAAAGTTAAAGCTTTTTTCCCTAATCAAAACGATAGAGGAACGCATATGAACGTAAGTTGTGCAGCTTTAGTCAAAGGTGCACCAAATAAATCTAACGCAGTTAAACTTGTAGAGTTTTTATTAACTCCAGAATCTCAAGAGCACTTTACAAATAATACTTTTGAGTTTCCAATGATAGACGGTGTTTCACCAAGTCCATTAGTAGTAAATAATTTAGGATTAGACTTTAAACAAGATATGAAAACTAAGTTAGCTTCTTATGGAAAAAACCAAGCTGCTGCAGTAGAGGTTATGACAGCTGCTGGTTGGAAATAAACTGATGGATAAAAAGAATTTATTTGAAATTGATTTAAATAAATCTACTAAGGGATGCGATCCGTGTGCTTTAGAGTGTGAAAAAATCAATGAAAAAATAAATAAAAGAAAGTTATCTGAGCTCGAAAATAAAGAGGTTTCACACATCCTTCGTATTTTTGAAGACAAAAAGTAATTTTCTTTACTCACAGACAAGGTTCGTAACTATTTGGTATTACCCCCTTTTAGTTACGAGCCTTTAGTATTATAAGGGTAATATTTTGACAAAAAAATTTAATATTTGGTTTGTACTTTCGTTTACAATCTCATTGTTTGTTTGCATACCAATTATAACCGTTTTTTCAAGTTTCTTTCAAAACACTTCAAACTATTATGAAATTTTAAAAGATACTTTTTTAGTTGAATACATTCTAAATTCATTAACTTTACTTGTATTGGTTTTAATATTTACATTTATATTAGGAACCGGAACTGCTTATTTGGTATCATTTTTTAAATTTCCTTTAAGCAATTTTTTTAAGTGGGCATTAATTTTATCTTTTGCTGTTCCACCTTATATATATGCTTATTCTTTAACAGCCTTTTTTGATAACTATGGCACTGCTTTTACTATTCTGACAAATTTACTAGGCGAGGGTGAATATAATAAAATTATTCCAAAATTTAATGGAATGTTTGGTGCAGTTTTATCAATGACATTTTCTCTATTTGCATATGTATTCATACTCTCAAGAGCATCATTTTTGTATCAATCACAAAACCTAATTGATTTAGGAAAAAACCTCGGTTTTTCAAGATTTAAATCGTTTTTTAAGATAATATTGCCAGCAGCTAGACCTGCTATTGTTGCTGGCTTATCTCTTGTGGCAATGGAAACATTAGCAGAATTCGGTGCAGTAGATTTTTTTTCTATAAATACATTAACAACAGGCATTTATAATTCTTGGATTGCTTTTGATGATCTTGCATTTGCCAATAGAATAGCTTCATTTCTATTACTGTTTATATTTTCACTTTTTATAATAGAAAATTTATCAAGAAAAAAAGCCAAGTATCACTTCAATATCAAAGGTGGATTTAAACAGAAAGAAAAGATCAAACTTAAAGGCGCAAAGTCTTTTTTTGCCTTTGTGTTCTGTTTTTTTGTTTTTTTTATGAGTTTTATATTTCCATTAAGTCAAATGTTATATTGGACGATAAAATTTCCAGAAAATTTATTTGATTTACAAATTGTTACTCTATCTCTTAATACTCTTTATCTAGCATTGCTATCTAGCGTAGTATTGATATCGTTTTCATTAATATCTAATTATGGGAACAGAGTAACGAATAATAAAACTTTAAATATATTATCTACTATGTCAATTTCTGGATATGCAATACCAGGAGTAATACTTGCTGTCGCTTTCATAACCTTCATTGCCTGGTTTGATAATACAATAATTAAATCATTAGGATTCTTGTCTATTAAAAAAGTTTTTTTTGGATCAATATTGGGTTTAGTTCTAGTTTACTTTATAAGATTTTATTCCTTAGCATTTAATGGCATAAAATCTGGTTATGAGAAAATTAATATTGCCGTTGACGAAAGTGCTTATATGTTGGGTTACTCAAAAAGAAAAACATTTCTGAACATACATGTTCCCTTTTTAAGAAATTCGTTATTATTAATTGTAATATTAATTTCTTTAGAAATAATAAGAGAGTTACCCATAACTCTTATTTTAAGACCTTTTAATTTTGAAACCTTTGCAACAACAGCGTATATATCCGCATCTGAAGATCTACTCGAAGCAGCTGCCGTACCTTCTTTATTTTTAATTTTAATTGCTTCAATCTTTATTATAATTGCGTCTAAATATATTCTAAGAGAACATAATGAATAATTTTTTTGAAGTTGAAAACGTTGATTTTGTTGTTGGCGGAAATACAAAAGTTAAAAATATGTCATTTTCTATTGAGAAAGAGGGTGACATTGTTTGTCTATTAGGACCATCTGGAATTGGAAAAACAACTATATTGAGAGCTATAGCAGGATTAGAAAAAATAAAAAATGGTCATATAAAATTAAAAGGAAAAGTTCTGTCCTCAGAAAAAATAAATATTGAACCAGAAAATAGAAATATATCACTAGCTTTCCAGGAAAATAGTTTGTTTCCTCATTACTCAGTAGAAAAAAATATATTATTAGGTGCTGAAAAAAATCCAGATAGTAAAGACAAAAAAGTTAGTTTTAATGAGATAGTGGATTTATTAGATATTTCAAAAATATTAAATCAATATCCTCACCAAATTAGTGCAGGAGAGGCACAAAGAACTTCTCTTGCAAGATCTCTTTTATCCAAACCAGATTTACTTTTATTAGACGAGCCTTTGTCTAATGTGGATCAAAGCCATAAAGAGGATATACAGGAAAAAATTAAAAAATTGCTCGCAAAATTAAAAATTACTACAATAATTGTAACCCATGACTCTCATGAAGCTTTTTATTTAGGCACCAAGTGTGGAATAATACTAAATAATGAGCTCAAACAGTATGATGATCCTTATAATGTTTACCATCTACCTAATTCAATTGAAGTTGTTAATTTTTTAAATAGGGGAATTTTAATACCAGCAAAAGTAACTAGTCCAAAAAGTCTCGAAAATGACGAGCTTGGAACGATAACAGGAAATTTTGTAAAACCATTTCCACTAGGCGCAGATGTAAAACTTTTGATTCAACCTGAGGACTTAGAGCATGATGATAAAAGCAATCTTCAATTGGAAGTAGTTGATAGAAAATTTAGAGGTACAAATTTCATTTATACATTAAAGACTGTGAAAAATTTACTTTTACCAGTTTTTGTTCACTCGCATCATATTCATCAACACGATTTACAAGAAAAATTTGGAATTAAAAGACCAATTCATATTGAGCACTTAGTTTGTTTTTGATTTATTGATCACTAACATAAACTGAGACACCTCTAGAGTTTACATCTACATCAAATTTTTTATGAAGAGGTGGAAATGCTCTTTGAGAACAGTCTAATCTATCACAAGTTCTACAAGAGACACCAATAGGTATTTCAGTTTTCTTATCATTCAAATTTAAGTTTTCCGTGTACACAAAATCTTTTGCATATTTTGCTTCACAACCCAAACCTATTGAGAGAATACTTTTTGCCTCACCAAAACCACCAACACCTTTTTCAACAGTTTTTGCAATACATACATATTTTTCACCATTTGACATTTTGCTAACTGCTGCTTGAATTACCCCAGGTCTTGTGAAAGCAGAGTACACATTCCATCTTGGACATGCTCCACCATATCTTGGTATTTCAATACCCGATAAAGACAATCTTTTTGAAATATTTCCTGCTATATCAACTCTTAAGAAATGAAATGGAACTCCAGGAAGCTTTGGATCTTGCAAACATGTAACTCTATGAGCTATTTGTTCAAAAGTTGTCGCAAATGTATTTTGTAAAAGTTCAAGATCATATTTATTTTTCATACATTCTTTGTGAAAAAGTTTATAGGGCATAAGCATTGCTGCCCCACAATAATTGAGCAAAGCTACACATGTTAGCTTTTTAGCTTCTTCACTCGGAAAAGAAAATTTTAATAAATATTCATTGATAATATCTATAGCCCCTTCATGTGCAATCTGTGCACCTACAAAAAGTTTTTTTGTTTCAAGAGCAACATAATCACTCAATAAAAGTTCATTTTTATTTTTATCAAAAAATCTAGAAAAAGGTTTTCTTTCTTCAGGCAAAACGTCTTTAACTGTAATATTGAATTCCTTTTTTAAAAAATTGCATAACTCCATATAAGTTGCTCTATTATTTACCTGTATTTTGTTAAAAACTGTATTTGCATAATCTTCTAATTTCGGAAAATAATTTTTATGCTCTTGTAAAAAATCAGAGACTATTTCTCCTGGAAAAGCAGCTTTTCTTTTGTCTATGATTTTACCAGATATGTTTTCAACCCTATTTACTAAATCATGATCTTTTTGTTTATAGTTATCTCCAAGTTTTATTAGTGCTCTTGCAATTTTTGGATTAGTACTAACTAAGTCTTTCACCTCAGGACCTAATATATCTAGATCTTCAAATAGTTGGTCGTCTAATAATTCAGAAATATTATTTTCTAAGTTTATTTCAGCTTTACTAGTTAGATCTGAAACTTGTACTCTTAATTCTCTACTAATTTTAATTAATAAATCGCCATCTATATTTCTTTTTCCACTTTCAATTAAATTTAAATAACTTGGAGAAATATCTAATTGTTCAGCAAGTTTATTTGCTTGTAAACCTAATTGTCTTCTAAAGGATCTAATTTTTGGGCCTATCTTTAAATCTACTTTTTTAAGATCTTTTTTTCCAATAAATTTAGTAATGGCTTTTTTTGCGTTATCTAAATTAATTTCTTTGAAATTTTCCAATTCTGATAACTCAATTCGTAATTCTTGGCATATCTTAAGCAAAAGGCCAGCATCGACATTTCTTTTTCCATTCTCGATTAAGTTTAAATAGCTTGGCGATATATTTAGCTGCTCAGCCAACTTATTTGCCTGAAGGCCTAATTTTTTTCTAAAAATCTTAATTTTTTCTCCTATTTTACTCACATTTGTCATATTTTGTAAATTTTGTAAATTTAAGTTTACAAAAAATTTACTCTATTTACAAGGAAAATAAACATTTTTACTAGATATTGTAAATTTTGTAAATTATAAGATCTCCATGAACGACAAAAACAAGATCAAAAACATTGAGAATAAAGCAAAAAATGCCTTTCAAGTTGACTCAGATAATGAGACTAAGAACGGTATTTATCTAAGAGATGATCATTGTGATTGGGGTTCAAGCGGTATGAATGAATTCACTAACGAGTTTGGTGAAAACAACTAGTACCTTATTTCTAGAGTAAACCAATTTAAAGGAAATAATAAATGAGCTCAGAAAAGAAGGTATCATACGATCTAAAAAGATTTTCAGGAATAAAAAGAGATTATACACCAGAAGAAGTTGAAAGACTAAGAGGCTCAATAAAGATTAATTACTCGATGTGCGAACATCAATCTAAGAAACTTTGGAGTCTTTTAAATACCGAACCTTACGTGAATACTTTAGGTTCGTTATCAGGAAATCATTCTGTTCAACATGCAAAAGCTGGATTGAAAGCTATTTATGTTAGTGGCTGGCAAGTTGCAGCAGATGCAAATACAGCTGGTGAAATGTATCCAGATCAATCTTTATATCCGTTTGATAGTGCTCCAAGATTGGTAGAGTCAATCAATAACGCTCTTATTAGAGCTGACCAAATTCAGCACATGGAATTAAAAGATGGTGATATGAAACCAAATGAAAGAGTTGATTATATGCTTCCAATTATTGCAGATGGTGAAGCTGGTTTCGGTGGACCATTAAATGTATTTGAATTGACAAAAAAATTTATAAAAGCTGGTGCTGCTGGCGTACACTTTGAAGACCAACTAGCTAGTGAAAAAAAATGTGGCCATATGGGAGGAAAAGTTTTAGTTCCAACATCAACAGCCGTAAGAAACCTAAAAGCCGCGAGATTAGCTGCTGATATTGCAGATGTTCCGTTAATTATACTTGCAAGAACTGACGCAAACGCAGCAAAATTAATTACTAATGACCATGATGAAAATGACAAACCTTTCTTAACTGGTGAAAGATCTCCAGAAGGTTTTTATTACGTTAAACATGGGATCGATCAAGCAATTTCAAGAGGATTGGCTTATGCGCCTTACGCAGACTTAATTTGGTGTGAAACAGCAACACCTAATTTAGAAGAAGCTAAAAAATTTGCTGATGCAATTCACAGTAAATTCCCAGGAAAGATTTTAGCTTACAACTGTTCACCGTCCTTTAATTGGAAAAAACATTTATCAGACAGTGAGATAGCAACTTTTCAACAAAAAATTGCTGAAATGGGATATAAGTTCCAATTTATTACTCTTGCAGGGTTTCATACACAAAATATTGCGATTTTTGAACTTGCTGAAAAATATAAAAAAGAAGGAATGTCAGCATATTCAAAAATTCAAGAACAAGAATTTGAAAGAGAAAAAGATGGATATACAAGCGTAAAACACCAAAGAGAAGTTGGCACATCCTATTTTGATGCAGTTTCAAATACCATTAGTGGTGGAAAAAGCTCAACTACTGCGATGGAAGGCTCGACAGAGTCAGAACAATTTTAATTTTCCCCATAGTTTATATCACCCCAGAAAAAATTCTGGGGTGAAAAACAATTTTTTTTGTGTAATATATCTAAAGGGGGTGTCGTTAGACTGAGATTATACCCTTAAAACCTGTCCGGTAATTCAGAAAGGGAGAGTAATGGAAGGATATATTTTATCAAAGTTAGCATCGATAATTTCATTAATTGCTGTTTGTTTATTCTTTGCTGTAATTGGAATTTATTATTCAAAAAAATTTTCAGGACTAAACAACTATCTTACAGCAAACAGAAATATAGGTTTTTTTTCTTTAACAACTAGTTTAGTGGCATCAGCATTAGGTGCTTGGATTTTGTTTGGACCTTCATCGGCAGCTACGTGGGGTGGGATAGGCGCTGTTATTGGTTATGCATTAGGTACAGCTTTTCCTATGTTCTTTCTAATTTTTTTAGGAAAAAAGATTAGAAAAGAAAATAAAAATGGATCAAGTTTAGTAGAGTTTATTAAAAAAAAATTTCAAAAAAATTTTTTTAAATTCATTCTACTATTAACTATATTTTATCTTTTTATTTTTCTATGTGCTGAAGTGACCGCTATCAGTATTCTGTTAAATTACTTATCAGGTATAGATCTTTGGATTACAGCTTCATGTATTTTGTTTTTTACATTAATTTACACATTATACGGAGGCTTAAGGGTTTCAATTCTCACAGATAATTTTCAATTAATTTTTATAATAATTTTTCTATTAATTGCATTTGTAAGTATTATTTTAAATAATAGTGAAAATCTGGGTTTAGAATTTGTGAGAAGTAACAACAAACATTTACTTAGCACAAGTTATTTAAATAATTATACAGCAGGATTAACCTTTTTTATAGCTGTCGCCGCAACAAATTTATTTCATCAAGGTAACTGGCAAAGGGTTTATGCAGCTAAAAACATTAAAACTTTACATAAAAGCTTAATAGTTTCAGGTCTTATCGTAATTCCAATTGTTTTTTTAATGGGTTACACAGGATTAATATCTAAATCTCTAAATGCAGATGTACCACCAGATTTAAGTTTTTTTAGTTTATTATTTATCAATCAAAATCAATTTCTTGCGTTTTTAGTGATTGTTCTTGGTTTATCTTTAACCATAAGCACTGTTGATACTTTAATAAATGCTATATCAAGTTCTATAATTGTAGATGGAAAATTTTTTCATAAATTAAAAGGGTATAAAAGTCTTAATTATTCAAAATATTTGATTATTATAATGTCCTTAGTGGTTTTTTTTATTTCATCAAGAGGATATAGCGTTTTATACTTATTTCTTCTTGCAGATCTACTATGTTGTTGCTTTGTGTTAACCGTATTTTATAGTTTTTATAATAAATCTTTGAAACTTAAAAATATGTATATATCAGTAATTATTGGGTTATTATTTGGTATACTATTTTTTCCTTCAATGGATTTTAGTAAAAGTATATTAGTAGGAATATTGTTACCAATTGAAGCATTTCCTGAATTTATTGTAAATTCTTTATTATTTATCTCATTTATGTTTGCAACAGTAACACCAATGCTTGCTTGGAAATTGAAATAAAGTATATAATTGCAAAGTATGCTAAATTTTATAATTCCATTCATAGTATTAATAGTAGTAGTAGTATTTATTCATGAATATGGTCATTATTATTTTGCTAAAAAGTACGGAGTTGGAGTAACTGATTTTTCTATTGGTTTTGGTAAAGAAATTTTTGGTTGGAATGACAAATCTGGTACAAGATGGAAAATTTGCTTAATACCACTTGGTGGCTATGTGAAATTTTTTGGTGATAGAAACGTTTTTTCTCAAAGCGATCAAGAAGAATTAATCAAAAAATATAATGAGGAAGATAGAAAAAAATTATTTGTTCTGAAACCAATTTACCAAAGATCTATTATTGTTGTAGCAGGACCAATAGCAAATTTTATACTCGCGGCTGTAATATTTTTATTTATTTATATGTTTGCTGGCAAAGATTTTACGCCTGCGGTAATAAATAAGGTTCAAATTGAAAGTCCAGCAGCAGAAGTAGGATTGAAGAAGAATGACATAATTCTTGAGATAGATAATAAAGAGGTAAAAAGTATTTTAGACGTCTCAAAATTTATAACAATGTCAACTTCAGATATAATTGATTTTAAAGTTAAAAGAATTGATGATGAAATATTGTTTAAAGTTGAACCTAGGTTGATCGATTCTACAGACAATCTTGGAAATAAAATAAAAAAACGAATTGTTGGTATCGAATTAAGTCCTTTAAATGACCAAATTAATCATGTAAAACTCGGTCCAGCAAAAGCATTATATTATTCTCTATATGAGGTTTACTTTGTATCTGTTTCCTCGCTCAAATATCTTGGCTCAATGATATATGGTTCAGGAGACACAACACAATTAGGTGGACCAATAAGAATAGCTAAAATAACAGGTCAAGTAGCGGAATTTGGTATAATTCCTTTTTTAAGTATAATGGCATATATCTCAATTAGTCTTGGTTTGATTAATCTTTTCCCTATACCGCTTTTGGATGGGGGCCACTTAATGTTTTATGCAATTGAAAAAGTTTTGGGTAGACCTCTAAGCCAAAAAACTCAGGAAGGTTTTTTTCGAATCGGGATGTTTTTGTTATTATCTTTAATGTTTTTTGCTACTTTCAATGACCTTAAAGATTTAGGCTTATTTTAAGGGGTTTTTAGCACAATAAAAGTCAATAAAATCAATGCTTTTTGAGCACAATATATTGTGTGGAAAAATTTTTTGTATACTAAAAAAAAGCTTGAATTATCAAGCATTTTGTTAAGTATATATTTAACCTTTAAACCGGAGCTAAAATGAACAAAAAACAACTAGTAGCAAAGCTTTCAGGAAGCCTGAATTTAAGTAAGGCAGATGCAGAGCGAACTTTTGATACTATTACCAATACAATTTTAGATGCGTTGAAAAACGACGATTCAGTTAAAATTGCTGGTTTTGGTACATATAAAGTAGCAAAGAGAAAAGCTAGAATTGGTCGAAATCCAAGAACTGGAGAGCAGATCCAAATAGCAGCATCACAAAAAGTAAAATTTTTGCCTGCAAAAGCGCTTAAAGAAATATTCAACAAATAGTTTTTTTTAAGTTTTACAGCCTTTATGAAAACCTCATAAAGGCTGTAACTATATGCAATAATTGCATACCTATTTTTACTCATTAACGTTAGTTTTTTTTGTCTAAAAAATTAAAAACAGTTCTTTAATTAATTTTAAGGAGATAATATGAGTAAATTTTTACGAAAAATAATTACTCCAGCTACAGCACTTCTTTTTCTGCTCAACATGAGTAGTGCAGGGGTGGCAGCAACAACAGTTTCTGCAGAAGTTGGATTTATTTTTAATACTTTCCTTTTCTTAATATGCGGTTTCTTAGTCATGTTCATGGCTGCTGGTTTCGCAATGTTAGAATCAGGAATGGTTACCTCAAAAAGTGTATCAGTAATTTGTGCTAAGAATATCGGTTTGTTTTCTATAGCGGGTATAATGTTTTGGATGTTTGGATACAATGTTGCTTATGGAATTCCAGAAGGTGGTTACATAGGGAAATTTATGCCATGGTCTGATGGAAGTAAGATAGGCACGGGTTATGCTGATGGATCTGATTGGTATTTTCAAATGGTATTCTGTGCAACGACAGTATCGATTGTATCAGGTACTTTAGCTGAAAGAATTAAATTATGGCCATTTTTCTTGTTTGCAGCCATTTTAACTGGATTTTTATATCCATTTGTAATGGGCTGGCAGTGGGGTGGAGGCTGGTTAGCAGCTAGAGGTTTTGCTGACTTTGCTGGTTCAACATTAGTTCACTCTACAGGTGGTGCAGCTGCTTTAGCAGGAGCAATATTGCTTGGACCAAGACTGGGCAGATTTACGAAAAAAGGTGATCCTGCTCCATTAAAACCATTTGCGGCTTCCTCAATTCCATTAGTAACAATAGGAGTATTTATATTGTGGTTAGGCTGGTTTGGATTTAACGGTGGATCTCAACTTGCAATGGGAACATTTGATGATGCAGTAGCAGTATCAAAAATATTTATTAATACAAACCTTGCAGCTTGCGGTGGTGTAATGGCTGCAGCAATCGTGACAAGACTTGCAGCAGGTAAAACTGATGTAGTCCAAATGCTAAATGGAGCAATAGGTGGATTAGTATCAATTACTGCTGAACCTTTGATGCCATCCCCAATTGCAGCAATATTAATTGGTGCAGTAGGTGGTGTTATAGTTGTTTACGGAACTAAGTTCTTATTTGCTATGAAAATCGACGATGTAGTTGGTGCAGTTCCTGCACACTTATTTGCAGGAATTTGGGGAACGTTAGCAGTACCAATTACAAACTCTAGTGCGAATTTCGGAACACAATTGTTAGGTGTTATCGCAATTAACGCAACTGTATTTGTAATAGCATTTGTGGTTTGGGCAATTATGAAAAACACAATAGGTATCAGATTAAGTAAAGAAGCTGAGTTGAAAGGTACAGACGTTACCGAAACTGGTGTAATTGCTTACGCAATAAGAGACTAAAGACTTTAACTCCCTCAGTGTTAAAGAGTTAATGTGGAGGCCCCCAAGGGGCCTCCAACATTAAAAAGCTGCTTCCTCCCAAAGTTTTTTTAAATCAACATTAGGTGACAATCCGTAAATTGAATTAATATTCGTGCAATGTATTGCTATTGAAGGTATGGGACTAAAACAAAATTCTTTCTTATAAATATTATGTAAAGGCTTCTCAAAAGGGTAATGCTCAAATCTACACATTTGAGTAATATTTTCTTGATACTTATCAATCATCATTCTACTGGTTAAAAACGTACATAATGTTTGATTAATTCTCCTCCAATGGGATTGATTACCAATGATAATGTTAGTATTTTCAACATCTCTGTACAGATAAGGGTAATCAGTAGGACATAAAAAAACTTCGCAATTTAGTTGTGAAGTAAATTTTTCATATGCCGAAACTAATTCTAATATTGAATTTTTTGAGTGTATATAATCATCTTCAACAAAATATATTAAATCTTCACAATTTTTAGATAATTCAATAGATTGATGAATATTCGACATATTAGATTTTTGATTAACAGTAACAGATTTATTTTCTTCATTAGTGCTTGAAATTTGAGCACTATATTTTTCATATTCTAGCTTTTTAATTTCATAGCTAAAAAAGTTATTATTAAGAATAGATTCAAATTTCTCTATTATTTCTTGATCGGAGTTAAAATCAATTATTGTTAATTTAATTTTAATTTTTTTTAACTCTTTTTCAGAAAATTTGATAGAGTTTACGATCGATTTAAGACATCTAAGAGTATACTCACTTTTTTCTTTTTCAAAAATTCTTTCTTTTGATTGAGTTAACATTTTAACTGATGCACATGTTCTTAATATTATATCTAGAGATTTAACCGGCCTTGTTATATTAACCACACCCATTGGAAGAGTTAACGAGTTAATACCTAACTGAGATAATGAACCACTAGAAACTTCTCCCTCTGTACCGTTTAAACTAAGGTCACTTTGGTCCATAACCTCGTATCCCAAACCTCTAGAAAGTTTTAAAAAAATTTTTTTTAAAAATGTATTTTTTTTCTTTATTTTTGACTCTTTCATAATATATACTTACTTCATTATGACTATAAAATCATCTCAAGAACTTGTTGAAAATGCTTTGCAAGAGATAAAAACATTATCTGTTGATGATGCATTAAAGCTAGTTAAAGAAGATAAATGTAGTTTAGTTGATATAAGAGATATCAGAGAATTAGATAAGGAAGGTAGAATAGATAATTCCGCACATATTCCAAGGGGTATGTTAGAGTTTTGGATGGATCCACAAAGCGCATATTTTAAAAATGGTAAAATTGATATGAAAAAAGAAATAGTACTATTTTGTGCTGGTGGTTTGAGATCAGCTTTAGCTACCAAATCGTTGAAAGATATGGGTTACAAGAATGTATCACATATTGATGGCGGTTTCTCTTCTATGAAAAATAATGGGTTTAAGGTAGTATAATTTTAATCAAATAGACTTATTCTTTTCGCAAAAAATATTCTTATTAACCAATATAAAAAAATCCCCAGTGGTCCAACAAAATATGTAAGCAATAAAGGAACAAATGCTAAATATTTTGATATTTGAAATTTTTGGCAATCACGCACAATCCATGAACCACAAAATAAATTTATTGCTAAAAAATGAATCCAAAAAGTTATTAAAAAAGAATTGTTACTCATTAACTCATTAAGGTTTGCCAAACCTTTGTAAAGATCAAAGTTATCAATAAAATTATATCCTGACTTAAAAAATAATACGATTAGATATGTATAAATTGCAGAAAAAACTAAAATTGGAAATATTGATGAAACTATATATTTACAGATATTAGATTGTGGAAATACAATTAAAACGAGCCAAAAAGGAATAACGCCAATATTCAACCAGATATAAATCATTTCAGTTGTGAAAAATTGTGATATTTGATCAATCATTAAAAAATATAATATATTAAATCCTAAAATGATTCCTATTAAAAATAAGAAAAAAAATCTGAAAGTTACTGTAGAGGAAATGAGGAATTTTTCATTCAATTATATAGAAAAATACGCCCCTTCCAAGCAACAACTTAGAACTTATTTGCTAAAAAAATATATCAAATCAAAAATACCTAATACTAACAAAAAAAATCTTACAGATTTGATTGATGTCGTACTCCAGGACCTTGAAAAATCGAGATTTATAAATGACGAATTTTATTCTAAGTCCAAAGCAAAGAGTTTGATACAACGTGGAAGCTCTATCAATAAGATCAGAAGCGTACTTTTATCAAAAGGTATTAAGGATAAATATATAAATGAAACAATTGAAAGAATTAATGAAGAAAATGAGGATCAGGATTTTTTTTCTGCAGTAAAACTTTGCAAAAAAAAAAGAATAGGACCAGCACGTAATGAGAACAATAGACCACTTTTTTATAAAAAAGATATTGCAGTTTTAGCTAGAGCAGGATTTGATTTTGAAGTTTCAAGAAAAGTAATGGATATCGATGCTGAAGAATATTTAAAAATAATAAATCTACTCTAATTTATCTTTTTTATTTTTTTCCGATAAATAATATTCTATTTTTCTTTTAATATAATTCTTTACAAAAACAAATACTAACAAACCAAAAATTGATACAGAAAATATGATAATTAGAATTATTCTGATTTGTTCATCCATTATAAGTCTATTGATCTCTTTACAATTAAACTTGGGTTTTTAAAATCTTTTTTTCCATAAAGAATTTCGTTTCCCTCAAAATCCGTAATGATACCACCAGCATTTTTTAAAATAGCATGACCAGCAGCTATATCCCACTCAGATGCTCTTGGCTCAGCTACATATAAATCATATTCTCCAGTTGCAATTACACAAAATTTAAAAGAGCTTTTCATTTTTTTAAAACTTGTTACTCCAAGTTTATTGTGAATTTCGGAGATTTGAGTTTTTAAATTATCAGAATACGAAACTGCTACGATTTCATTTTCTTTTGTTTTTTTTTCACAATTAATTTTTATTTCAATTCCATTTGAATATTCAAAACAATATTTTGGTGCGTATGTATAAAATAGTCTTTTTTTAGCTGGAGCGTAAATAATACCTAGTTCAGGTTTTTTATTTAAAATTAATGCTGCGTTTAAAGTGAATTCATTTTTGTTATTTATATAATCATAAGTTCCATCTATTGGATCAATTAACCAAAATTTAGTTAAGTCGCTACTTTTTTTATTTAAACTACTTTCCTCAGACACTATTGGAATATTTGGAGTTAGTTCTTTAATTTTATTTGTTAGTATTTCATTAACTTCTAAATCTCCATTTGTAACTGGTGTATTATCATTTTTTATCTCAGTTTTTAAACCCATATCTCTTAAATGAATTGCTCTTTTTCCAGCATTTAAAAAACATTCCTTTAATTCGGTATTTAAGTTTTTAAGCTCTTTACTATTCATTATATATTTTTTTTAAATCAATTATATTTGCATTGATAACTTTTTTTCCCACGTTTTCGAAATTTACAGTAACTTTTTCATTTATGATTGATTGGACTTGGCCAATTCCCCACTCTTTATTTAGAGGATTTATAACTTTGTCACCTGGATCAAAATCTAAAATCATTTAATTTTATTTATAATAGAATTAGGTATAAATACCATCAATATGAATATAAAATTAAATTCTATAGGTTTAGACAAAGATCCTAAGGATACTACAGTAGTCGTAGCTATGTCAGGAGGAGTCGATTCCTCAACTGTCGCAGGGATTATGAAAAAAGAAGGTTATAATGTCATTGGAGTTACTCTTAAACTTTATGACGATAATAAAGAAAACAAACATTCTAAGCAATGCTGCACAGGTCAAGATATCATGGATGCAAAACGTGTTGCTCAAAAATTGGATATAAAGCATAAAATTTTTTATTATCAAAGTAAATTTAAAGAAAGTGTTGTCGACAATTTTGTTGAAAGCTATCTAAATGGTGAAACACCAATTCCATGCGTTCAATGTAATAAAACTGTGAAATTTAATGACTTATTTCAAGAGTCAAAAAATTTGAATGCTGATGCTTTAATTACTGGTCACTACGTAAAAAGTTTAACCAAAAATAATATTACAGAAATGTATAGAGCAATAGACGAGAACAGAGACCAAAGCTATTTTTTATTTAACACTACAAGAGAACAACTAAATTATTTGAGATTTCCATTAGGAGGAATGTTAAAATCAAAAACAAGAAAAATTGCTAAGGAGCTGGGATTGAATGTTGCTGATAAACCAGATAGCCAGGATATATGTTTTGTTCCTAATGGAGACTATGTATCGGTAATTAAAAAAATAAGACCTGACGCATTTAAAAAAGGTAATATAAAAAACACCGAAGGTAAAGTTTTAGGTGTGCACGATGGAATTGTAAATTTTACAATAGGACAAAGGCGCGGTATCAAAATTGCAGCAAAAGATCCTTTATACGTTATTGATATAGATCCAAAAAAAAATGAGATCATTGTAGGAAATAAAAAAGAACTGCTAAAAAAAGATATTATATTAAAAGATCTTAATCTTTTGGTAGATAAATCAGTATTTGATAAAGAAATATTTGTAAAAGTTAGATCTACAGGAAGATTAATAAAATCTAAATTAAATTTAATAAATAATCATGCCCAATTAAACCTTTTTGATGATGAATATGGTATATCACCGGGTCAGGCATGTGTATTTTATTCAAAAGATATTTTTGGAGATAAAGTTCTTGGTGGTGGTTGGATTTCTAAGAACTAGTATTTTTTTTCCACATAAAGTAAGTAAGCAAATAAAAGCTAATTACTCCAACAAAATAGTCCCACTCTAGTGCATGTTTAATGAATTTATTTCCTGGCATGCTTACTATTGGAATTGCTAATATTGCAACTAAGATTAATAGACTTACGAGAATTCCTTTAAGTTTTAAAAATTTAAAATTAATTTTATCAATAATCTTATTTTTTAATTTATACAAAGTAATTACAAGATAAGTTTGTGCAACAATTTCAAAAATTATAAAAAGAAGCATAACAACTCTTCTAAACAATTTATAAAGATCATAGTCAAATTTAATTCCTAGAAATATAGAATGAATAGTTAAAAGAATTGCTGAACCTATACCAAAAAAAATTATTTTCTTAACATTTTTGTTGTTACTATCTAGTGATAAAATTATATTCTTATTATAGATCCAATATTTAATTAATAAGTACG
>CACEMG010000012.1 GCA_902560565.1 uncultured Pelagibacteraceae bacterium | reverse complement strand
TAATACTACCCACAAGAACTGCGGCGACAAGTTCGGTGCTCATTTTGAATGCTAATCCTAAAAGTGATGTCTTTTTATCGCTATTTTTGTTTTCATTATCAGATATCTTTTTTTTTGCAATTTCTAGGCGAGTCTTAAATTTTTCTTTGGTCATTATTAAGCGACCATACTCTCAGCTTTCTGTAAATCAACAGCTACCAGCTGGCTGATACCTTTTTCAGGCATTGTAACACCGTAAAGTTTGTTCATCTTTGACATTGTTAAAGCATGATGGGTAACAATTACAAATTTTGTTTGAGTAATTTTTGTAAGTTCCTCAAGTAAATTACAAAACCTTGTAACATTCGCGTCATCTAGCGGAGCATCCACTTCGTCTAAAACACATATTGGTGCAGGGTTAGTTAAGAAAACTGCAAAAATAAGTGATAAAGCTGTCAATGCTTGTTCACCTCCTGACAAAAGAGTAATAGATTGAAGTCTTTTTCCTGGAGGACTAACTAATAGTTCTAAACCAGCTTCAAGCGGGTCATCAGAATCTACGAGTTCAAGTTTTGCACTTCCACCATTAAATAGTTTTGTATAAACCTCATTGAACTTTCTATTAACTTTTTCAAAAGCCTCTAAGAGCCTTTCCCTTCCTTTTTGATTTAATTCACTAATACTCTCTTTAAGTTTTGAAATTGCTTGTACTAAATCTTGCCTATCATTTTCCATTTTTTTTATTTCAGTTTCATATTTACTGGTTTCTTCATCCGCCCTAAGGTTTACTGATCCTAATTTTTCTCTTTCTCTCTTTCTAGCGTCCAAAAGTTCTTCTTGTGTTACTGCATCTGGAAATTCATCTTGTTTTTCAAGATTTGAAAAACTTAAAAGATTTTCTTCATTTAAATTTAAGTCAGTATCTATTCTATCCAATAAATCATTTCGTCTTTTATCAAGACCCTCTATAGTTGCAGATGAACTTGCTTTTCTTTCTCTTATTTCGATTGATGACTCTTTTGTTACATTCAATTCGTTTCTATAATCATTTATTTGATTATCAATTTGATCAATCAAAACTTCGTTTTCTTTTTTTTCGTTTTCTGAAATTCTTAAATTTTCGGAAATCTGACCTTTTTTTTCAGCTTGGGTTTGTGGCTGCTTATCTAATTCTTCTAATTTTTGGTTAAGAGTTTTTTTACGTTCATTCAATTCATTTATTTTCTTTTCAGAATTTGTTAGTAAATTTTTCCAACTATTAACCTCATTTTCTATTGTGTTTATTCTCTCATTTCTTTTAATAGATTCTTTTTTTAGATTTTGATTTTTACTATAACTATCTGCGTATATTTCTTGTAATTTTTTTATATTTTCATTTTTTTCAGAAAGATTGGATAATTTTTTGTCATCATCATTCTCATTTATTGTCTGAGTTAAATAACCAATAGTTATTTGGCATGACTCTAAAATTTTAATAGCATCATCGTTATTTCTGTCTTTAACAAGTTTAATAATTTCATCAATATTGTCTTTTATTTCCCTAATTATATGTAGATTTTTTTTTAAATTTTCAGAACCAAAATTATTAATCAGGTTATCAACTTTTTCTTGTTCTTTTTTTAAATTTTTTTTTGCAATATCTAGATCATCATTAGACTGTTTTTCAGTTTCATAATATTTAGAGTCAATATCAATTAGTTCTTGTTTTTCTTCCTTAAGCCGTTTTTCGTTTGACTTAGCATCTATAATTATACTTTTTTCTCTATCTGTATCGTTTTCTAGAATTTTTAAAGAGCTTTTTATTTCTCCTATTTCACTTTTAATTCTCTCGTTTTCCTCGTCTAGTCCTTTCAATTCAAGATTTAATCTTTGAATTTTTGATAAAATTTCAAAATTTTTATCTCTTATAGGATTTACTTTTCCAGTTTCTTCATTTATTTTTTTTTCAATTAATTCTAATTTCTCATTGAAACCCTTTACTTCATCGTCTGCTTCATTGTTTATCTCTTTCTCAAGTTTAATTTCGTTGTCAATATCTCTTAGTTTTAAATAATATAGGCCAGCTTCAATTTTTTTTATATCTTCGGAAATATTTTTATATTTTGTAGCTTCTTCGGCTTGTTTTAATAAATTTTGTAATTGCCTTTCTTGTTGCCTTCGTAATTCGTCTGCCCTTTTTAAATTATTTTCAGCCGCATCTAATCGTAGTTCTGCTTCATGCCTTCTCACATGTAAACCCGCAATACCAGCAGCTTCTTCCAATACCGCTCTTCTGTCTGTAGGTTTTGCAGTTACAAGCGCTCCTATTCTGCCTTGACTTATTATTGATGGAGAATGTGCACCTGTAGACAGATCTGCAAAAAACATTTGAGCATCTTTTGCTCTTACCTCTTTTTCGTTAATATAAAACTTTGATCCTTTATCTTTTTCTATTTTACGTTTTACCTGAATAGACTCCAATTCTTTATATTGATTTGGACCATCCTTATTTTGATTTGTAAGTGAAATTGTAACTTCAGCTAAATTTTTGGATGGTTTATTGGAAGTTCCAGAAAATATTACATCTTCCATCCCCGAGCCTCTCATACTTTTTGCAGAGGTTTCGCCCATACACCATCTTAAAGATTCTACGATATTTGATTTTCCACAACCATTTGGTCCTACTATTCCTGTTAGACCTTTATCTATTATAAATGTTGTATTTTCAGCAAATGATTTGAAACCATTTAATTGGATTTTTTTAAACTCCATTTGGAGACTATATCAGCTTTTCTATGGCTTTTTTTAAATTTTTAAAGTTTAAGGTTTTTTCAAACTTTTTATCATTAATTATTATCGTAGGAGTAGCATTTATTTTGAATTTTTTTGCACCCTCGATTCGATCCTCTAATATGTGATCCTCAATATTTTTGTCCGCTATACAATGATCAAAATCTAAACTAAAATTTTGATCTTTAATGACTTCTTTAAGATTTGAATTCAGTTTTTCAACATTGTTTCCTTGTATCCATTCCTCTTGTTTTAAATATAAAAAATGAAGAATATTTGATTTACCGTCATTTTTGCAGTGCGCCAATTTTGATGCGTTTAAAGCCGCAATATCCAATGGAAAATTTCTAAATTCTATCGATACCAAACCTTTATCTAAAAATTCATCTTTAAGTTTTGGATAGACATCTTTATGAAAGTTAGCGCAATGCGAGCAAGTAAGAGACTCATAAACTAATATTTTTACTTTTGCATTTATATTTCCTTCAATGATAGGTTTTATTTGACTATCTGCAATTACGCTATGGTTTAAAAAAAAATAAATCAGTAACGTTAAAATTTTATTTCTCATCGTTTTTTAAATAATTTACTAAGTTCAAGTAATGAGTTTTTGATTTTCTCATTTTTAATATTGGTAATTTTTTTTGTATATTGATTTTTTGCCACATCTTTTTTTATTTCTTTCTTAAAAATTTGTTGATTACTATCAAAAGTTATTAATTTTATTTTCTCTACTACCATTTCATTAAAGTAAGTATTTATTTTTTTAATAACTTCATTTTTTGAATATTCCATTTCAACCTCATGTCCTCTTTTGACCATTATGCAAAGAGTGCTTGAGCTTAACTTATTCGAGCTTTTAAAGGATTTTGGGTAGCAAACTTTAAATAACTCATCCCCTACAATGTACCTCCAATTATCAAGAGTTTCTGAAAAAATATGGCCTTTCTTTTTCAAAATTTTTTTAACTTTTGTTGGTAAAGTATCTTTAAAAGATCTTAGTCCTTGAATGGATCTATATCTCTGCTTAGAATTGAATTTATATTGCATATGAATAAACAGAACATACCAAAAAAAATTCTACATTGGTACGATAATAATAAAAGATCTTTACCATGGAGAAGAAAAAGTACAAAAAAACAACATGAATATTTTACTCTGGTAAGTGAGTTTATGTTGCAACAAACTCAAGTAAAAACAGTTATTCCATTCTTTATAAGATTTGTTAAAAAATTTCCAAGTCTTAAGTCTCTAGCAAGTGCTGATGAAAATAAAGTGCTTAAATACTGGGAGGGACTTGGCTATTACTCAAGGGCAAAAAATTTAAAAAAAACAGCAACTAAATTACTATCAGAGCATCAAGGAAGTTTACCTAAAGATTTAGAAAAACTTAAAGCTCTTCCTGGTATTGGGGAATATACATCAAGATCAATTTTAGCTATTGCGCATAATCAGCCATGTATTCCAATGGATGGAAACGTTGAAAGGATATTAAAAAGAGTTTTTTTATTAAAAAATAAAGATCAGACATCTAAAGAAAACTTAATTGAAAAAAAAACCTTTTTTTCAAATTCAAAAAGATCAAGTGATTATGCGCAAGCTATAATGGAAATAGGGGCATTAATTTGCAGACCATCCCTGCCAATATGCACCTCATGTCCATTAACTGCTTATTGTAAAGCCTATAAAAAAAAAGATTTTGCAATATTTACAAAAAATAAATTTAACAAAACCAAATATTTTGAGGCCCAGGTACACAAACATAAAAATAAATATTTATTGATAAAAAATAAAAAATTTAATTTTTTAAAAAATTTAATTATTTTCCCTATGAATGAAATTAAAAAAGAAAAATTTCAATTATCAATTGATAAGAAAATAAATATTAAATTATCTAATATGAATATGAAAATAACTATAAATAAAAATAATAATAGAAAAATAATTAAAAATGGTTTTTTTTTAGATAGGTCAAACTTTAGTAAATTTATTTTACCTTCATTTACAAAAAAAATATTTAATTCTTTGCACAACTTAAAATGAAAAAAATTGCAATCATAGGAGCTGGTATCTCTGGTTTATTCTTTGCAAATTTAGTAGAAAAAAACAAATCTTTTTCTTATCAAATATTTGAAAGAAAAAATTCAATAGATCTTAATGATGGATATGGAATACAATTGTCTGTTAATAGTATTAAATTACTAAACAAAATTGGTTTTAACAATTTTAGCAAAAGTCAACTTTATTTTCCAAAAAAAGTTATTTTTTTAAACGCAAAAGATTCCAAAAAAATATGCGATATTGACCTATCTCAATTCAATGATGAGAATAATCTTTATACAACTTTAAAAAGATCGAATTTAATCGAATTTCTTCTGGACGGAATTCCAAAAGATAAGTTGTCTTTTAATTGTGATCTTGGCGATATTAAACAAGGCGACAAAGTATCACTTTTGTTTTCAGATAAAAAAACCAATAAATTTGATTATTTGGTTTCAGCTGATGGTATTTATTCAAAAACAAAACAAATATTATTTAAAAAAGATGGTTTGCCAGAGTACTTTGATGCAATTGCTTTAAGAGGAACTATTAGAGATTTTAGCAGCTTTGATATTTCTTTATACTTGGGACCAAATTTTCATTTTGTAATTTATCCAATTA
Source organism: uncultured Pelagibacteraceae bacterium (assembly GCA_902560565.1). Taxonomy (GTDB): domain Bacteria; phylum Pseudomonadota; class Alphaproteobacteria; order Pelagibacterales; family Pelagibacteraceae; genus Pelagibacter. Next base: position 23,475 of record CACEMG010000012.1, on the reverse strand, counting down.
ATCAAAATAAAGAATTTAATTTTATAGCAGTAGTAAGAAAAGAATTAATAAAAAAAAAAATAAGTGATAAAGATTTCTTAGATGACGAAACTTTTAAGAAAAATCTGCTAAACCAAATTTCTTCTAAATCAAATTTAAATCTGGTTAACCAAGTTGAAAAGATTAAATGTTTTCCAATTTTTGTTAGTAAGAAATTTCAAATACCAAGCTCAAAAAATATTTTTTTAACTGGGGATGCATTTTATTCTTTTCCACCCTCTTTTGCACAGGGTGCATCACAATCAATAGAATCTGCAAATGAGCTTTTTTATGATTTACAGAATAATACATCAAGTTATTATAAAAAGAGAGTTCTAAGAGCTAAACAAATAATCTCAAGATCTAATCTTAATCATTTTGCATTTCATTTATCAAATCCTATAAATATTTTATTTAGAAACACTCTTTTAAAATACTTTAGTAAAAACAAGAAATTTTTAGAAAAGTATTTAGGAAAAGTTTATAACGATTAACCCCTTGGTCTTAAGCGTTGCCTAAGATCATCTATTGGTTTAAGGATTTTTCCAGACTGATAATGCCAATAAGTCCAACCATTACAACTTTCAGACCCTAATATTTTAGCAGCAACTTTGTGAATTGAACCTTCATTATGCTTGTGTTTTATACTTCCATCAACCATAACCTTTGCGTTAACCTCTTTTTTTTTATCATAAATTTCTACTCCAGGTTTAATTACTCCCAACTCAATTAAAGATCCAAAAGGAATTCTCGGTTTTGATTTATTATTTTGAATTACATCTAAATATTCATCATTAATCTCTTTTGTATTAAGTAATCTATTTGTTGCAGCTTTATAATAAATTTTTTCTTTCTCAATTCCGTAATAAGACCTACCAAGTTTTTTTGAAACTACAGCAGTCGTTCCAGATCCTAAAAAAGGGTCAAATACAAAATCATTTTTATTCGAGGATGCTAATATAATTCTATGAAGTAATGCTTCTGGTTTCTGAGTAGAATGAACCTTTGCTCCATTATTTTTTAATCTTTCTTTACCATTACATATTGGTAAATTCCATGTTGATCTCATTTGTAAGTCATCATTAAAAGATTTCATTGACTGATAATTGAATGTATATTTTGATTTTTTATTTTTCGACGCCCATATTAAAGTTTCGTGAGCATTTGTAAATCTAGTACCCCTAAAGTTTGGCATTGGATTATTTTTATTCCAAATTACATCATTTAATATCCAAAAACCTAAATCTTGAATTACTTTTCCTACTCTAAATATATTATGATAGCTTCCTATAACCCAAATAGATCCATTTTTTTTTAATATTCTTTTACACTCACTAAGCCAATCTATTGTGAATTTATCATATGTCTTAAAGCTATCGAACTGGTCCCATTTATCATTCACTGCATTTACTTTTGATCTATCTGGTCTAATTAAACTATTCTGCAATTGTAAATTATATGGAGGGTCTGCAAAAATTAAATCAAATGTCTCATTGGGAATTTTTTTAAGTTCTTTAAGACTATCCCCATTAATAATTTTATTGTGTAAATTTTTTAACATCATTTTATAAAATTTAATTAGACTCCAGACCAGAATCTTCGTCAACCGGTGATTGAAAAAAAAGGACTCTTCTTGTTATGTGTTTTTTTTAAGACTCAATATATTGTGTATAGGGCTGAATGTTTTTCTGTGATGCTTTGTTATACCAAATTTTTTAATAGCTTTTATATGCTGTTTTGTGCCATAGCCTGAATTTTTATTCCAAGCATATTTTGTGAACTTTTTTGACATTTTTGAAATAAGCCTATCTCTTGAAACTTTAGCAATAATAGATGCTGCTGAAATTTCTGGAATTTTTTGATCACCTCTAACAACAGATTTTAATTTATAACCATTCATTGTTGGTAATTTGTTGCCGTCAATCATAATTAGGTATGATTTAGATCTTAATTTTTTTATAGATCTTTTCATTGCCAGTAAGCTTGCATTTAATATGTTTAATTCTTCGATTTCTTTTAATGAAGCAGAGCCAATGGTCCAAATACTATTTTTTTTAATATATTTTTCTAGTAAATTCCTCTGATTTTTTGAAAGTTGTTTGGAATCTTTAATTTTTTTTTTATCCAAATTTTTTTTAAATATTACTGTAGCCGCAAAAACTGGACCTATTAAACTTCCTCTACCAACTTCGTCAACCCCAGCAATCGCTTTTTTCATTAGACTTTAATTTTCAATTCATCAATTTTTTTTCTCATATTTTTTAAATCCTCCCATGAAAATTTTTTTTGATCAGGTTGTCTTAACAAATAAGCTGGATGAAAAGTAAGTATGGTTAGAAAAGTTCTTTGATTGATTATAATTTCTTTCCATTTACCCCTTTCTTTAGAGATTTTAAGTTTTTGACCTAATAAAGCTTTCATAGCAGTACTACCCATTAATATCAATATTTTTGGGTTTATAATTGATATATGTTCACGTAAAAAAACTGAATACCTTTTGATTTCTGAAAACTCTGGTTTTCTATTATTAGGAGGTCTATAGTTAACAACATTTGTTATATAAATATTTTCTCTTTTAATTTTAATTGCATTTAACATTTTATTGAGCAGCATCCCAGCTTCGCCGACAAATGGTTTGCCTATCATATCCTCTTTTTCTCCTGGACCTTCACCGACTATCATGATTTGACTTTTTGGATTTCCGTCACTGAAAACTATATTTTTTGCAAATTTTTTAAGCTCACAATCCTTAATTGATTTTATTTTATCTTTTAAACAAATTAACTTTTCACTGACATCATCAGTATCTTTACTTTTACTAAAGCGATTAATAGGCGCATTATCAAAAATATAGTCAGATTCTATTGATTTTAAAAACTCTTGATTTAAGATTTCCTTATTGGCCATTTTTAAATGATAACAAAAAACTTTAAAATAATCCTTACTATATTTTTTATTTTTTTCACCCTTGAGGCGAAATCTAAAAATATCTATTCTAAAGATTTTAATTCTAAAGAATTATCGAACTATTTTTCTGGAGTTATCTCTCATAATAACCAAAAAAATGAGCAGGCTCTTAAATATTTTAAATCTTCAAAACAATTATTAAATAAACATGAAGAGTATTTTAAGAAGTTGATTTTCTCATTAGTGCTAAATCAAAATGTAGATAGGGCCATACAAGAAATAAAGTTTTTAAAAAATAAAAATCAAACAGAATTTTTTGAGGCCCAATTGCTTTTATTAATCGATAGCATTAATAAAAAAAATTTTAGTAAAACCAAATTATATCTTAATTCGATAGCCAAATACACTGAAGAGGGAACTTTTGAGAAAGTTATCTATGAAACCCTAAGAGATTATGCATATACATTTGAAGAAAAAAAAATGAGTAATTTTAAATCCAATTTTGGCAATTTAATTGCCATAAATAATGCATTTCAAAGTTGTTATTTAAATAATCCAAAAACTTTAAAGTACTTTGATGGCCTTCAAAGTTCAGATGCGGCTGACTATTCTAGATATTTATTTTTTTATGTGAACTATCTTGTTCATGAAAAAAGATTTGATTTAGTTAAAGAAATTTCATTAAAAATAGATGAGCTATCAAGTAACTTAATAATCTTACAAACAAAATCATGGATTGATAAAAGTGAATTTAATAAGATAAAAGGAATTTTTTCATGTAAAAATGAAAATGACCTCTTGGCTGAGTTTTTTTACTTAGTGTCTAATTTATATTCATCCCAAGATGAATATGAGCAGTCAAATTTTTATTTAAATATCTCATACTTTTTAAATAAAAAATTTAAAATAAATTTATCCTTAATGGCAGATAACTATTACCTAAATGAAAATTATGACCAAAGTTTAAAAGTCTTAAAATTATTTAATTTAAAAGATGATCTTTATTACTGGTTCAAAATTAAGCAGGAAGCAAAAATAATTACTAAAAAAAAAAATAAAGAAGAATCCTTAAAATATATTGAAACAAATTTAAACAATATAAAAAATGCATCTACAAAAGTTTTATTTGATCTTGCAACTATTTATAAAAATTCTAAGAAATATGAGAGGGCAATTGAGTTGTATACATCAGTAATGAATAATATTGAAAAAGATACTTTAAATTATGCAGACTTACTTTACAGGAGGGGCGGAAGTTTTGAAAGGATAGGGGAATACGAAAAATCAGACAAAGATTTATTAGATGCATTAAAATTAATTCCAAACAATTCATATGTATTAAATTATTTAGCCTACTCATGGTTAGAACGTGATCAAAATATTAATAAAGCTATATTAATGTTGGAGAAGGCTTATAAAGAAAATGAAAATGATCCTTATATAATTGACTCAGTTGGGTGGGGTTATTTTTTAATAGGAAAATACAACGATGCAGAGAAATATATGCGAAGAGCTTTAGAACTAATGCCTAATGATCCTATCGTAAACGATCATTATGGAGATATTCTATGGAAACTTAATAGAAAAATTCAAGCACAATATTTTTGGAATAGTGTTTTAAAAATGGAAGATGCAGAAAAAGAAATGATAGAAAAAATCAAGGTAAAATTAATTACCGGTTTATCAAAAAATAATGAGAGCTTATAAAATTAATTCTAGAGCAAAGATTAATCTTAATTTAAATGTAATCAAAAAACTAAAAAAATTTCACTTAATAGAGTCTCTTGTATGTTTTATAGATCTTTCAGATAAAATTTATATAAGCAAGTTAAGCTCAAAATATCACAAAGTTAAATTTATAGGAAAGTTCTCAAAAAATTTATCAAAAAAAAATACAATTACAAAGCTACTTAGTTTGTTAGATAGAGATAATGTATTAAAAAAAAAATATAAAATTTTAATAAAAAAAGAAATTCCACCTGAATCTGGTATGGGTGGTGGATCTATGAACGCAGCAAATTTATTAAATTATTTTTATAAAAAAAAATTTATAAATTTGAATGAATTAAAAAAATATTCTTTAAAAATTGGATCAGATGTTATTCTAGGATTAAATAATAGACCAAAAATTTTATATAGAGATGGATCTATTAAAGAAGTCGCAAATATTAAAAAATATCATATTTTAATTGTAAAACCCTTTTTTGGTTGTTCTACAAAGAGGATATATTCATCAAATAGAACTTTTTCTAAGTCTGAATTTAATAAAACAAAAAAAAATATTGTAAAAAATGTGATTCTAAATGGTAAAAATGACCTAGAAAAAAGTGCTTTTAAATTGTACCCAGCCTTAAAAAAAATAAAAAATTTACTTAATCAAAACAAGGAAGCCAATTTTGTGAGAATGACAGGTTCTGGATCTGCGATAATTATGTATTTTAATTCAAATAAATTTGCAAAAAATGCGTTGAAAATTTATAAAAGGAAATTAAATAATTGTTCGTGTATTATAACTAAAATTATATAAAAATTGCGTTATAAATTAAATAAATTTTGGGGCGTAGCCAAGTGGTAAGGCAGCGGTTTTTGGTACCGCCATTCCTAGGTTCGAATCCTAGCGCCCCAGCCAGATATGTTAAATATTTTAAATAAAATCTTTTCCTCAACAAAAAATCTAAATAGTATTAATCACAGGTTTATTAAATTAAGAAGAGATACGAATATTGAAAAAATTTTTGACGCAATCGAAAGCTATTCTGAGGAAGCCGAGATAAGATACGTTGGAGGGTGTGTTAGAAAAATTATTAACAATGAAAAAGTCGATGATATAGATCTTGCAACCAATATCGAACCAACAAAAGTAAAGGAAGCTCTTAAAAATAAAAATATAAATTATTTTGAAACAGGTATTAAGCACGGAACAATCACAGCTTTAATAGACAACGATAAATTTGAAATTACATCTTTAAGAAGTGATATTAAAACTGATGGGCGTCATGCAGAAATAGAATTTACAACTGATTGGATTAAAGATGCTGAAAGACGCGACTTTACAATTAATTCAATATATGCAGATATTAACGGAAATCTCTTTGACCCTTTTGACGGAAAAAAGGATTTAGAAGATGGATTAATAAAATTTGTAGGAGAACCAGAAAAAAGAATAAAAGAAGATTACTTAAGAATATTAAGATATTTCAGATTTTTTGCTCTGTACAGTAAAAATGACCACCAATTAGAAATTAAGAAAATAATTAAAAAAAATATAGTAGGCATAAAAAAATTATCATCAGAAAGATTGCTAGACGAATTAAAAAAAACTTTTAAATCAAATTGCTTTATAAAATTATGCGAAAAAGATTTTTCTTATGAAATAATTAGTGCAGTATTTCCAGAATTTAAACAAATTGAACTATTTAGAAAATTAAACGATTACACAAAAAATAACTTATATAGCCTAGATTTTACGTTTTTCTTGTCAATTTTGATATTAGATAAAACAGATAATTCTGATTATTTTTTTTATAAATTTAATATTTCTAAAAAAAAACAGAAGAGAATAGAACTAATTAAGGATTTTTATTTTAACAAAAATCCATCTATTAAATTTAATTCCCATAATCTTTGGAAAATATTTTATTTTAGCGGCAAGGAAGGATTAACTGACATCCTAAATTACAAAATATTTACTTCAAAAAAATTTGACAAAAAACTAGTTAATCATATCAATTATTTCAAAAATAAAGACGTACCCAAATTATCTATTACCGGAGATAATTTAATTAACGATTTTGGTATTCCTGAGGGAGAAAAGGTAGGTTTGAAATTAAAAGAAATAGAGAATATCTGGATAAATAATAATTTTAAAATTTCTGATAAAAATTTAAAAAAAATACTAAAGAATTAAATATATCTTACATCTTTTATTTCAAAGTTTTTAACACCTGCAGGTGTATTGATTTCTACAAGATCTCCTTTACTTTTTCCTATCAAACCTTTTCCTATTGGTGATTTAAAAAAAATTAATTTTTTTTTTAAGTCTGCTTCGTCTTTTCCAACAATTTTATAATCAATTTTTTCATCAGTATCTAAATTTATTAAATAAACTGTTGAGCCAAAAATTACTTTACCGTCATTAGTAAGTTTTGTTACATCAATCACATTTGCTCTGGCTATTATATCATTTATTTCTTCTATTCTTCCTTCATTCAAAGATTGCTGTTCTTTAGCCGCGTGATATTCAGCATTTTCTTTTAAATCTCCGTGTGATCTTGCTTCAGATATTGCTGCAACAATTTCTGGTCTTTTTTTCTCTTTTAAAAAAACTAGTTCGGTTTTAAGTTTTTCCAGACCAATTACAGTAATAGGTTCTTTTTCCATATTATTTCCATTTAGCTACAGGCGGTAAGGACATTAATATTCCTTCTACGTTCCCTCCAGTTTGTAATCCAAACTTTGTACCCCTATCGTATAAAAGATTGAACTCTACATATCTACCCCTTTTTAAGTATTGCGCCTCTTTTTGTAAAGTTGTCCATTTCTTTTTTCTTTTTTTTTTTATAATTTCATTAAATATTTTTGTAAATGACAATCCAACATCTCTAACAAAAGCAAAATCTTTTTCCCAATTTACTTTTTTATAATCAAAAAAAATACCCCCAATTCCCCTCTCTTCATTCCTGTGGGGTAAATAGAAATACTTTTCACACCACTTTTTATATTTTTTGTAATAATTTTTGTTATGTTTGTTACAAGTTTTTTTAAGTTCATTGTGAAGCCATTTTTTTAAACTTTCATCTTTTAAACATGGCGTTACATCCATTCCTCCTCCAAACCATCCATGAGATGTAAAAATATATCTCGTATTAAAATGCATAGCTGGTATATGAGGATTTTTCATATGCATAACAACAGATATGCCTGATGCCCAAAAATTTAAATTTTTTTTTGTTCCAGGAATTTGTCCCTTAAGTTCCTTTGGAAATTTACCGTAAACTTCTGAAAAATTTACGCCCACTTTCTCAAAAAGCCTGCCATTTTCAAAAATTCGAAACTGCCCGCCCCCTTGACTCGGACCTCTTGACCAATTTTTAATTTTAAAAATATTTTTTTTATTTTCTAATTTTTCAATATCATTTGTAATAATATCTTGTAGAACCATAAACCAGTTTTTTACAACATTTTTCTTTGAATTGGTGTCCATACTTATATTTTAATTTGTCTTAGGCTTTCGCTTAGAATTATCGCTACTGATGTAGATAAATTAAGCGACCTTTTTTTACCGACCATGGGAATCTTTATTTTTTCTTTCAACAAATTATGAACTTTCTTTGGTACTCCAGCACTTTCTTTACCGAAAAGCAAAGTATCTTTTTCGTTGAATTTAAAATCAGTATATATTTTTTTTGCTTTTGTTGTAATCAAAATAACCCTATCGTTCGATTTAGCTTTAAAAAAGTCTTCAGCGCTTTGATGAAAATTTATATTTTTGGTGTCCATATAATCCATCGCGACCCTCTTAAATCTTTTGTCGTTAAATAGAAAGCCGCATGGTTCAATAATTTCCAACTGTGCTCCCATACACGCACAAGTTCTGATTATAGCTGCCGTATTTTGAGGTATGTCCGGCTCGTATAACGCTATTTTAGGAGCTAAATTGGCTTTATAATGTGTCATTCTATCAGTGGAAATATTATGCTTTTTTATTATATGAAATCATATATTAGATATTATTATTTTAAAATTTAAATGTCAGAGAAGAAAGTCAAAAGAAGAGAATTCATTTTTACAGCAACTTATGCCGTTGGAGCAGTTGGAGTAGGTGCAACAATCTGGCCTCTAATTGATCAAATGAACCCAGATGCATCAGTAAAAGCTTTAGCTAGCACAGAAGTTGATATCAGTAATGTAGAAAAAGGTCAGTCCATAACGGTTTTGTGGAGAGGAAAACCTGTTTTTATTAGAAGAAGAACTGATGAAGAAATTGCGAAAGCACGAGAAGTAAATTTAGACGAATTAAAACATCCAGAGAAAGACGAGGATAGAGCGCGAGATCCTGAGTGGCTGGTCATGTTGGGCGTGTGTACACATTTAGGATGTGTACCATTAGGTGATAAGGGTGAATATGGTGGATGGTTTTGCCCGTGCCATGGCTCACATTACGATACATCTGGAAGAATAAGAAAGGGTCCTGCCCCCACAAATATGGAAGTACCTAAGTACGAATTTGTAAATAGTAATATTATAAAGATAGGTTAAATTAATGAGCGATCACGATTACACTCCTAGTTCAAAATTTGGAAAATGGTTTAACGATCGTTTACCTCTTTTAACGCTAGGGAAACATTTAACTGATTATCCAACACCAAAGAATCTTAACTATTGGTGGACATTTGGGGGAATATTAACTTTTTGTTTAATTACTCAAATTGTAACAGGGTTAATTTTGGCCATGCATTATGTTGCTCATGCAGACTTAGCTTTTGGAAGTGTAGAACATATTATGAGAAACGTAAATTATGGATGGCTTATAAGATATGTTCATGCAAACGGTGCATCAATGTTTTTTTTAGCTGTTTATATTCATATATTTAGATCTTTGTATTATGGTTCTTATAAATCACCTCGAGAAATAATATGGATTTTAGGAATGATAATTTACATACTTATGATGGCTGCAGCATTTATGGGTTATGTTTTACCTTGGGGGCAAATGAGCTTCTGGGGAGCAACAGTTATAACAAATCTCTTTAGTGCAATTCCCTTTGTTGGCGAAAGTATAGTAACATGGTTATGGGGAGGTTATTCAGTAGATAACCCAACTTTAACTCGTTTTTTTAGTTTACATTACTTAATCCCATTTTTGATATTAGGTCTTGTAGTACTTCATATTTGGGCTTTGCACGTACCAGGCAATAATAATCCAATTGGTATTGATTTAAAGAAACCATCTAAGGATACTGTTCCTTTTCATCCATACATAGTGATTAAAGACTTATTTGCATTGTTGATTTTTTTAATAGTTTTTGCTTTCTTTGTTTTTTATTCACCAAACATTCTTGGTCACGCTGACAATTATATTGAAGCAAATCCAATGGTTACCCCAGCACACATCGTTCCAGAATGGTATCTACTCCCTTTTTACGCTATTTTAAGATCTGTGCCTGATAAACTTTTAGGTGTAATTGCGATGTTTGGTGCTTTATTTATTTTGGTAATACTCCCGTGGCTTGATACTTCAAAAACAAGGTCGGCTATTTTTAGACCTTTATATAAACAATTTTACTGGTTCCTTGTAGCTGACGTTTTAATACTTGGATATGTAGGAGCAATGCCTGCAGAAGGAATTTATCTTTTAGTAGCAAGAGTAGCTACTGCATATTATTTTGCACATTTTTTAATAATTTTGCCAATTTTAAGTAGAAAAGAAAAAGTCTTGGATGTACCATTAAGTATTACAGAGCCTGTTCTAGGTGGAGCAGTTAGTGCTTCTGCAGTAAGGCAAAGAAAAGATAAATTATGAAAAAGTTTGTAATTACTTTTTTTTTTTTAATAATTTCTAATTCAATAAATATTACCTCTTTTTCTGCAGAGAAAGCAGCTCAACCAATGAGTCCAGGCTGGAGTTTTAAGGGTTTTTTTGGAACATTTGATAGAGCATCTTTACAAAGAGGTTACCAAGTATATACAGAAGTTTGTGCGTCATGCCATTCAATGAAACACCTGAGTTATAGGAATCTAGCACAACCAGGTGGTCCAGAATTTAGTAAAGAACAGGTGAAAATTATAGCTTCTCAATTTGAAGTAAGGGACGGACCAAATGACGATGGAGAGATGTTTGATAGACCTGCAAGACCATCAGATAATTTTGTGAGCCCTTATTCAAATGACAAAGAGGCAGCTGCTGCAAACGGAGGGGCATACCCACCAGATATGTCAGTGCTTGTTAAAGCAAGGAAAGGGGGAGCTGATTATATATATTCTTTATTGCTGGGATATGACGAACCACCTGAAGGAATTTCTTTAGACGATGGTGTGTATTACAATAAATACATGGCAGGTAATAAAATTAAAATGTCAAACCCTTTGTCCGAGGGTATCGTAGAGTATGCCGATGGAACTCAAGCCACAGAGGAGCAAATGGCGAAAGATGTAACAACTTTTCTTTCTTGGGCTGCGGAACCACATTTGGAAGAAAGACATAAGATTGGATTTAGAGCTATTATTTATTTAATTATAATTACAATTTTAGTTTATTTTAGTATGAAAAAAATTTGGTCACGTGTTGAATCTGAAGTTTAAAATATCACCGTCTTTAACGATATAGTCTTTACCTTCTAGCCTCATATTTCCATTATTTTTTGAGTTTAACCATCCACCATTTTTAACAAAATCTTCATAAGAAACAGTTTCAGCTCGGATGAAACCTTTCTCAAAATCAGTGTGTATTTCACCAGCAGCATTTGGAGCGAGGCAATTTTTTTTAATTGTCCATGCTCGGGTTTCCTCAGGTCCTGATGTGAAGAATGTTTCTAAATTTAAAATATTGTATCCTTTACTGATTAGTTTATTGAGGCCAGTTTCTTTAAGCTCAATCATATTCATATAATTTTTTTTTTCATCTTTATCAAATTGATTAATCTGATTTTCGATATCTGCAGAGATAATTATAGTATTTTCTGGACTAAATTTTGCAATAAAGTCATTTGTATAATTGTTACCATTATTAATACTTTTTTCATCTACATTGCATACATAAATCTTGGGTTTAATTGACAACAATCCAGTTTGATTAATTGTTTTTTCGTCAAACTCATTAACTAATTCAGACAAATCTTTACCATTATCAAGTCTTTCGAACGCACTTGTTAATACCTTTTGCATCTTTTCGTCAATATTTTTTTTATTTTTTTTATCTAATCTTTTTTGTAAAGATTCAATATCAGCCAGCATCATTTCAGTTTCAATTATTTCCAAATCTCTTATCGGATTTACACTTGAATTGACGTTTTGAATATCAGTGGAGTCAAAACATCTTATCATATGTATGATTGCATCAACCTCTCTTATATGGGATAAAAATTTATTACCTAGCCCCTCTCCTTTAGAGGCACCTTTGACTAGACCCGCTATATCAACAAAAGATATTGTTGTATTAATTTTCTTTTTAGATTTAGATATTTCTGAAAGTTTATCTAGTCTATTATCTGGAACAAGCACTACACCAATATTAGGATCAATTGTACAGAAAGGAAAATTTTCTGCTTGAGCTTTAGAAGAATTAGTTAAGGCATTGAACAATGTTGATTTACCAACATTTGGTAAGCCAACAATACCACATTTAAAACCCATCTATTTGTTGTTAACTGTACTTGAAAATAAATCTAATTTTTTATCAATTAGAATTGTAATTGATTCTGTTATATTTTTTGTAATTGAATAAAGTTCTTCTTTCTCATCCTCGTTGAAATCTTGTAATACATGATCAGATACCTCTATATTATTTTTTGGTTGACCGATGCCAATTCTTACTCTCGAATAGTCTTTACCGATAAATTTATCAATTGACTCTATACCATTGTGTCCTGCACTGGATCCACCAAACTTCGTTTTAACTTTTCCAAAATCTATATCTAGATCATCATGAAAAACTATAACGTTTTCAGCTTCAATTTTAAAATATTCTATTAACTCTCTTATACAAATTCCAGAATTGTTCATAAATGTAAGAGGTTTGATAGCATAAATTTTTTTTCCATTTATAACTCCTGTAGTCAGTAAGCCTTTGAATTTTGGTTTTTGCTTTGACAGGCCAAATTTTTGATTTATTGCATCTATAATTTTAAACCCAATGTTATGTCTATTATTTTCACTATTTGGAGTGGGATTGCCAAGACCTACAAAAAGTAACATGATTTTTTTATAAAAAATTTTTCAGCTTGTTTATTTTTTTTCAGGTTGAGATTTTTTATCATCTCCTTTTTTTGCATCATCCTTCTTTTCTGATTTTGTATCTGCAGGAGGTGCTTTTCCATCGCCCTCAGCTCCCTCTGTTGCTTGAGCTGCACCTTCTTCCCCAGTCGCTTCTGTACCCTCAGCAGCTTCTGCTGGTTTTTCAGGCTCTTTAATAACCGTTGGCGCTGCTAGCGTCGCAACAACAAAATCTCTTCCTTGTATGGTTGGATGAACATTTTCAGGCAGTTTTATTGCAGATATTTTAAAACTTTGTCCAATATCTACACCATCCAAGTCTACCACAAGTTCATTAGGAATATTTTCTGTTGGGCATTTTAATTCAACTTTTCTTCTTACAATATTTAAAACACCACCTCTTTTTAATCCCGGTGATTTGTCGCTATTAATAAATTTAACCGGTATCTGTAAAACAACTTTTCCACCTTTAACAATTCTTAAAAAATCAACATGTGTTGGTTCATCTGACAATATGTCAAATTTTACTTCTCTTGGTAAAACGTTTTGGTCTTTACCTTCTATTTTTAAATTAATTATATTAGATAAAAAATTATCTCTCTCTAATAAATTGGAAAGAGTTTTTTTTGAAACATATACATTTTGATTTTTGTCTTGACCACCATAAATCACACCAGGAACATTACCCTGGGATCTTAATATATTTAAATCACCCTTCGTCTTGGTATTCCTAATATTAGCATCTAAAGTATTCATAAAAAACTAGGTCTTTTAACCTAAGTTCATCTATAAAACAAGCTAATTATTTGAATAAATCCGATACAGATGTTGAATTAGATATTCTTTTAAGAGCTTCTCCAAGAAGATTAGAGATACTTAAAATTTGAATATTTTTTGTATTATTTATTTTTTTTGAATTATCTATCGTGTCAGTAATTACTAAGTTTTTTATTGGAGAGTTTTTAATTTTTTTTACAGCGTCTCCACTAAGTACACCGTGTGTTATATAGACATGGATTTCTTTTGCTCCTTTTGATTTTAACATTTTTGCTGCGTTTACTATTGTCCCCCCAGAGTCAATAATATCATCAACTATTATACAAATTTTATTTTTTATATCACCAATTATGTTCATCACCTCTGATTTTCCTGGCGCAGGTCTTCTCTTATCTACAATGGCAAGATTAACGTTTAGCAATTTACTTAATCCTCTAGTTCTCGCCACCCCTCCAACATCTGGTGAAACACAAACTAAATTATTCATTTTAAGATTTTTTTTTATATGTCTATAAAATATTGGTGTAGCATAAAGATTATCAACTGGAATATCAAAGAAGCCTTGTATTTGGCCTGCGTGTAAGTCTACTGTAACAACTCGATCTGCTCCAGCTTTAGTAATTAAATTAGATATTAACTTTGCAGATATTGATGTTCTGGGAACAACTTTTCTGTCTTGTCTTGCATACCCAAAATAAGGAATTACTGCGGTGATATTTTTTGCTGAAGATCTTTTTAAAGCATCTATACACAACAACATTTCTAATAAATTATCATTTGCGGGGGAGGATATAGATTGAATTATAAAAATATTATTTCCTCTTATATTTTCATTTATTTCAACATAAATTTCTCCATCTGAAAATCTTCTTATATTTGAATTGACTAGTTTTGTTTTTAAATATTTTGAAATCTTTTGACTTAAGTATTTGTTACTGTTTCCAGTTAATAATTTCATTGAGATTTCCTAATTAATCATAATTAAGGATATATTTCTACCATAATCGTCTTTATTTTTATGTAAAGATCTTCTTGCACTAAAAAAATTGTTTCTTTGGTTGTAAGTATCTTTATTAATTATATCTATTTTTTTAACACCAATATTTTTCAACTGAGAATTTATATATTTATTGAGGCTAAAATATGTTTTATTCTTAATCTTTTTAAAGAAAAATTTGTTTTTACTACTCTGTTTTAAAAACTTCGACTTAAAATCATTTTGTACTTCATAGTTTTTTTGGGATATACAAGGACCAACAGCTGCAATAAGATTTTCTGTTTCGCTTCCTTTTTTTTTTAAATGCTTTACTACATTTTGTATTATGCCCTTATATGCACCTTTCCATCCAGCATGTATCGCTGAGATGACTTTAAGTTTTTTATCAAAAATTAAAATAGGTACACAATCTGCCGTTAAAACTCCAAGTATTATTTTTTTTTGATCAGTAATTAGTGCATCTCCAGTAAGTTTTTTTTTTTTAAATTTGTAGCTTTTAATAAAAAAAAATTTGTTACTATGAATTTGATTTAATAAAACTAACCTTTTATACGACTTACAAATTTTTTTACTAGCTATGACTAAATTTTTATTTATATATTTTCTTTTGTCTAATGATCCTCTTCCACAATTAAGACTTTCGTAAATCCCTTTAGATTTCCCCCCCAATCTATTAAAGAAGCAGTGCCTTATATGAACTTCTTTAGCTAATTTTTTTGAGTAAAACATTAATTAAATCCTAAAAAATTATTTTTTTTACAATTGTAAGCAAAAATTACTTTAAATAGTTTACCCATAGAATCTTTATGTAAAAGCCTTCTAAGTCTTAAAAACAAATCTTTTTTCTGATCATCATTCATATTTTTTTCAATTATTTTCGCTCTTTCAATTATTCCCATCGTTTCAAGAAAAAATTTTTGTGTGACTATATTTTTAACTTTAAAATTTTTTTTTTCAAAAAACTCTTTTAAAAGACCAAAGTTTACAAGATAGGTAATATCTACTTTTCCAATATAGTTGTTTAAGTTTTCCATTTTAACTTTTTTATTTTTCATTACAGTTTGCAAGGTATTTCTATTAAAAGGTTTTAGATATCCATAATCAATAAGTAAAACTCCACCCGAAAGAGCTGAAATTTTCTTTAATATTTTATTTAGTTCCTTAAAACCCAACTTTGGATACTCAACAAAATTTTGCTTATTAAGAATATTAAACGACTTTATAAGAGAAACATCACTTAGAGAAGCTTTTTTGTATGTTTCTTTTAATCCTTTATTGTTAATACTAAAGCATTTCTCTAAAAATATTTTATTATTTACTGTAAATTGTTTTATTGGAATCGCATCAAAAAATTCATTACCAAAAAAAATTACCGGGCCTTTCTTGATTGAATTATAATTTTTAATCCATTTAATGTGTTTATTTTCAATTCTTTTTTTTTGGATTTTTATTAATAAACTACTTTTTTCGTATAAAAATATATTTACAGATTTATTAAATTCAGGAAATCTTTTAAAAGTTTGAGTTAGTATATTCATTAAACTCCCATCTCCAGGACCAAGTTCAACTAAATTAAATATTTTGGGTTTTTCAAACTTTTCCCATACAGAAATTATCCATATAGCCAAAATTTCAGAAAATAAATTTGAAATTATAGGTGAGGTTACAAAGTCTCCATCCTTACCAAAAGGAAATCTGTTATTATAATATCCTATCTTTGGTTCGTATAATGCTTTCTCCAAAAAATTATCTAACGGAATCTTGCTGTTTAATGAAAATCCAAAATTTTTATGATTGTACTTCATTTGATTTATAAAAAAGAATTATACTTAAAAATATCATCAACAAACTTAACAACATACCCATACTTAACCATCCAATTAGATACCCAAGGTGCGCATCTGGTTCTCTAAAAATTTCAGAGATAAAACGAAATATTCCATAAAAAAATAAAAATGCAAAAGATACAGTTCCTGTTTTATATTTTTTTCTTAAAAAAATTATATTCAAAATTATAAATAAAAGTATTCCTTCAAAAAAACATTCATACAATTGTGATGGGTGTCTCGGAATATTATCAATTTGGGGATAAATTATTCCCCAATTTCCATTTGTTGCTTTCCCAATAAGTTCTCCATTAATAAAATTTGCAATTCTTCCAAAGAATAGACCAATAGGCGCAGATGCAGAAATTAAATCTAAAAAAATATATTTATTAATTTTGTGTTTTTTACTGAAGAGATATGTAGCAAATATAATGCCGATCAATCCTCCATGGAATGACATGCCACCTTCCCAAACAAAAAATATTTCAAAAATGTTTTGAGAATAGTATTTCAAGTTATAAAATAGAATATATCCTAGCCTACCTCCAAGAATTATTCCAACTATTAAGTAGGTTATTAAATCATCAAAAAGAGATGAAATAATTTTATCATTAATTAAAAACCTCTTACAGTAAAACCATCCAAATAAAATACCAAAAATATAGGATAAAGAGTACCACTTGATTTCAAAAGCAAATAAATAAAAGGCAACTGGGTCAAAATTATTAGTAAACATTTTAAAAAAATAATTGTAAGAATATATTATTTTTATTTAGCTTTGAATGACAAAATCGAAATTTATAACAGATAAACTAACAAAATTATTTGAGCAAGGACTAATCTCATACAAAGATTTAAATAACGAGATTTTAAATATACTTAAATCCAAGAAAGATGAGATTGTATTAAAACTTGAACTTCCAACTAAAGAAGAATTTGATATTTTAAAAAAAAGGGTTGAAAATTTAGAGAGATTTAAATCACCAAAAAACAAGAAAAGATCCAAAAAATTAAAAAGGTAAAGTTATTCTTACCTGAAGTCCTTTTAAGATTGACTTTTCTAATTTAATATTTCCACCATGAGATTGGACAATATCAGATGCTATGGACATACCTAAACCGACGCTTGATTTTGTCTCGCCCCTACTTTTATCAATTTTATAAAAAGGCTTGAAAACATTTTCATACTCATTCTTTGGAATTCCAGGGCCGTCATCGTCAATTAATAAAATAATATTGTTATTACTCTTTTTTAAATTTACCTTAATATTATTTGCATATTTTAAACTGTTATCCAAAATATTTGAAATACATCTATTAATTAGGGTTTTTTTCCCGTGAAATAAAATATTTTGTGTAATATCTGCTACTATATTTTTTTTATTATATTTTTTAATTGTATCTTTCAAAAGTTTCGATAAGTCAAATTTTTGGCCTTTCTCGCTTGATCTATTTTTTGAAAATTGCAGATACTCGTTTAGCATTTTCTCCATTTCGATTACATCTTCAGATAGCTTGTTCGATAACTGCTTATCTTTAATGAATGCTAGTTGAAGCTTAATTCTTGTTAAAGGCGTTCTTAAATCATGACTTATACCTGATAACATTTCTGATCTTTGATTAAGATGTCGGATTATCCTTTTTCTCATTCTCTCAAATTCATACCCAGCTTGTCTAATTTCAAGAGCACCGGAGGGTCTATACTCTCCAACATCTTCACCTCTTCCAAATTTTTCAGATGCCCTAGCCAAATTAATAATAGGTCTTGTTTGATTTTTTAGAAATATAAGCGCAATAGCAATTAATAAAAAAGCTGGTAAGGTAATCCATAATGCAAAAATTCTAGCAGAGGAATTTGCAACTCTGTTTTTTGGAATTTCAAAATGAAAATATCCATTTAAATATTTTATTTTAAGATCAATATTTTCTTTAAATGTGGTTGTGTCAAACCAGTAATTATTAAATTTGGATTTAAGCTCTCTTCTTAATGTTCTATCCATTGGGCTGAACCATCTCTCAAAATCGTCCTTTGGCATCATTTTATGTGGAACATAATTTGCTTTAATATTTTGTGTTTCAGAAAACAACTTAGTTAATGAGTCTTTGTTGTATTGTTCGTTATCATAAGCTTCAATAAAAAACTTAATTTCACCTATCAATGCTCTCGTCATTCCCTTATTTGTTTTAATCCAAAGACTATCAAAAAAAACTATAGAGATAGTTATCTGGAGAATTATAATCGGAGCTGCAACGATTAATAGTGCTCTGTAAAATAATTGTTTTGGTAAAAGATTTTTTAATATGTTATTCAATCCAAAGGACATAGCCCGTTCCTCTAATAGTTTGAAGATACTTAGGATTTTTTGGATCCAATTCAATTTTCTTTCTTAATCTAGTAATTATGACATCAATAGATCTTTCTTTATCAATATCAATTAAATTTCCAATGTAATCTCTTGAAAACGATTCTCCCGGTGAATTAATCATTTTTTCCAAAATTATTTTTTCTGTATTATTAATTTTAAATTCTTCTTTGTTTTTATGTATTATAAGCTTATTTAAATCGATTTTTATATTATCAAATTCAATTACTCTTTTGTTATCATGTTTTTTAGTTTTACTTAATATATTTCTTATCCGTAGAATTAATTCTTTTGGTTCGAAAGGCTTTGGCAAGTAATCATCTGCTCCTATCTCCAAACCTTCCACTCTCTCTTTTGGCTCACCTTTTGCTGTCAGTAAAATTACCGGTGTATAAAGTTTTTTTTTATTTTCTGATAAGAACTGTAAACCAGTTTTGCCAGGCATCATAATATCCAAAATTATTAAATCAAATTTAATGATATTTATTTTTTCAGCTGCATCTTCTGCATTTTTAGCAGTAGTAATCAGAAAATTATTTTCATTTAAATATTTTCTAACCAGATCTCTTATTCCATCATCATCATCAACAACTAGTATATGTGCTTCAAAATTATTCATTAATTATTTTTTTTAATACAGTTTTAAAATTATTTACTTCTAATGAAGAAGATTTTATAAATGCGTTATAAATTCTTTTTTTTTGAGAAGTAAAAATTTCGTTAAAAACTTCTTGACCTTTTTTTGTCAGATGAACATGTTTCATTCTTGAGTCCTTTTCATCCTTTGCATAGGTAATGATATTAAATTTTATTAAATCATTAAGAATTCTATTTAAACTTTGTTTCGTTACTTTTAATTTTTTTAAAAGATTAGATATGGTAATACCATCATGAATAGAGATGATATGAATAACTTTATGATGAGCTGTTCCTAATGAGTACTTATCGAGCGTTTTTTTTGCATCTCCGAAGGATTCCCTGTAACCAATGAACAGTTTTTCAATAAACTCTTTTAATTGTTCGTCTTTTAAGTACAAAAGATCTTTCATATTGGTAAGTTATATTGACATATTATATATACAAAGATATTTTTTTGGAAAATAAAATCTAATGATACCGTTTGATAAAAGAGAAGGAAAGATTTGGTACAATAACGAGCTTATTGAATGGGGAAATGTAAAACTTCATGTTTTAAGCCATGGACTTCATTACGCTAGCTGTATATTTGAAGGGCTTAGAGTTTACGATGCCGAAATTTTTAAACTTGAAGAGCATACTGAGAGATTTTTTTATTCAGCAAAAAAAATGGGGATGGAGCTTCCTTACACTCAAGAAGAAATTAATAATGCAACAAAGAAAACTGTTGCGGTACAAAAAGTGCAAAATGGTTACATTAGACCTTTTGCTTGGAGAGGTAGTGAAATGATGGCCATCTCGGCTCAAAAAACAAAAATACATGTTGCTATAGCAACATGGGAATGGGGAACTTACTTTGATCCAAAATTAAAAACGGAAGGAATAAAATTAAATATTTCAAAATGGAAAAGGCCCGCCCCAGATTCTGTTCCCTGGGATACAAAAGCATCCGGACTTTATATGATTTGCACTCTTTCTAAACACGAGGCAGAAAGATTGGGCTTTACAGATTCTTTGATGTTGGATCATGAAGGAAATATAGCTGAGGCGACAGGTGCAAACATTTTCTTTAAAGATAAAAAAAATGAATTTCACACACCAATTCCAGACTCATTCCTTGATGGAATAACAAGACGTACAGTAATTGATATTGCGAAATCAAAAAATATAAAAGTACATGAGAGAAAAATTTCTCCAAATGAACTTAATAATTTTGACGGTTGTTTTTTGACAGGAACTGCTGCTGAGGTAACTCCAGTATCTCAAATAGATAAAAACAATTATAAAGTTTGTGAAACAATTTTGGAATTGTCCTCAAGTTACGACTCTCTTGTGAGAAAAAGAAAAGCAGCCTAGTACTTATTATCTTCAGAAATTGCGTGATCAATGCCTTTTCTTAGATAGTCATAAGCTGTGTATAAAGTAATAAAGGCTGATAGCCAAAGTAAAATTATACCAATAGTTTGAGCATTATAGTCTTGAAAATTAATAATTTTATTTCCTGTTTCACCAGTAAGAAGTAGTGAAATAGAGAACATTTGTAAAAATGTTTTATATTTAGATAAATTCGAAACAGGTAAATTAATTTTACCTTTTGCTAAAAACTCTCTTAAACCTGAAATTAAAATTTCTCTAGTTAAAATAATTATTGCTGCAATTACTTCGTAGCTTTTTATAGTTTGATCCATAACAAGAAGAATTAAAGCTGTTGCTACAATTATCTTGTCTGCTATTGGATCTAATAATTCTCCAAGTTTTGACTCTTCTTTAAACATTCTAGCAAGTAGACCATCTAAAAAATCTGTAAATGAAGCTATAACAAATAATGCAAATGGCAATACATCTCCGTAAAACCCAGGGAGATAATAAGTAAAAACAAAAATTGGAACAATAATAATTCTTCCAATAGTCAAATAGTTTGGGATTTTTATTTTCATTCGTGGAAATAATTATATATTTTTTTTGCGACTTTTTCCTCTACACCATCTACAGACTTAATCTCATCAAGACTTGCAGACTCTACTGCCCTAGCAGAGCCAAAATGATTCAATAGCGCCCTTTTTCTAATTGATCCAATTCCCTCTATTTGATCTAAAAGGGATTTGCTTAAACCCTTTTTTCTTCTTACTCTATGTGCGCTGACTGCAAATCTATGAGCTTCATCTCTTATTCTTTGAAGGAAAAATAGAGTTGGTTCGTTTCTTTCAAATTTAAATTCCTTGCCATTATGAAAAAAAGTCTCATTTCCACTATTCCTTAATTTTCCTTTGGCTATTGCAACAATCGGAATATCATATAGCCCTAACTCATTAAGTGTCTCTCTGGCACTTGAATACTGACCTTTCCCCCCGTCTATTAATACTAAATCAGGAAAAGATAGATAATTATCTTTTTCTTGCATTGCTCTTTTAAATCTTCTATTCAAAACTTCTTTGATCATACCATAATCATCTTGCTGATTTTTTTGAACCTTAATATTAAATTTTCTGTATCTTTTTTTTACAAAACCTTCTTCTCCATAAGTGATTAAAGCGCCAACACTGTTCGTACCTTGCATATGACTATTATCATAGACTTCAATTAAACTTATATTTGATTGCAAACTAAATTTTTGGGCAATTTCCTCAAAGAAATTTTTGTTATTCTGACTTTCATAAATTTTACGATTTAAGCTATCCTTAGCATTCTTAAGTGCTAGCTGTACAATTTTTAATTTTGAACCCTTTTTAGCAATTGAAATAGATACATTTTTATTTTCTTTTTTTGAAAAGGTTTTTTCCAATAATTCTTTTTCTCTAATTTGATGACTCAAAATTAAATTTTGGGGTGCATTTTTGTTTTCATAAAACTGTGCAACAAAAGAGTTTATAATATCTTCTAATTTATCATCTGGATCATGTTTTGGAAAAAAAGCTTGATTACCCCAATTTTGTTTTGATCTATAAAAAAAAACTTGAATACAAGTTTTGCCAGACTCTTTAAAACCCGCAATTACATCCGCTTCAACTAAGTTTGCCTCATTCACTCGCTGTGAAGATTGAATTATATTTAATGACTTAATTCTATCTCTTAGTATTGCTGCTTTTTCAAAATCTAGATTTATACTCGCTTTTTCCATTTGAGCTGAAAGACTTTTTTGTATTTTTCTAGATTTACCCGATACAAATTCAATTGCATCATCAACTGTTTTTGTATACTCATCTTTTTTAATGTAACCGACACAAGGTCCAGAACACCTTTTAATCTGATATAGAATACAAGGTCTCTCTCTTTTTTTAAAGACCGTATCGTCACAAACTCTCAACTGGAAGATTTTTTGTATCATTTTAATTGTCCAATTTGCAGAACCTGCAGACGCAAACGGTCCAAAATAGAAGCCATCTTTAGTTTTCTTTCCCCTATGTTTTGTTATTTGTGGCCATTTATCTTTGTTTCCAATGTAAATAAAAGGAAATGATTTATCATCTCTCAGTAAAATATTGAATTTAGGTTTATGTTTTTTAATTAAATTTGCTTCTAGGAGTAATGCCTCGCTTTCATTTGAAGTAGTAGTTATTTCAATTTTTCTAGTCTGAGAAAGCATTCTCTCAGTTCTAATAATATGATTTTTTTCTGAAACATATGATTTTAATCTGTTGGGAAGGTTTTTGGCTTTACCTACATATAAAATTTCATTTTTTTCATTTAACATTCTATAAATTCCAGGAAGTTTTGGAATTACAGGAAGTTCCTTTTTTATAGCATCTTTTCCAATTTCAAGGTTTTTCATGACTTCTTTTTTTTGAAATTTGAATTCCGACGGAGGCACAATCTTTCATTATTTCAAGTTTTTCAATTTGAAGTGATATTTTATCTATTCTCCTATCTTTAAATAATTCATCAAAAACATCTTCAGCAAGTGTTTCTAAAAAGTTATAATGCTTATTTTTTGTTAGCTTTTTTATTAACTTAACAAGTTTAGCATAATTGACGATAGATTTTAAATCTTTATCATTTGTAGGTTTTTTATCTTTATAATTTG
>CACEMG010000011.1 GCA_902560565.1 uncultured Pelagibacteraceae bacterium | reverse complement strand
ATTAGACTTAATATTTGATTATTATTTTTTATTTTTTTTTCTAAATATAAAACTTGGTTAATTTTACTTTGATGTTGAAACTTAAAATTTTTATAACTTCTATTCAGCATTATCTAAAATAGTTTTTCACTCTTTCTAGTGTTTTTTCATTTATTTTTATAGAGTATTTAGAGTTCAAATAAACATCATAAGATTGGAATATTTTATTTTTTATTAAATTATTTGCTTCTATAGTATAAATATTTTTAATTTCATTATTATTGAGCATTTTATCTATTTTATGATTTAGAATTTTTACAAGATAAACGTTTTTTTCATTGTCTGTAACTAATGTGAAGCTTTTAATTGGAAGAGAGTAAATTATTTCAAGCGAATCTGGTGTAAATTTTTCTTCGTCATTTTTAGATTTAATTAGCATTTTCTCGATTTTTATTTCTTTGGTAACCAGATTTTTAAAATCACTATCAAAAAAATTATTATCATTAATTTTTTTTAAAATATCTTTATTATATTTAAATTTATTTTCATTAAATATAAATTGCTTTATCTGATTTACGAAATAGGTATCGTTTAAATTTGGAATTTTATTATCAATTTTTGTGATTTCGTAAATTACAAAAAAATCACCTTCATCAATAATTCCAAATTTTTCGTTATTTCTAAGTTTATAAATTTTAGCTTCTAATTCGTCTTTATTAGATTGTGGTATAAACTCCTTTTTAGATACACTCTTCAAATTATATGTTTTAATTGTATCATTAAAACTTATATTATTTAATAACCCTGTCTCGATTTCATCTATTTTTGTAAAAAATTCATCATTATATTCATCAAGACCAATTAAATCCATAGGTGTTACTGTAGAATAAGAAAAATCTATATAATCTTTTTTAAGTATTTCTCTATTTCTATTTATATAATTTTCGATATCTTTATTTATGATACTTTCCTTTTTTGGATAAATATTTTCAAGATTAATAAATTCAATATTAATTTTTTTAGTCTCTTCTTCATAAGTATTATTTATTAAAAAAATAGGTGATTTAATACCACCACCTAAATAATTAAATAATTCTTCTTGAAATTCATTTTCTTTAAAATTTTTTTCAAATTCACTTGCGGTTAAATTATTTGAAAGTAAAAATTTTTCATATTTTGTCCTAGAAAAATTCAAATTTTCATCTACAAAGTTTGTGTTTGTTTTAATTCTTTCAGCTAGAATTTTATCAGATATTAATAAATTTGCTTCTTTTATTTCTAATTCAATTAATTTGTTTGAAATTAATCTGCTAAGAATCTCCTCAAGAATATTATCGTCTATTCTGTCTTTAATTACGTTTTGATTTATATTTAGCCTATTGATATGATCAACAAAATCCTCTGTAGATATATTTTCATTATTTATCTTCGCTAAAGAATTTGTATTTCCACTTGTAAATACATCACCCATCCCCCAAAAAACAAAAGGCACAGCAACAATAAATAAGAATATTTTTGCTGTTATTGTTTTTGAAAAATTTCTAATACTATTTAACATCGTTTTTTTTAAATTATTGAACTATAAACGACAAACCTATAGATTAAATAAGTAAATATGACAAATAAATTAAGATATTTCGTGGCAAATTGGAAAATGTATGGTCATTTAAATAGCGTGAATTCATTAAATAAGGTTATAAAATTCAAGAAAAAAAATAAAAAAGCAAAAAACTTAAAAATTATTTATTGTCCACCCTTTACGTTGATACATCCATTTATACAAAAATTAAAAAAAACCAACATAAAGACTGGTGCGCAAAATTGTAGTTTTGGTTCAACCTATGGTCCTCCCACTGGATCCATAAATTCAATGATGATAAAATCCTTAAAATGTGAATATGTCATTTTAGGACACTCTGAAAAAAGAGCAAAAGGTGAAAATGATAATATTATAAACAAAAAAATAATTTCAGCTACCGAAAGTAAACTAAAAGTAATTTTTTGTATCGGTGAAACTTCTAAACAAAAAAGGAAAAAATTAACTAAAAAAATTTTACTGAGTCAGCTTAGCAAAGGACTTAAAAAAGTAAAAAACAAAAAAAATATATTAATTGCATATGAACCTGTTTGGTCTATAGGCTCTGGTATAATTCCCAAATCTCAAGATTTAGAAAATACTACAAATTTCATAAAACTTTTTTTAATTAATAATATGAAATTTAAAAACCCTAAAATTTTATATGGTGGATCTGTTAATACAAAAAATATTTCTTTATTAAAAAAAATAACGAATCTGGATGGATTTTTAATAGGTGGGGCATCTCAAAATAGTAATAAATTTATTGATATAATAAAAAAAACGTTTAATTAACTCTCATGGAAAATATTCTATTAGTGGTAAATGTAGTTCTAGCCGTTTTATTGGTAATAATCGTCTTATTACAAAAATCTGAAGGAGGAGCTCTAGGAATTGGAGTTTCTCAAGAAAGTTTTATGTTTTCCCGAACATCAGGTGATTTTTTTACTAAAGCTACTGCAATTATTGCTACTTTATTTATTATTTGCAGTCTTTCTTTGACAATTATATCAAGAGGCGAATTGGTGTCAGAATCCTCTGTCATTGATAAAATAGAGGAAAATTCAGAGGAAGTCCCAAAAATTCCTGAAAACAATAATTAAGTATTTTCATTTTAAAAATAATTCGCTATAACATAATTCCATGGCGCGATACATATTCGTTACTGGCGGCGTGGTTTCATCTTTGGGAAAAGGTTTATCATCAGCATCACTAGCATATCTACTCAAATCTCAAGGTTTCAAAGTAAGACTCAGAAAAATGGATCCATACTTAAATGTAGATCCGGGTACAATGAGTCCATTTCAACATGGTGAAGTTTTTGTTACCGATGATGGTGCAGAGACAGATCTAGATCTTGGTCACTACGAAAGATTTTCAAATATTTCAGCAAAAAAAACCGACAATATTACTACTGGTAAAATTTACAGCGATATAATTAAAAAAGAGAGAACAGGTAAGTACTTAGGTAAAACTGTACAGGTGATACCTCATGTAACCGATAGGATTAAAGAATTTATAAAAGGTGATATAACTAATGAAGATTTTATAATTTGCGAAGTAGGTGGAACTGTAGGAGATATTGAGAGTTTGCCTTTTGTTGAAGCTATAAGACAATTTGCAAATGATGTTGGAAAAAAAAGAAGTTTATTTATACATCTGACACTTGTTCCTTTTTTAAAATCATCTGATGAAATTAAAACTAAACCTACGCAACATTCAGTTAAAGAGCTTAGAAGTTTAGGTATTCAACCAGATATAGTTATATGCAGATCTCAAAAATCAATCCCAATAGACCAAAGAAAAAAAATATCATTATTTTGCAATGTACCAATAGATAATGTTATCGAAACTGTTGATGTAAGAACAATTTATGAAGCACCTATAAGTTTTCATAAAGAAAAATTAAATAGACAAGTTTTAAAATATTTTAATTTAAAACCAAAAAAGAACGCAAATTTAACACCATGGAAAAAAATAACTAATACTGTTTTAAATTCAAAAAAACAGGTGAATATAGCGATTATTGGAAAATATGTTAATTTAAAAGATGCTTATAAATCTTTAGATGAAGCTTTAATTCATGGTGGAATTTTTAATAAAGTAAAAGTAAATCTACAAAGAATTGAGTCTGATAATTTAAAGAAACAAGATGTTAAGAAATTACTTAAAAATGTCTCAGGCATTCTAATACCAGGTGGCTTTGGAAAAAGGGGCACAGAGGGCAAAATAGCAGCAATTAATTTTGCTAGAAGAAATAAAATTCCTTTCTTTGGAATATGTTTTGGTATGCAAATGGCCGTTATTGAATTTGCTAGAAATAAACTGAATATTAAGCATGCTGGATCAACCGAGTTAGACAAAAAATGCTTTCCAGTTATTGGTCTAATGAATGAATGGGATAAAGATGGGAAAATTATTAAAGGTACTAATAAAGAATTAGGCGGTACTATGAGATTAGGTATTTATAAAGCAAAATTACGACATAATTCTCTAGTAAAAAAAATATACAAATCAACTAATATTAATGAAAGACATAGACATAGATACGAGGTTAATAAACATTTGCAAAATAAATTTGAGTCCAATGGTATGATTTTTTCAGGAATGTCGCTAAACAATAATTTACCTGAAATAATTGAATTAAAGAATCACCCGTGGTTTATAGGTGTTCAATTTCATCCTGAATTTAAATCTAGACCTTTAAACCCTCATCCTTTATTCTGTTCATTTATTAAGGCTGCTAAATCAAAATAATGGAAGATAAAATAATTAATTGCAATGGAATAAAAATCTCCAACAAAGATACATTCACTTTAATTGCTGGTCCATGTCAATTGGAATCAGAACAACATTCGATGGATATGGCTGGAAAAATAAAAGAAATAGCTGATAAATTTAGTATTGGTTTTATTTTTAAAACGTCGTTTGATAAAGCAAATCGAACAAGTTTAAAAGGTAAAAGAGGAGCTGGATTAGAAAAGTCTCTACCGGTTTTTGATAAAATTAAAAAAGATTTAAATATACCTATCTTAACAGATATTCATAATGAGCAACAATGCTTGGCTGTTTCAAATCATGTAGATATTTTGCAGATTCCAGCATTTCTTTGTAGACAAACTGACTTATTGATTGCTGCTGCAAAAACAAAAAAAATAATCAACGTTAAAAAAGGTCAATTTTTAGCACCAT
Organism: uncultured Pelagibacteraceae bacterium; assembly: GCA_902560565.1. Taxonomy (GTDB): domain Bacteria; phylum Pseudomonadota; class Alphaproteobacteria; order Pelagibacterales; family Pelagibacteraceae; genus Pelagibacter. The sequence goes on along the minus strand of CACEMG010000011.1, from coordinate 30,372 downwards.
GGGACATGGCAAATGTGACAAAAAAAATTTCTGATTCTGGAAATAATAATATTTTGGTTACAGAGAGAGGAGCGAGCTTTGGTTACAATACTCTAGTATCAGATATGAGATCATTACCAATAATGTCTAAATTAGGATATCCTGTAATATTTGATGCTACTCATTCCGTACAACAACCTGGTGGGATGGGAGACAAAAGTGGTGGTCAAAGAGAATTTGTAGAATATTTAGCGAGAGCAGCTGTAGCAGTTGGTGTAGCGGGTGTTTTTATTGAAACTCATCAGGATCCAGATAATGCACCTTCAGATGGCCCAAACATGTTACCAATTAATAAATTAGAACAATTATTAAATCAATTGCATGAAATAGATAAGCTTATAAAAAGTAAATGAGTAAAATTACCAGAATTAAAGCAAGACAGGTATTTGATAGCAGAGGAAACCCAACCATTGAAGCAGAAGTTTTTAGCAATGAAAAAAGTTCAAGCGCAATTTGTCCTTCTGGTGCATCTACAGGATCTTATGAGGCTCACGAGAAAAGAGACAAAAATAATAATAAATATCTTAGAAAAAGTGTTTTTGGTCCTGTTAAATACATTAATTCAAAAATATCAAAAAAATTATTAAATAAAAATGTTCATAATCAAGAACTCATAGACTCAATTTTAATTAATTTAGACGGCACTAAACATAAAACTAAAATTGGAGCAAATGCAATTTTAGCTGTTTCTATGGCTGTCAAAAAACTCTCATCAAAAATAAAAGGAATTCCTCTATACAAAAATTTTATAATAAAAAAAAACTTTAAACTACCTTATCCCATGATGAATATAATTAATGGTGGCGCACATGCAAACAATAAATTAAGAATACAAGAATTTATGATCCGTCCAGATGGAGCAAAAAATTTCTCAGAAGCTGTGAGAATGTGCTTTTTGGTTATACAATGTTTAAAAAAAATTATTTCAGATAAAGGAATGTCAATTTCTGTAGGAGACGAAGGTGGATTTGCTCCAATGATATCAAGCAATGAAGAAGCATTAAAATTAATAGTAAAATCTATAGAAAAAGCTGGTTTTAAAAATGGTAAACAAATATCAATCTGTTTAGATGTTGCCGCTAATGAATTATATAAAAACAAGAAATATTCAATTCATTCAAAAAAATACTTAAATGTAGAGCAAACAATAAATAAGTATCTTAAATTAGTCAAAAAATTTAAAATTAAGTCTATTGAGGACCCTTTTTTTGAAAATGATTGGTCAGCATGGAGTAAATTAAATAAAGCTACTAAAAAATTACAAATAGTAGGTGATGACCTATATGTAACCAATTTGGAAAGACTTAAAAAAGGTTTTTTATTTGAGTCATCTAATTCAATTTTGATTAAACTCAATCAAATTGGGACAGTATCTGAAACATTAGATGTTATCAGATTTGCAAATAATATTGGATATAATACCATTATTTCACATAGATCAGGGGACACCGAAGATACTTTTATTGCGGATCTTGCTGTGGGTACTAACTCAAACCAAATTAAAACAGGGTCATTATCAAGATCTGAACGAGTTGCAAAATATAATCAACTAATAAGAATTGAAGAAGATTTAGGATCTTATGCTAAAATGAATCGACTATGACTATTATATTTAAAATAAAAGAAAATTTAAAAATTATTCTCTTGTCTTTGTTATTCTTATACATTTTAGCAAATCTTTTTGGAGGTCAAAGAGGCTTGTTTGCATTTATTGAAAAAAAAGAATTATTAGAAAATTTACGAATTCAAGAAAACAAAGTGATTGAAGATATAAAAGATATTGAATTAAAAAATGTCCATTTAAGTGATAAACTTGATTATGATTATATTGATATTCTTATAAGAGACAAATTGATGCTTGGTAAAAAAGGTGAAACAACATATATAATTGTTGAAAATGAAGGTTAGACATCCAGAAAAAGTAAATAAACCAGTTAATCCAATCAAAAGAAAACCAAGTTGGATTAAATCTAAATTAATCAATAGCAAAGAATTTTTTAAAACCAAAAGCTTAATTAACAAAAGTAAACTAGTGACAGTTTGTCAGGAAGCAAACTGTCCAAATATAACCGAATGTTGGAGTAAAAGGCATGCAACTTTTATGATAATGGGAGATACTTGTACTAGAGCATGCGCTTTTTGCGACGTAAGTACTGGAAAACCGCAGCCGCTTGATCCATTTGAGCCATATAAAATATCAAATGCTGTGAAGAAATTAAATCTTAATCATGTAGTAATAACATCAGTTGACAGAGATGATTTACCTGACGGTGGTTCAAATCATTTTCACGATGTAATATTGGCAACAAAAAAAATTAATCAAAATACATCAATAGAGGTCCTAACTCCAGACTTTCTTAGAAAAGGGGAAGCATATAAAAAAGTAATTGAGGCTAATCCCGATGTATTTAATCACAATATTGAAACAGTACCTGGTCTCTATAAGCAAATCAGACCAGGAGCTAGATATTTCGCTTCACTAGAACTTTTAAAAAAATCTAAAGAGATGAATAAAAATATATTTACTAAATCTGGAATTATGGTTGGTTTAGGTGAAAAAAAAGATGAAATTATCCAAGTTATGGATGATTTGATCTCTGCCAATGTTGACTTTTTGACAATTGGTCAATATTTACAACCATCATCCAAGCATCATCCACTTGAAAGATACTATCATCCTGATGAATTTAAAGAACTTGGTGAGATCGCAAAATCTAAAGGATTTTTACTAGTATCTTCAACACCTTTAACTAGATCGTCTTATCATGCCGATGAAGATTTTAGAAAATTAAAAATTCAAAGATTTAATTTAAATGCCTCAAGCATCAGTCAAAAGATTAATTGAAGTTGAAAAAGATAACTTAATCAATTTAGTTCTAGACATTGACAAATATCCTACTTTTATTCCTTATTGTATAAATTCTAAAGTCTATAAACGCGAAGACAAGGGAGAAAATATTTTTATTATTGCTGATTTGACAATTGGAAAAGGAATTTTTAAAGATACATACAAAAGTGATGTTAGGTACAATAAAAAAAAAGAAACAATATATGTCACGAATATTGATGGTCCACTAAAATATTTAGAAAATCGTTGGAATTTCAATGACAAAGAGAATATGACAGAAGTATCATTTGATGTTGATTTTGAGCTTAAAAATAAATTTTTAAATATTTTGATGACTAAATCTTTCAAATATGGCCTTAATAAAATAGCAGATGCTTTTCAAAAAAGAGCAGAAGATTTATTTGGCAAGACTTAAAGCAAGGTTTAAAGCCTTATTGACAGCTGCTTTTTGAATTGAATTTCTTTTTTTATTTTTAAATAAATATTTATTAATAGAGATTTTATTGTTTTTTTTTAAACCTATATAAACTAATCCTACTGGTTTTTCCTTACTTCCGCCTGTTGGTCCCGCGATTCCAGTTATGGAAACTGAAATATTTGTTTTACTGATTTTGTTTAAGTTTTTTACCATTGATAAACATGTTTCATGACTAACTGCTCCATATTTTGTTATAATATTTTTTCGAACTTTTAAAATATTAATTTTCGCTTGATTTGAATATGTCACAAGACCTAATGTAAAAATTTCAGAAGACCCACTTACAGAAGTAATTGAACTTGCTAGCAACCCTCCTGTACATGATTCAGCTAAAGAGATTTTTAATTTTTTTTTTTTTAACAATTGAACTAATTTTCTAGAAATTATCTTCATGATGTGAAAACCATATATAAAACCAATACAGCAACTACATATAAACCCGCGCATACATCATCCATAATAACACCAAAACTATTCTTAAAATTTTTATCATAGTAGCTAACAGGGTAAGGTTTTGTAATATCAAAAATTCTGAACAATATAAACATTATAAAGTAAAAAGTTAGTGTTTCATTCGTCTCTTTTATTCCTTCGTGTGCAATTTCATATAAACATATTGGAATTGATTGACCAATAAATTCATCAATAACAACTTCCTTTGGATCCTTATTATCCATATTTTTAATGAATTGGTTTACAGAATAAAGGGAAATAAAAAATATTAAGATTACAATAGTTAAAATAATATCAGGTGCTAAATTTAAAATGTGAAATAAAAAAAATAAAAAAATTGTAGTAACTAAAGAGGCAACGCTACCTGGTATTTTACTAATTTTTCCAATTCCTAACAATGTTACTAGTAAAAAATTAAATGTATTAATCATATTTATATAGAGAAGCAATTACCTCACAAGCAATAGCTTTTTCTTTTCCTATAATTCCTAATTTTTCTGTTGTTTTACCTTTTATGTTTATTTTATTTTCTGATATTTCGCAAATATCTGAAATTGATTTAATAATTTTATTTTTATATTTGGAAATTCTTGGTGTCTGAGTGATAATATTTATATCTAAATTGTTAATATGAAAATCAATTTTTTTAATTTCATTTATTACTTTACTTAAAAGTATGGTTGACCTTATATTTTTATATTTGATATTTTTATCTGAAAATTTTTGACCTATATCACCTTTTCTACATGCCCCAAGAATAGCATCTGTTATTGAATGAAGAACTGGATCACCATCAGAGTGACCTAATGTACCTACCTTAGATTTAATTTTTAAGCCACCTAAATAGAGTTTTCGCCCAGGCACTAGTCTATGTACATCAAAACCAATTCCATAAAATGTTTGCACATTTTTTAATTCATTTATGTAGGTAATTTTGTAATTCTCTACATCTCCTTTTATAAATTTTATTTTAAGATTTTTATTTATAAATAGACTGGACTCATCTTGTATTTTTGCCTTATTCATCTTTGCCAATTTATATATATCATTAAATCTGAACCCCTGAGGTGTTTGTGTTAAATATGTATTATTTTTTTTTAAATTATATGTAAATTTATTTATATTATATTTTATCGCATCTGTAGAGTTAATGTATGGAACAACAGCTTTATTTTTTTTTAAGTTTAATAAAATTTTTTTTATTAATTTTAAGTTAATATTTGGTCTTGCAGCATCATGAATTAAAATATTTTTTACTTTTAATTTTTTGGCATATTTAATTGCAATTAAAGAAGAGTCACTTCTTTCTTTTCCACCCTTTAAAATTTTAGTTTTAGAAAAATACTTACTTTTAACTTGGGATTTTTTATTTGTTACCAGGATAACATGTCTAAAAAGGCCGCTTTTTATAATTTTATCTAATGAATGCTCTAATACAGGTTTATTTTTATAATTTGTAAATTGCTTTAAATTTCTCGATTTAAATCTTTTGCTTTGTCCAGCGGCTAGTATTATAAAACAATTACTCATGTCGATATATATAAGATAATGAAATTATTACACAATGGTTGAATTTATCAAAAAAAATTTATTTATTATTTTAATCTTCTTTATAACGTTATTTGTTGGTTTTATTACATTTTTAACATTTATTGATAAAAGTTTTATTCAATTAAATGAAGCTAATTTACAGTATTTATTAATAACCAATATAATTTTATTATTATTTTTTTTTATTTTTGTTTTTCTTGAAATAAAAAAATCAATTAAAAATGAAATTGACGTCAAAGGGTCGAAGTCAAATAAAAAATATATTACTTTTTTTGCTTTATTTACCTTAATACCATCAATACTTATCTCAATTTTCTCTCTTTTTTTATTTTCATTTGCCCTTGAAAAATATTTCGATAAAAAAATTACAACTGCTGTAAACAACTCTTATGAGCTTGCTAAAAATTATGTACAAGACGTAAGAAATAAAATAGAGAGTGATATTGTAATGATTGCTTTTGATATTAATAAAAGTGGAAATTTTTATCAAAGCGATCCAATAGATTTTAAAAAATTTTTAATAAACCAAAAATTATTACGTAATGTAGATGAAATTCATGTAATTAATGACAAAAAAAAAATCATTATGTCTACTTTAAAAGATATAAATAAATTTGTAGCTCCAGAAAAAAAGGCTTTCGATTTAGTGATGCAAGATGATAGACCGTTAAAAATAATTAATGCATTTGAAAATAGATCTGCTGCTATACTAAAATTACCTAATTATAAAAATACATATATTTATGTAGTTAAATATTTAGAGGAAGATATATCAAGATATTTAACAGAGTCGCAAGAAGCTATTAATTTTTATTATACAGTCGAAAATAAAAGATCTGGTATACAAATTTCTTTCATATTAATTTACTTAATAGTTGTATCATTAATGCTATTTTTAAGTGTATCTATAGCAATTAGATTTTCCTCGCGTTTTTTCAGATCTATAAATAATTTAGTAAACGCATCTATGAGTATTGGAAAGGGAAATTTGGATACAAAGGTTCCAGAAATAAAAACTGATAAAGAAATTGAAACATTAAATAAAAATTTTAATTCAATGATTGATCGTTTAAAGCAGCAACAAGATAAATTACTTCTTACAGAACGTCATGAAGCATGGGAAAATGTTGCTAGAAAATTAGCACATGAGATAAAAAACCCCCTTACTCCAATTCAATTAATTATCGACAGATTTAATTCGAAATTTTCGAACCTAATGAAAGATAAAGATAAATTAAATTTTAATGAGAATTTAAAAGTCATAAATAAGCAAATAAAACAAATAGAAAATTTAATTAATGAATTTTCTGACTTTGCGAGAATGCCAAAGCCAAATTTTAAAAAACATGATATTATTAAAATAATCAGAGAAAATATTTTATTAATGAATGAATTAGATCCATCTGTTGAGATACATATTAATTCATATAAGGACCCTTTAAATATTAGTTGTGATTCTGAGCAATTTAATAGAATTTTTATAAATATTTTTAAAAATTCCATAGATAGTTTGAAAGAAAAATTTTTAAAAAACCCTAATTTTTCAAAGAAAATTAATATAGAAATCTTAAAAAAAGATGATTATATAGAAATTATAATTAAGGATAATGGCACTGGATTCACAAATAAAAATTTAAATGAATTGCTTAAACCATATTTTACAACTAAAAGAAATGGAACTGGATTAGGTCTACCGATAGTAAATAAAATAATTAGTGATCATAATGGAACATTAAAACTTGTTGAAAATAAACTTGGAGCTGAACTCAAAATAAATTTACCAATTAAAAATGTCGACTGAAATTTTAATTATTGATGACAATGCAGATATCAGAAATATTTTAAATGATCTTATTTCTGATGCAGGTTATAAAACACGTGTTGCAGCAAATTATAATCAGGCATTAAAAGAAATTGATAAGAAACTTCCAGAAGTTGCGATTATTGATGTAAAACTCGATAAAGGAGACAATGATGGAATTGAGCTTTTAAGTCATATAAAACAGAAAAATAAAGATATACCGGTAATAATAATTTCTGGACATGCAAATATAGAAATGGCAGTAAAATCATTGAAGTCAGGTGCTTTTGAATTTATACAAAAGCCTTTTGATAAAGAAAGATTAATGAATTTTGTAAAGAGAGCCTCGGAAAACTATGATCTTTTAAAACAGAATAAATACCTGGAAACAAAATTATTTCATTCGTTTGATCTAATTGGTTCAAGTTCAAATATTGCTAAAATTAATGAGCAAATTCAAAAAGTATCAAATACCGATTCAAGAGTTTTTATATGTGGACCAACAGGATCTGGGAAAGAATTAATAGCAAGAAAAATTCATAAAATTTCCAATAGAAAAAATAAACCTTTTATTATTCTTAATGGTGCTTTGCTAGATGCAAAAAAATACGAGCAAGAATTATTTGGCAAAGAGAAAGAAGATGGATCTATCTCATACGGTGCTTTAGAAAAATCATCAGGCGGGATTCTTTTAATAGATGAAGTTACGGAAATTCCACTTGAAACCCAATCAAAAATTCTAAGAGTATTAACAGATCAAAAATTCAAAAGAATTAATGGTAATCATGATATAAAAGTAGATGTTAGAATTATATGCTCTACAGCTAGAGATATTAATAGTGAGATATTAGAAGGTAACTTTAGAGAAGATTTGTTTCATAGATTAAACGTATTTCAAATAAATATTGAACCTTTAAACAAAAGGGCGCAAGATATTCCGTTGTTAATTAAATATTTTTCAGAAAAAATTGCAGATAATTACAATTTAAAAAAATTTGAAATTGATCCAAATAACCATAATTTAATTGATTATTCATGGCCGGGAAATGTCAGGGAGCTTAGAAATTTAATTGAAAGAATTGCAATTCTTTCTCCCGAAAGTTCTGAGAAAATTTCAAATATTATTAAAGAATCTTTGAAAATTTCAGAGGGTTCTGAAATATCATATGAAAAATCTTTATCTAAACCTTTAAAAGAAGCTAGAGAAAACTTTGAAAAAGAATATTTATCATCCCAATTAAAAAAATTTGGTGGAAATATTTCAAAAATGTCAAAATTCATTGGCATGGAAAGATCTGCTTTACACAGAAAATTAAAAGCCCTTAATATAAAAGATCTTAACTAATGAACATAATTATTTGTGGTGCTGGAAGAGTTGGTTTTACTATAGCTAAATTATTAAGCGAGCAAAATCACTCAATAACTGTTGTAGATCAATCAAGTGAGGATATACAAAAAATCAAAGACTCTTTAGATGTTAATGCAATAGTCGGAAAAGCAACTTATCCAAGTATATTAGAAAAAGCAAATGGAGCTGATGCGGACATGATTATTGCTGTAACAAGGAATGACGAAATAAATATGCTCATATGCCAAATTGCATATGCAACATTTAAAATATCAAAAAAAATTGCAAGAATAAGATCTCAAAATTATTTAGAGCCAAAATTTAGTAAATTATATAATAAAGAAAATCTTCCTATAGATGTTATTATTTCTCCTGAGCTTGAAATAGCTAAGTCATTACAAAGAAAACTTGAGGCTCCTGGTGCTCTAGATAACATACCATTTGCTGAAAATAAAATTCGATTGTTGGAAATTTTAATTGAGCAGGATTGCCCTATTAAAAATATAAAGTTGAATGAATTAACAAAAAAATTTCCAAATTTGGAAGCTAATATTTTGGGCGTTATTCGTAATGAAAAATTTATAATTTTAAAGAAAAATGATGTAATGCAAAAAGATGACAAAGCCTATGTAATAATTAATTCCTCTCAAATGGCAAAAACTCTTATAGCATTTGGACATAATGAAAAAATATCAAATAAGATATTAATTATAGGTGGAGGTAACATAGGTTATAACCTTGCAAAAAATATTGAGGAAACTTTTGAGTCAGTTAGAATTAAAATAATAGAAAAAAATAAGGAAAGAGCTGAATTCATTGCAAACGAATTAAACAATTCTATTATAATAAATGGTGACGCATTAGATGAAGATGTTTTGTCAGAGGCCAATTTAGAAGAAATAGAAACAGTTTTAGCGCTTACAAATGATGATGAAGATAATCTGATGATAAGTGTTCTGGTTGAAAAATTTTCTAAAAATAAGAAAACAATTGCTCTTACAAATAAATCTAATTATTCATTACTACAATCTTCTTTGAAAATTGATGATCTAATAGACCCAAGAATGAGTACAGTTTCAAGTATATTAAAACATGTTCATAAAGGCACTATAGAAACCGCTTATAGTATATTAAATGGTGAGTATGAAGTAATTGAAGCTGAAATAATTGAAACTTCTGAATTGACTAATAAAGAATTAAAAAATGCGAACTTACCAGATGAAATAAGGATAGGAGCTATATTAAGAGGGGACGATATTATTATTCCAAGCTCAAATTTTATTTTTCAAAAAGATGACAAAGTAGTATTTCTTGCTAAGAATGATCAAATAGAGGTGGTCGAGAATATGTTTCGCATAAGCTCAATCTAATGTTCAATTTCAGCATTTATTATTTAAGATTTTTTAATATTTTAATTTGTATTTTATGTTTTTTAAATATTTTGTATTCGTATTATTTCGATTTATATTTGAATGTAGATAGCTATTTCTATACATTGCTTTTGTCCACCCTTCCTCTTGCTAGCTTTCTTTTTCAAAAAAAAAATGTAACAAAAATAAGTATTTACACAAAGATTATCTCAGTAATTCTAGGGTATTTAATATTACCTTTATTTATAGCACTACCATATTATTTCAGTATTTATAATATTACTTTTTTAAATGCTTATTTTGAATCGGTATCGGGCTTTACCTCTACAGGTTTTACCGTATTCGATAATATAAAACATTTAGATGAAAGTTTAATACTTTGGCGTTCATCATCGCAGTGGTTAGGTGGTTTATACTTTCTTTTTTCTATAATATTATTAATTGATATTTTTGATGATAACTTAAAAAAAACATTAACCAATTTTTTGGCATTTAATTCTGCGGAAATTTTTAAGCAGTCATTAAAAATATTTATTTTTTACTCGTTTTTAACTGCAATAATTTTTATAATTTTAAATCTTTTTGACTTTAGATCCTTTGTTTCATTAAATTTATCAATGACTTTAATATCGTCAGGCGGTTTTTTACCCATCAACAATTTGGAGTCAATTTTAAATAGTCAGACAAAGTTAATTATTTTTTCATTATTAATGTTAGTCTCTTTTTTTAGTCTATTTTTTTTGTATAATTTATTAGTCTTCAAAAAAAGGGGTGTAAAGTTTATACAAGAAGATATTTATCTTATAGCATACCTAATAACTTTAGTTTTTGTTTTCTTTTTATTAGTTGATAAGGATATAAATTTTTCAATAATTTTTTTATCAATATCAAGTAGCGTATCGAATATTGGTGTTTCTTTGAAAGATACTCCACAATATCTATCATTTATCTTTTTAATATTAATAATAATTGGTGGATCTTTTTTTTCCACAAGTTCTGGACTTCGTTTTCTAAAACTGGTCGCTTTATTCAATTTTTCTTTAAATGAAATAATATCAAATGCTAAACCTAAAAACATTTTTATTAATAAATTATTATTTTCTGGAAAAATAATGGAAAAATCAGATTTTTATAAATATTTTCTCTCTATATTAATATTTATTATTTCATTAATTTTTTTGTCTACGGTTATCTCGATATCAGGTTTATCTTTTGAGCAATCGTTTAAACTTTCTGTATTAACTTTGATGAATACTGTGAATTCTCATATGACTGAATTAAATATTCTTGATTTTGAACAAATGGGCAATTTTGTAAAATATTTTTTAATATTATTTATGATTATCGGTAGAGTTGAATTATTGTCAATTCTAATAATTTTTAAAAAATTCTTTTTAAAAAATTAATTTAATTATATAACTAGTAGAAATTGCGCCCTTAGCTCAGCTGGATAGAGCAACGGTTTTCTAAACCGTGGGTCGGAGGTTCGAATCCTTCAGGGCGCGCCAAAAAATAATATTATTTCAACTATAAAAGTTTCATGTTGATATTTTTTTATCAACTATATAAATTTTCATTTAATCATAAATATGAATAATCTAATATATTGGTCACCCTTCATAGGTAACGTGGGTACTATTAAATCATGTTTAAATTCAGCTATTGCTGCTAAAAAATTTTCCAAGGGAAAAAACAAAGTTAAAGTTATAAATGTTTATGGTGAATGGAATAATTATTTTAAACTATTTCACAATAATGGAATTGAGGTAATTAACTTTTACCCAAATCTAGTAAACTATTTTCCTAAATCAGGTTATATTAAAAGTAGAATTTTTTATGTTTTAATATTCACTATATCTTTAATTCCTTTACTAAAACTACTAAAAAAAGAAAAGGATTGTTTTTTCATTGCTCATTTAATTACATCTCTACCATTGTTCTTAAATCATATTTTCAATTTAAAATGCAAGATGATTCTTAGAATTTCTGGTTATCCAAAACTAAATTTTGTTAGAAAATTATTTTGGAAAATTACTGGTAAAAAGGTATATCTAATTACGTGTCCTACTAAAGATTTACAAAAAGAAATATCATCTTTGAATATATTAGATAATGAAAAACTTAAATTTTTGCCTGATGCAATAATAAATATTAAAGATTTTTTATCACAAAAGTTAATTTCTAAGGAATTATCATATGACAAAAAAATTATTTTGTCTGTAGGGAGACTTACAAAACAAAAAAATTTCAAATATTTAATTAATGAATTGAATAATTTTTTAAAAGAAAATAAAAATTATATTCTCATTATTTTAGGAGATGGAGAGGAAAAAAAAGAATTAAAAAATTTAATTAATAAATTAAATTTAAATGATAAAGTCTTTTTACTTGGTTTTAAAGATAATCCGTTATCTTATATGTTAAAAGCAGATATTTTTGTACTTTCTTCACTTTGGGAGGAAGTTGGCTTTGTTATTGTAGAAGCGGCATTATCAAATCTTTTAGTTGTGTCCTCAAATTGTCCAAATGGCCCAAAAGAGTTTTTAAGCTCAGGAAAAGCTGGTTTCTTATTTGAAAATAATAAAATTAATGCTTTAAAAAATACTTTTTCGAGTTTAAACGCAAACAATAATCAAAAAAAAATATTAGCTAAAAAGAATTCACTTATTTATACTAGATTTAGACATTATTTAGTGCTCAAAAAATTGCTTTCTTTCCAATAATTTTCAAAACTCTAGAACCAGTATGGGTTTTTATCGTTTTTTTTTAGACAAAATGCCAAATTTTATTATTGATGAGCAATTTATATCATGATTAACTATTAAAAATTCAAAAGTAATTTTGGATTTATTTGTTAACAAATAAACTAATAAACAAGAGGAAGAATATGTTTAATGTTATAAAAAAATTGACTTCTTTTGTTGCTATGGTTGCGGTGCTATTTGCATTTACAACTGAAGCAATGGCAAAGAAATCAAAAACTTTAAAAAACACGCAAAAGAAAGGTTTTGTTAGATGTGGTGTTTCTCAAGGTCTTCCAGGATTTTCAAATGCTGATGCATCTGGAAATTGGACAGGAGTTGACGTTGATGTATGTAGAGCTGTTGCTGCTGCGGTACTTGGAGATGCGAACAAAGTTAAGTTCACTCCACTAAGTGCTAAAGAAAGATTTACTGCTTTAACATCTGGTGAAATTGACATTTTATCAAGAAATACAACTTGGACACTTTCTAGAGATGCTGATATTGGTCTTACATTCGTTGGAGTTAACTTTTACGATGGACAAGGTTTCATGGTAAGAAAAAACTCTGGCATTACATCAGTAAACCAATTCAAAAATGGTATTTCTGCATGTACAAACATTGGTACAACAACTGAGCTAAATATGAGAGACTTCTTTAATTCAAGGGGTATTTCATACGAGCCAGTAGCTTTTGAAAAAGCTGACGAAGTTGTTGCTGCTTATGATGCAGGTAGATGTGATACTTACACAACTGATAAATCAGGATTAGCAGCTCAAAGAACAAAAATGAAAAACCCTGATGAACACATTGTATTACCAGAAACTATTTCTAAAGAACCTTTAGGACCAGTTGTAAGACAAGGTGATGCTGTTTGGGAAGATATTGTTCGTTGGTCATTAAACACTATGATCGAAGCTGAAGAGTATGGAATTACTTCTTCAAATGCTGATTCTATGAAAACTTCAGATAACCCTGCAATTAAAAGACTTGTAGGAGCTGAAGGTGAATTAGGAGCAGCTTTTGGTCTAGATAATGACTGGAGTTTAAGAATTATTAAACAAGTAGGAAACTACGGCGAAAGCTATAAAAGAAATATAGCAGACCCAGGTATCCTACCTGACAGAGGTCCAAATCAACTTTGGACTAAAGGTGGAATTTTATACGTACCACCAGCAAGATAATTCTTGATTTAAATAGTTTAAAAAGGGCTAGATTTTTCTAGCCCTTTTTTTTATATTCGCGGTCTAATGAACAACAAAATCAAAAAAATTCTACCTCAAATCATAACAGTTTTGTTTGTTTTAGGCATATTTGGTTTTTTTACATTTAATGCTCAAATCAATATGGATAATAGAGGAATTGATTTTGGTTTTGGTTTTTTAACCCAAGAGTCTTCGTTTGACGTACAATTTTCCCTTATTGAATATAGTGGCTCACACTCATATGCTAGAGCTTATCTTGTAGGATTACTTAATACATTATTAGTATCTTTTATAAGTATAATTTTTTGTACAATATTAGGTGTAATATTTGGTGTAGCAAGATTATCTCCAAATTATTTAATCAGAAATTCAGCAGCCTGGTATGTTGAATTTTTTAGAAATATTCCATTGTTACTACAAATTTTCTTTTGGTATTATGCAGCCTTAAGAGCGCTTCCTGTTCCTGAAAAAGCTGGACCATGGTTTGGTGTTACTTACATGACTATCAAGGGATATTATATTCCATCTTTCATTTGGACGAATTTAGATGTTTTCTTATACTCAATTTTAGCTGTAATTATTAGTATTATAATAATTTCAACGTATGCAAAAAAACTTCAAGAAAACGAAGGGAAACAAACTCCAGTTTTTTTTATTTCCCTAGGATTAATATTTATACTTCCTACTTTAACATTTTTTATTGGAGGTGTTTCTTTAGACTTTGAAATTCCTGTTTTAAAACAATTATCAAAAACTTCTTATGTATTTGATGGTGGTATAGGTTTACCTCCTGAACTGATTGCTTTAGTTTTAGCCTTATCATTATACACTTCTACTTTTGTTGCTGAGTGTGTTAGAGCTGGAATTCAAGGTATAGGAAAAGGTCAAAAAGAGGCAGCTGCTTCAGTAGGATTGACTCCAAACCAAATACTTAAATTAGTAGTAATGCCACAAGCTTTAAGAATTATAATTCCACCAACTACTAATCAATATCTTAATTTAACAAAAAATTCATCTTTAGCTGCAGCTATTGCATATCCAGATTTAGTTTTAGTTTTTGCTGGTACAGCATTAATGCAGACTGGAAAAGCAATTGAAATAGTGTCTATTACAATGCTTACTTATTTATCTATTAGTTTAGCAATTGCAGCAATAATGAATTGGTATAACAAAAAAATAGAAATTAAGGAAAAATAATGAACAGCTTAAATTTTTTGAAATCCAACAAGCAGAATTTCTATTATTTTCTTTATATAGGCCTTTTCTTGTTTTCTATAAGCATATTAGACGTTGCAATAAACGCTTTTTTAAAAATAAATATTACATCTTTTTTGCCTGGAATATTTAGTATCTTTCTTCCTTTAATTATTGGTTTTATAGGATTAAATTTTATTAGAACTGAGTATTCTGGAATAAAAGGCTTAGATATAATAAATAAAAATATTAATACTAATAATTTTAATGCAATACTTACACTTCTTATAATTTTTGCAATTATAAAAGCAACACCTCCATCATTAAGCTGGATGATATTTGATGCAAATATCTCTGGGGATACTAAAGAAGCTTGCACAGGTACTGGTGCTTGTTGGACTTATGTTAAAGTTTGGTTTAGACGTTTTATGTATGGAATGTACCCGAATGATTTACATTGGAGGATCAATCTAGCGTTCATTCTCGTTATTGCTTTAGGTTTTTTTGGTTTTTTCTTGAGAGATAATTTAAAAAAATATTTAGCATTATATTATGTAATTATTTATCCAATAATTGCATTTTTGGTCATATATTATTTAATTTCTGGAGGTGCATTTGGTTTAGTTTGGGTCGAAACAGGTGCGTGGGGAGGTTTGTCTTTAACATTTATAGTTTCCTTTTTCTGTTTAATTTTCTGTTTTCCTTTAGGTATGATTTTAGCCCTAGGTAGGCGATCTAATCTGCCAATGATAAGATATATATCTATTGGTTATATAGAATTTTGGAGAGGTGTTCCTCTTATTACAGTATTATTTATGTCATCGGTAATGTTTCCTATGTTTTTACCAGAAGATTTCTTTATGGATAAACTTGTAAGGGTAATAATAGCTATTACACTTTTCGAAGGAGCTTATTGTGCTGAAGTTATAAGAGGTGGTTTGCAAGCTCTACCCAGAGGTCAATATGATGCCGCCAAATCTTTAGGAATGGGTTATTGGAAGATGCATATATTTGTAATTTTACCTCAAGCTTTAAAATTAGTAATTCCTGGAATTTGCAATACATTTTTAGCACTTGTTAAAGATACACCATTAATTTTTGTTGTCGGATTAGCAGAATTAGCTGGAATGTTAGCCTTAGCAAAAACAAATCCAAAATGGTTAGGATTTGCAATGGAAGGATATGTATTTGCTGCTATAATTTTCTGGATAATTTGCTATGCTATGAGCAAATATAGTTATAACCTAGAAGCAAAATATAAAACTGAAAGATAAAATGTCTGAGCCAATAATTAAAATTGAAAATGTAAATAAATGGTTTGGAGATTTCCAAGTTTTAAAAGATATAAATTTGGATGTATCCGCTAAACAAAAAATTGTTGTTTGTGGTCCATCTGGATCTGGTAAGTCAACTTTAATTAGATGTATTAATAGATTAGAGGAACACCAAAAAGGCACTATAATAGTAGACGGTACTGAACTTTCTGAGAATACAAAAAATATTGAACAAGTTAGAGCGGAAGTTGGTATGGTTTTTCAACAATTTAATTTATTTCCGCATTTATCTATACTAGATAATTGTACGCTCGCACCAATTTGGGTAAAAAAAATGCCTAAAAAAGAAGCTCAGGAATTAGCAATGAAACAATTAGAGCAAGTTCAAATTGCCGATCAAGCAAATAAATTTCCGGGTCAACTATCTGGTGGACAGCAGCAAAGATCCGCAATAGCTAGAGCTTTGTGTATGCAACCAAAAATTATGTTATTCGATGAACCTACTTCTGCCTTAGATCCCGAGATGATTAAAGAAGTATTAGATGCAATGGTAAATCTTGCAAAAGGTGGAATGACTATGATTGTTGTAACACATGAAATGGGATTTGCTAAAGAAGTTGCAGATGAAGTAATTTTTATGGACGAGGGTATGATAGTAGAAAAAGCTGAAACAAAAGAGTTTTTTGCCAACCCAAAAAGCGACAGAACCAAGCTATTTTTAAGCCAAATTTTATAATTATTCTAAATTAGTTTACCTTATTTTATAAAAGCAATTTATGCTTTTTACCCAGGTGTCAAGCCATTAAATACGCTAAAAAAAAAATATTTTAGGGCTTGCATAAACCTTCAGGATAGAGTTCAATCTTTGTTTTTAAGAGGGGTCTTAATGGAAGAAAATTTTAACAAACACTTAGGTAATAAACTTAAACTGAGAAGATTAGCTCTTGGTTTAACACAAACAAAAGTAGCTAAAGCAATTAATGTTACTTTTCAACAAATTCAAAAGTATGAAAAAGGTACAAATGGAGTTAGTTCTATCAGACTTTTACAATTGTCAAATTATCTTAAAGTACCAATTAATTACTTTTTTGAGGATTTTTCCGAATACGCTATTAATGCAGAAAAAATTAAAGAAAATCACATGACTGTAAATTACAATTTTCTTTTAAAGCTGTATTCTGAATTGACTCAAGACCAAAAGATAAAATTTAGTAAAAATTTACAAGTTGCCCAGGTTGGTATCTTCAAAACAGGCTGAGACTAGATTACTAGTTTTATTTTAATTTATAAAATTTAATTTAAATTAAAATAGTAATTTAAATTAATGAAAATTTTAAAGTATTTACTTCTCTTAATAATAATATTTGTTTCTTTTATAACTTTAATAGTTTTATATGATCTTTCTTATTACGATCCATCATATGTTAATAGAAGTTCAATCACATTTAGTAAAAATAATCTAAACAGTAAAAAAATTAAAAAAATTTACAAATCTGTAGAAAAAATACCGTATTTTTTAGGATATAGATTTTTAAAAAGTCATAAAAAATTTTGGGAAATCGAGAACGAGGAAAAAAGGAATAAATTACCCTCAACTATTGTAATACCTTCCAAGAAAGAAAATTTTCAACAGGGAACCGAAATTGAAGATATTGAACGGAATTACGCAAATTGGACAAGAAGTCATGGTGGATACTCTAACTTAAGATATTCAAGTTTAGATTTAATTAATAGATCGAATGTAAAAGACTTAAAGATAGCCTGGATATATAAATCAGACGATATTAAAAAAAGTATACAAGCAAACCCGATTGTTAAAGATGGGTTTATATATTTTCCAACACCAGGCAATTTTATAGTTTGTTTGGATGCTTCATCTGGTGAAGAAATATGGAAATATAAAGTTGAGAAAGGATTTCATGCTGCAAAGAGAGGATTACTTTTATGGGAAGATAAAAAAAATAAAATTTTAAGACTTATATTTACTAATGATGATCAATTAATTTCATTAAATGCAAAAAGTGGTAAACCTATTAAAGATTTTGGTAAAAATGGAATTATTAAAATAGGTTCTTCACCAACAACACCTACAGTTATAGATGAGCAAATAGTTATTGGATCTATAATTCCCGCAGTTGAAATTTACGATGTTTATAATGGCGATCTTAAATGGAAGTATTATCTTAGAAAAATTAATAAAGATTTTGTAAATTCAAGAGATTTTAAAGGAGGTTCGCCGTGGGGTGG
The DNA here is from genome assembly GCA_902560565.1 of uncultured Pelagibacteraceae bacterium. Lineage (GTDB taxonomy): Bacteria > Pseudomonadota > Alphaproteobacteria > Pelagibacterales > Pelagibacteraceae > Pelagibacter. The sequence continues at coordinate 11,823 of CACEMG010000011.1, read as the reverse complement.
TATATCCTCAGATAATGAGAACGGAGTATTATTTTTAACTACTGGAAACGCGGCGCCATATTTTGTAGGTATTCAAAGACCTGGTAAAAATTTATACGCAGACAGTGTTATTGCTTTTGATGTAAGAAATAAAAAAATTAAGTGGTATTTTCAGGAAACCTGTCACGACCTATGGAACAATGACATTGCTGGTCCGCCAATTTTAACAACAATAAATAAATATGGGAAAAGAATTGATGTGGTTGTAGCTGTTTCAAAGACAGGCAACACTATTATATTGGATAAAAATACAGGTGAACCAATATTTGATTTTATAAAAAAAAAGGCACCTGTTTCAAAATTACCAGGACAGAGAACATGTGAGTATCAACCATCACTAAATCTACCTGAGCCGTTTTCAAGAAATGAATTTAAACTAGAGCATGTAACCAACAAATCACCAGATGATAGAGAGCATGTTTTAAAACAAATTAAAAATGCAAATTTTGGTTTTTACCCAACACATGAAGTAGATAAATTTACAATTTCATATAATTTATGGGGTGGTGCACAGTGGCCTGGAGCATCTGTAGATCCTGATAAAAATATTTTATATGTAACTGCTCATGATTTACCAACCAAATTTAAAGTTTTTAGTTCATTTGATATTAATAAAAATTTAGAATTAAAAAATAATATATTAGATATTGGAAAAAATAATAAATTAGATGATCTTGAAGGATATCCAGGTATTACTCCTCCATGGGGAAGTTTGTCTGCTTTAAATTTGAATAATGGAAAAATATTGTGGCAGGTACCATTAGGATATTTTGATGAATTAAAAAAAAGAGGCATGAAGGATACAGGTACAGCTAATTTTGGTGGCGCAACAGCTACAGCTGGTAATTTAGTATTTGTTGGTGGTACATTAGACAAACTTATTAGAGCTTTTGATACACTTACCGGAGAAGAGCTTTGGTCACATGAACTACCTTATATAGGATCAGCACCCCCAACAGTATATGCTGTAAATGGAGAACAATTTATTATTATACCAGCAACTGGAGGAATGAGTTTAGCAAGAATTTATCCAGAGCTAGTTGAACAAGGAGACGCTTTTGTTGCTTTTAAATTAAAAAAGGATTGATGGCTCCTCGGGCAGGACTCGAACCTGCGACCAATTGATTAACAGTCAACTGCTCTACCAACTGAGCTACCGAGGAATGTAAAGTTCAGAATTTACTTTTTTTTAAATGTAAAACAACTACTTTTTTGGAGGTAACGCCCGGAATCGAACCGGGATACAAGGATTTGCAATCCTCTGCGTAACCATTCCGCCACGTTACCATTATTTGTTAATAAAATAATTTATACTATGCTTATAGTAAATAGGCCCTCAAATTCAATCTTAATTTGAATATTGTTAATTACGTTTATTAAATTATAAACTATAAATCAGCATATGAGCTCAGATAAATATATTCATAATCAGGTAGAAAATAAAATATACAATTATTGGGAAAAGAAAAACCTATTTAAACCAAAAAAAAATAAAAAACATTTTTCGATAGTTATACCTCCTCCAAATGTTACAGGAAGTCTACATATGGGGCATGCATTAAATAATACAATTCAGGATTTACTAACAAGATTTCATAGAATGAATAATTATGAAACTTTATGGCAACCAGGGACTGATCATGCTGGTATTGCTACACAGGCTTTGGTGGAGAGAAAATTAGAAAAAGAAAATATTAATAAGAAAGATTTAGGAAGAGAAGAATTTATAAATAAAGTATGGGAATGGAAAAAGGAATACGGAGACATAATAATTAATCAGTTGAAAAAATTAGGATGTTCGTGCGATTGGTCAAGAAATGCTTTCACCATGGATGAAAATCTTTCCAAATCTGTAATAAAAGTTTTTGTAGAGATGTACAATAAAGGTCTAATTTATAAATCAAGAAAATTAGTAAATTGGGATACAGTTTTAAAAACAGCAATTTCAGATCTAGAAGTTGATCAAAGAGAAGTAAATTCAAAATTATACTATATAAAATATCCAATAGAAAATTCTGAAGATTTTATTACTATAGCAACAACTCGTCCTGAAACCATGTTGGGAGATAGCGCTGTAGCAGTGCACCCTAAAGATAAAAGATTCAAAAAGTATTTAGGAAAAAATGTAATTTTACCGCTTTCCTATAGGAAAGTTAAAATTATTGCTGATGAATATGCAGATCCAGAACAAGGTACCGGTGCTGTAAAAATTACTCCTGCACATGACTTTAATGATTACGATGTAGGAAAAAGAAATAAATTAGAGATTATTAATATTTTTACTGATGATGGAAAAATTAATCACAATGCGCCAACAAATTATCAAGGTTTAGATAGATTTGAAGCAAGAAAAAGAATTTTAAATGACTTAGGTGACTTATTTGTTAAAGAGGAAAATATAAAAAATAAAGTTCCTTACGGTGATAGGTCAAATTCAATAATCGAACCCTATCTCACTGATCAATGGTTTGCGGATGCTAAAAAATTATCTGTTAAAGCAAAAAAAATTGTTAAAAACAAAAAAACAAATTTTTTTCCAACAAACTGGTCAAAAACGTATTTTCAATGGATGAATAATATTGAGCCTTGGTGTATTTCGAGACAATTATGGTGGGGACACCAGATACCTGCTTGGTACACACCTGATAATAAAATTATAGTTGCATCTGACGAAGATGAAGCAATAAAAATTGCAAAAAAAAAGTATAAAAAAAATATTGAATTAAAAAGAGATCCTGACGTACTTGATACATGGTTTTCATCTGGACTTTGGGCTTTTGCTACACTTGGATGGCCACAAAAAAATGATTATCTAAAAAAATTTTATCCAACGTCTGTATTGGTAACGGGGTTTGATATTATTTTCTTTTGGGTTGCTAGAATGATTATGTTTGGAATGGAATTTCTTAATAAGGAACCTTTTAAAGATATATATGTCCACGCTCTTGTTCGAGATGAAAAAGGTCAAAAAATGTCAAAGTCAAAAGGTAATGTTATTGATCCTTTAGAGCTTATAGAAAAATATAGTGCAGATGCTTTACGTTTTACTCTTTTATCAATGGCTTCACCAGGTAGAGATGTTAAATTATCTGAAGATAGAGTTAAAGGTAATAGAAATTTTTTAAATAAACTTTGGAATGTAAATAACTTTTTAATTCACAACAAATGTGAACTTAAAAACATTAAAAAATCACCAAAAGCTAAATTAAACATAAATAGATGGATTTATGCTGAATTGGTCAAAACAAAGCTATTAATCGAAAAAAATATAAAAGATTATAGATTTGATGAAGCTTCTCGTAATGTATATCAATTTGTATGGCATTCATATTGTGATTGGTATTTGGAGTTAAGCAAAACCATCTTTAGTTCAGAGAAAAAAATAGACATCAAAGAGACAAAAGAAATGGCTAGTTTCGTATTTAAAGAAGTATTGGTTTTACTTCATCCATTTATACCATTTATTACAGAGGAAATTTGGCTGAAAAACAAATTAGATAATAATAGCAAAAATTATCTTATGTATTCAAATTGGATTGCTGATAAATCAAAAAAACAAAAATTTGATGATGTTGAAAAAATTATCAATTTTATTACAGAAATTAGATCCTTTAAAAATGAATTAGGTATTAGTCCTGGATCTTTTATTGATATTTCATTTGCCAAAATAGACAAAACAAACAAAACTTTTTTAAATAAAAACAGTACAGTTGTAAAAAAACTTGGACGTATTTCAAATTTTCTTGAAAAAGATAAGAGCCACCCCTCAGCTTCTATGATAATTAAAGGGAATGTATTTAAACTTTATTTTGAAGAAAATATCGACTTAAATTTAATAAAGCAAAATCTTATTGCCAAACAGGCAAAATATCAGGGAGAAATTGATAAAATAAGTTCTAGATTAAGTAACAAAGATTTTGTCAAACGAGCACCGAAACATATTGTTCATCAAGAAAAAAGTAATTATAATAATTTACAAAATGATGTTAAAAAACTATCATTAACTATAAAAAATCTTTAATGCCAAAATTTAATAAAAAAAAATTACCTAGTCGTCATACATCAGTAGGTCCTGACAAAGCACCACAAAGATCATTTTATTATGCAATGGATTTAACCGAAAAAGATGTTGCCAAACCTTTTGTCGGTGTCGTTTCAACATGGAACGAGGCAGCTCCTTGTAACATTGCTTTAATGAGACAAGCACAGTCGGTTAAAAAAGGAGTTCATCAAGCTGGTGGAACACCAAGAGAATTTTGTACTATTACCGTAACAGACGGTATAGCAATGGGGCACGAGGGTATGAAGTCTTCATTGATATCAAGAGACGTAATTGCCGATTCTACTGAGTTAACTGTTAGAGGACATTGTTACGATGCACTAGTCGGTGTAGCTGGTTGTGATAAGTCATTACCTGGTTTGATGATGGCCATGGTTCGTTTGAATGTACCAAGTGTATTTATTTATGGTGGATCTATATTGCCAGGTAGATTTAATGGGAAAGATGTAACTGTAGTTGATGTTTTTGAAGGTGTTGGAAAATACTCTTCAGGAAAAATGTCTGCAAATGCATTAAGAAAATTAGAACTTAAGGCTTGTCCAAGTGCTGGTGCTTGCGGCGGTCAATTTACTGCAAATACTATGGCATGTGTCTCAGAAGCAATTGGTTTAGCTTTACCTTATTCTGCAGGAACTCCAGCACCATATACCCAAAGAGATTCTTACGCTTTAAAAAGTGGAAAAGCAGTAATGAGTTTATTAGAAAAAAAAATTAGACCAAGAGACATTGTTACAAAAAAATCTTTAGAAAATGCAGCCACTATTGTTGCTGCAACAGGTGGATCTACTAATGCTGCATTACATTTACCAGCACTTGCAAATGAGGCTGGAATTAAATTTGATTTAATGGATGTTGCAAGAATATTTAAAAAAACACCTTATCTAGCTGATCTTAAACCAGGTGGAAAGTATGTAGCAAAAGATATGTGGAAGGCAGGTGGTGTTCCAATGTTATTGAAAACACTTTTAGATGGTGGATACATCCATGGTGATTGCATGACTGTTACAGGTAAAACTATGAGACAAAATTTAAAAAATGTTAAATTTAACAAAAATCAAAAAGTTATGAGGACATATAATCAACCATTATCTCCAGATGGTGGCGTAGTTGGATTAAAAGGAAATTTAGCACCTGATGGAGCTATTGTTAAAGTAGCTGGTTTAAAAAGATTACAATTTACTGGTAAGGCAAGATGTTTTGATACAGAAGAAGCAGCTTATAAAGCTGTTAAAAATAAAAAGTATAAAGATGGTGATATCATTATAATTAGATACGAAGGTCCTAAAGGTGGTCCAGGTATGAGAGAAATGCTTCAAACTACAGGAGCAATATATGGACAAGGGAAGGGTGAAAAAGTTGCACTAATTACAGATGGAAGATTTTCAGGAGCAACAAGAGGATTTTGTATTGGACATGTTGGGCCAGAAGCATCAGTTGGTGGACCAATAGCTTTATTAAGAAATGGAGATATTATTGATCTAGATGCTAAGAAAGGAACAATAAATGTTCGTTTGTCTAAAAAAGAATTAGCAAAAAGAAGAAAAAAATGGAAACCAAAGAAGATTAATTTTGGTAATGGAACACTTTGGAAGTACGCACAAACTGTTGGACCTGCATACCTTGGAGCGCCTACACATCCAGGTGCAAAAGAAGAAGTCAGGACATACGCAGATATTTAATGAAAATAAGACCTGTAATTTTATGTGGTGGAGCTGGTACTAGGCTCTGGCCCAAAGGATCAAAACATCAAGCAAAACAATTTATCGATTTTGGCGGTTGGACACTAATTAACAAAACTTTTGAGAGAATTAAAAATAATATCTACGATTATCCCATCATCAGCACAAATGCTAAGTATATTAAAGAAGTTAAAAAGGCTTTAAAAAAAAGTAAAATAAAAAAATTTAAGATTGTTTTAGAACCGGCAAAAAAAAATACAGCCCCAGCTATATTAACTTCTGCACTAATAAAAGACATCCCAAACAATCAGGCTTTGATGTACTTTACAGCAGATCACTTAATTGAAAATCCAAGTAAATTAAATAGAGAAATAAACAAAAATAAATCCAATCTTGATAATAAAAATGTATTTATTTTTGGTATTAAACCAACTAACCCATCTAGCGAATACGGATATTTTTTAACCAAAAAAGATAAAAAAAATATTAATAAAGTCACAAGATTTATTGAAAAACCAAAGCCTGCAAAAGCAAAGCAAGTTATTAAAAAAAGGGATACTGGAATTCTGGTATGTTCTTTTTAAGAAAAGACTCAATCATTAATAATTTTAAAAAGTTTCAACCAAAAACTTACAAAAATTGTTTAGCATCAGTTCATAAGTCAAAATATCGAAATAACATATATTATCTAAACAAATCTTCATTCGTAAAGTCAATTGAAAAATCTTTTGATTATGCAATTTTAGAAAAAACAAAAAATATAAATGCGATTAAATTGGATATTCCATGGTCTGATTTAGGAAGCTGGAAAGAAATATGTAAAATGTATGGAAAAAACAAATCTAAATATTTTAAAAAGAAAAATGTTTTTTATAGACCATGGGGTAGCTATACAAATTTATATAATGGTAAAAATTTTTTAATGAAGGAATTGTATGTTAAATCTAAGGGTATCTTAAGTCTCCAAAAGCATTTTCATAGATCAGAACACTGGCTAGTTACTCAAGGGAAACCTAAAATAACATTAAATAAAAAGGTATTTTATAAAAAAGTAAATGAAGCTACATTCATTCCACTAGGGGCCATTCATAGAATTGAAAATCCTTTTAAAAAACCTGTTAAAATTATTGAAGCGCAACTTGGTTCAATATTAAAGGAAACTGATATTGTGAGATACCAAGATATTTATGGTAGAATAAAATAGTATGAGTATTTCATCTGGTTATATTTATTTAATTTTAGCTGTTGTGCTGGGAATTGCTGCAAATGGATTCTTAAAAACTACTAATGGTTTTACTACCATGTTGCCTACAATTTTTTGTGCTATTTCAATCCTACTTTGTCTGTTCTGTCTGTCTAAAGCTATGACTACTATACCCGTTGGATTTACATACGCAACTTACGGAGGGTTAACCATTACTGCTGTAACCATTTTTGGAATTTTAAAATATAATCAATTGCCCAATATTTATGGAACAATAGGTATAATTCTAATAATTATAGGTGTGATACTAGTAAACTATTTAGGAAAAGTAAGTTCTTAAAAGGTTTTAACAAATCTGTAACATTTAAATGAGATAATTTTATATGGAACTATTAACATTTGTTTTGTTAATCATAATAGCTATTTTGTTATTTTTTCTTTTAAAAAAAGAAAGAGTCTTAGGCATTAATACGGAAGTTAAAATTGAAGATAATAAGTTAGATGAAGATGAAAGCAAAAAATATAGAGAAACCATTTATAATCTTTTAAATTACATACCAGAAGGAATTATAATTCTAAACAAATCTAAGGAAATAATATTTAGTAATAGTTCAGCCATTAAAAGATTTCAAACAAAGTTGAATAAAAATATAAGTGGATTTTTAAGAAATCCCGATTTGTTAAGTTCAATTGAGAAAGCTTTCAATGGAGAAAATTCTAATGATCTTGAAATAGAGCTAAGAAACCCTTCAGTTCTTAGAATGAATGTAACTATTTACCAAGATAATCATAATTTATTCTTTGATGAGCCATCTTGTTTACTTTTTATGAGAGATTTGACTGAATTTTATAAATTTCAACAATTGAAATCAGACTTCGTTGCAAATGTTTCCCACGAACTTAGAACGCCATTGCAATCTATTAAAATGGGACTTGAGTCATTTCAAAATAACGCTGATTTAAAAAAGAACTCCGAAGTTAATAATTTATTACCAGTAATGAGCTCTCAATCTGAAAGAATGGAAAATTTAATAAGAGATTTGTTATCTCTTTCGAAAATTGAGCTACAAGAGCATATAAGGCCTACACACGAAATAGATTTAATAGAAGTGCTTAATTACGTGATAAAGACTTATGAAAACATTGTTAAAAAAAATAACATTAATTTAAATCTTCAAAAAACTGAAAATTTCAAAATTATTGGTGATAGAGATAAATTAATAGAAATTTTTACTAACCTTATTGATAATTCAATTAAATATAGTGAGAAGGGTAAAGAAATTAAAATTGCCACGAAAAAAGAGGGTGATTTAAATATTGTCTCTATATCAGATCAAGGTATAGGAATTCCCAAGGAATTTATTCACAGAATCACTGAAAGATTTTTCACTGTCGATCCTAGTAAAAGTCGGAGTGTTGGAGGTACGGGTTTAGGGCTTGCAATTGTTAAGCATTTAGTTTCTCAACATAGAGGTGAAATGATTATTAATAGTGAGGAAAATCAAGGAACTACTATAGATTTGAAATTTAATTCAATTTAATTCAACTAAAAAGTTAGCCTTTGTAACAAAACTTTAACTTTCCTTTAATAAAATATTTTAGATTCAGATTTAATTCTTGATACATAACGAATCTAAAAAGGAGAAATATGAATAGATTAGTAAAAATTTTATTAAGTTTTCTTTTAGTACTTAGTTTTACAACAACTAGTTACTCAAGAGACCAAATAAAAATTGTAGGTTCTTCTACTGTTTACCCATATGCTACAGTTGTAGCTGAAAAGTTTGGTAAAGGTGGAAAATTCAAAACACCGGTAATCGAAAGTACAGGAACTGGTGGAGGAATGAAATTGTTCTGCGCAGGTGTAGGAGCAAATCATCCTGATATAACAAATGCATCAAGAGCAATTAAAACAAAAGAAAAAGCTTTATGTGAGAAAAATGGTGTTGCTGAAATTATTGAAATAGTAATAGGAAATGACGGTATTTCATTCGCGCACTCAGTAAATGCTCCAGATGCAGATTTTACAAAAGAACAACTTTGGAGAGCTTTAGCATTTAAAGTAGACATTGATGGAAAACTTGTTGAAAATCCATATAAAAATTGGAGTGACATAGACTCGAGTCTTCCAAATAAAAAGATTGAAATATTAGTTGCACCTCCAACATCAGGTACTAGAGATGCATGGAATTCATTAGTTATGGTAAAAGGTTGTTCAAAAACAGCAAAATCTCTTTACGATGCTGAAGGTAAAAAAGCTAAAAAGGAATGTGCTAAAATTAGAGAGGATGGATACGCTGTTGAAGCTGGTGAGAATGACACTTTAATTGTACAAAAACTTTCATCAAATCCAGACGCATTTGGTTTTTTTGGTTATAGTTACTTAGTGGCCAACAAAGATAAGATTAAAGCATCATCAGTTAATGGTGTTCAGCCATCATTAGAAGGTATTCAGGATTACTCTTATCCAATAGCAAGACCATTATTCTTTTATGTAAAAAAAGCACATATTGGTGTAATTCCAGGTATAAAAGAATTTCTTAAGGAATTTACATCTAAAAAAGCTATGAGTAACAGAGGTTATTTAGCTGAAATAGGACTTGTTCCTTTAGCTTCAGACAAATACAAAGTTACCAGAACTGCTGCAGTAGAGTTGAATACGATCAACTTAAAATAATTTTCGTTTATCCCCAAAAAAGGCCAGTAATAACTGGCCTTTTTTATTAATTCAATCTTAGATTTAATTTGTAATATTTCTGTAACATTAAGAATATATCACTCAGGGCGAATGAACATCGTTCTAATATTTTTAATTACTATATTTTCTGTTTCTTTATTCTTTTATGGAAGGTCAAAAACTAAAAGTATTTCAATTGAGAAAAATATAAGATTAAATGCTTTACCGAAATTTTATGGATACTATCTTGTTTTATGGTGTTCAATACCAGCATTAGTATTTTTATTGGTCTGGTCATTATTTGAACCTGTAATCATTAAATCTATAATTATTGAAACAGCTGCAAATCAAGGTGCAATATTTAATGACAAAAATGAAGCAAACCTAATTTATGAAAAAATTAAGGCTATCCATTTAGGTACGTATTTTGGAGATATAGATAATATATTGAAAGAAAGTGCTCTTGCATACGCAAAATTTATAAATCTTTTTACAAATTCAAAAGTAGTTTTAATATTTGGAATAATTATAGCTTCGGTTATTTACTCTTTAAAAAAAATAAAAAATAACAATAAAGCAAGAGACGATGTGGAAGTTATTTTAAAGGGTTTATTGTTTGTATCTTCTTTAATAGCCATTTTAACTACTCTTGGAATAATATTTTCACTACTATTTGAAAGTATTAAATTTTTTTCAGTCATTAATATTTTTGATTATTTATTTGGTACAAATTGGAGTCCCCAAAGAGCTTTTGTTAGAGATGCCTCCTCAATAACGGTAGCTGAATTAGAAGAGTTAAAAGATGCTTTTGGCTTTATTCCATTGATTGCAGGGACATCTTTTATAGCTTTTATTGCAATGTTAGTAGCTGTTCCTATTGGTTTATTTTCAGGTATTTACATGGCTGAATATGCTTCAATTAAAGTTAGAAGAATTTCAAAACCAATTATTGAAATTTTAGCAGGAATACCGACTGTAGTTTATGGTTTCTTTGCTGCATTAACTGTTGGACCTTTTTTTAGACAAGTAGGTGAAAATTTTGGATTAACTGTTTCATCCGAAAGCGCTTTAGCTGCAGGATTAATTATGGGAATAATGATTATTCCTTATGTTTCATCTTTATCTGATGATGTAATTAATTCTGTCCCACAATCATTAAGAGACGGTTCATATGCTGTTGGAGCCACAAAATCAGAAACTATTAAACAAGTCGTAATACCCGCAGCTCTTCCAGGGATAATAGGATCAGTTTTATTAGCAGTATCAAGAGCGATAGGTGAAACAATGATAGTTGTGATGGCTGCTGGTCTTGCTGCAAATCTTACAATTAACCCTTTAGAGTCTACCACAACAATTACAACTCAGATTGTAATGATACTTGTTGGTGACCAAGAATTTGACAGTCCGAAAACCCAATCTGCTTTTGCTTTGGGACTTACATTATTTATAGCAACATTAATATTGAATTATATAGCTCAAAGAGCGGTCAAAAAATATAGAGAAAAGTATGACTAAAGAAGAAAGATTAAAAAAAAGGCACCGAGCGGAGAAAAGATTTAGATTTTATGGTTTAGTATCTATATTGGTTGCATTGTTATTTGTAGTTATTCTAGTTCAAAATATTTTCTCGAAAGGAAGCTCAGCTTTTAAAAAAACAGTAATTACCACTGAAATCTTTTTTGATCAGGATTTATTAGAAATTCAAAATGGTGCATCCCAAGAAGAAATAATGGAAGCTGATTTTTATGATGTAATGATAGAAAATTTAATAAAAGCTTATCCAGCAAAAGATAGAGCTGAAGAAGATGAATTATTAAAACTATTTAGTGGAGATGCAGAAATCGAGATTAAAAAAGCTTTTTTAAAAGATAATAATTTATTAGGTAAAACAATTACATTAGATTTAACAGCCTCAGACGATATAGATCAATTGCATAAAGGTAATTATCCAAGAGAACTTCCCGAAGAAAGAAGAAGAATCTCTGATTTTCAATTAGTTATATACGATTATTTTGTTGAAAATAAAAAGATAAGTAAAAATTTTAATAATTATTTCTTTAATAATGGAGACTCTAGAGATCCAGAAATAGCAGGTATAGGTGGAGCTTTAGTCGGATCATTTTATAGTATTTTAATTTGTTTATTATTAGCTTTTCCTGTTGCT
>CACEMG010000010.1 GCA_902560565.1 uncultured Pelagibacteraceae bacterium | reverse complement strand
GTCTTGCAGGCTAGTGAGTTTGGTATTCCACAAAATCGTAAAAGAGTTTTTTTTATTGGTGTGAAAAAAACTAAAATTTCTTCAAAAAAAGTATCTTTTTTTTTTAATTATCTAGATGAAATTAAAATAAAACAAAAAAAATTTAAGCTTAAAGATGCACTATTTAATTTACGACCTTTAAAAGCTAAAAAAAAAAAAAATGATACTAAAAATGAAGATTATTTTTCTGGATATAATATTGAAAAATCATATTCCAAGAAAACTAATTTATATTTAAAAAAGATTAATAATAATAAAAGAATAAATTTTGTTTTTAATCACAAAGCTCGCTATAACAATGATAGAGATATTAAAATTTTTGGGCTATTACCTCAAGGTGGAGATTCTACACATAAATTTATCCATAAAATAATGCCTTACAAAAGAAGAAATAATATATTTAAAGATAAATATTATAAATTAGAATTAAATAAAAATTGTAAAACTATAACGTCCCATATGAAATTTGATTGTAATATGTACATTCACCCTAACCAACCTAGAGGTCTCACACCTAGAGAGGCAGCTCGAGTGCAAAGTTTTCCTGATGATTATTTTTTTACAGGAACTATTTCTCAGTGTTACTCACAAATTGGAAATGCCGTTCCTCCATTGTTATCTAAATTTTTATGCAAAGGGATTGAAAAAATAATTAATGATGAAAATTTTTGATCTTTTTGCAGGTATAGGAGGATTTAGGTTAGCTTCGGAAAAAATATTTGATAAACAAAAAGTCAAAAATGAAACAGTGGGTTGGTCTGAAATTGATAAATATTGTCAAAAATCATATTCTGCAAACTTTAATGTAAAAAATAATTTTTTTGTTGATGATATAAAAAAAATTACTGCAGGCGATAAAATTTTTTGTAATTCCTCTAATTATAATTCTAAAAAAAAATCCTCACTAATTAAAAATAAACTTCCTTATTTTGATTTACTTTATGCTGGCTTTCCTTGTCAGTCATTTAGCTCTATGGGTAAACAAAAAGGCTTAGAAGATGAGAGGGGTGCTCTTTTTTTTGATATTGCAGCAATATTACATTCTATTAAACCTAAATATTTCATTCTAGAAAATGTTAAAAGATTATTAACTATCGATAATAAAAAAACATTTAGGATCATAATATCAATCTTACAAAACGAAAACTACGACGTTAGCTGGTGGCTATTAGATAGTAAAGATTATGGGGTACCTCAAACAAGAAGGCGTATTTTTATTTATGGATCTCTAAAAAAAAATAAAAACAATTTTCCGATTGATCCTCCAAAAATTTCTAAAAAAATTACGACAACTAAATCGGTTTTAGAGAAAAATGTAGACTCAAAATATATTCTCTCCAAAAAAATTCTTAAAACTATTCTTAAAGATGGATCTGGAGGATACTACTCTAAATCTGAAATAGATTTAGAGATTGCAAGACCACTTACAAGAACAATGGTTAAAATGCATAGAGCTCATCAAGATAATTATTATTCAAACAAGTTTATAAATAACGAAAAAAAACTTAAATGGATCAGAAGGTTAACACCCTTAGAAGCTTTAAGACTTCAGGGGTTTCCAGATAAATTTTATAAAATTGCAAAAAAAAATAATGTTTCAGATACTCAACTTTATATGCAGGCAGGAAATTCAGTGACAGTGAATGTGGTAGAAGCTATACTAAATCATTTAATTAATCATGGATGGTTTAGGTGAAACTATCAAACAATAGAATTTCGATTAAATTAGTAAGACCATACGAACTTGGATGGACAGATACTCATGCAACACAAGTTCATCTTCCACAAGATTATATTAAAAATTGGAAAAAAGAAGTTGTATTAAATGGTTATTTAGTTATTCAAGATTATGGAACTGAAAGAATAAGCGCATATTCATTACCAACCGACGGAAAGTGGAATGATAAACCCCCCCGATCACCAAGGATAAGAAAAACTCCGTTTAAAGAGAATAAAGGTAAATACCCTTCCGCTTGGGAAAGAATTAAAATTGCTGGTAACCTAATAAAAAAAAGATTTGGAAATGACAAAATCTTATTGATCACATGTAAAAATACAGAAATTGAAAATAATTTTATTATTATACTTTGTAAATTTGATAATTTAGTTCTCAATGTTTTTAAAAATCATACAGATTTAAAATTAACTAAAAATATTTCAAAAGTATATTACGAAGGTGATAAATCTTTCCAAATAATAAAAAACCTAGCAGAAAGAATGTGCGAATTAATACAAATTAAATTAGATGAAAATTATGATGATGATTTTTTTGATATTAAGAACTTAGAAGATGCCAGAAAAAAAATCAAAAAGTTAGTTACATATAGACAAGGCCAACCAAAATTTAGATCTGGCCTAATGAAAAATTATGAAAATAAATGCTGTATTACTGGTTGTGAAGTTTTAGATGTTCTTGAGGCATGTCACATATATCCTTACTTGGGTCCAAAAACTAATCATTTATCTAATGGACTCATATTAAGATCAGACTTGCACTTGTTATATGACAAAGGTCTACTCTGTATAGACGAAAATTATAAAGTAAAAATCAGTGGAAGATGGCGAAATGATCCAATGTACAGTATTTACCATGGTAAGAAAATTAGTCTTCCACATGATAATTTACCAAACAAACAAGCTTTAAATTTAAAATTAATGGAATTTAAGAATTAGATGTCAAATAACAAATTATATGACGAGATATATTCTATATCTATCAAAAGATTGCTCAGGTTAGAGTCTAAAGAAGTTAATAAAGATTCTGTTAATAAAAGTATTGAGCTTGCCTTAGAATTTTTAAATATAAACAAACAAAATTTTATAGAACCAGAATTTAATAGATGTTCTGAGGCATTATTAAATGCCTTTAAAACAAAAATTGGAAAATCTTCAACTATTTCAAACAATGATGATCATGAAAATTGGTATGATCCAAATATAAAAAGACCTTACTGGGATAGCCACAAAGAATGGCTTTTAGAAAGTTTTAAAAAACCTATAGATGTTGTTAATGAAATTGATAAATCTACTGATGAAGTTTTGGGTTTATTAGAAAATCCAAAAAGAGAAGGATTATGGGATAGACGAGGACTAGTGGTTGGAAATGTTCAATCAGGAAAAACTAGCAATTTCATAGCTCTAGTTAATAAAGCTGCAGACGCCGGTTACAAATTTATTGTAGTAATGTCTGGGCTTACTAAAGATTTAAGACGACAAACACACGAAAGACTGGATGATGGTTTTTTTGGTTTTAATACTGAACAGTTTGAATATGATAACTTTTCCTCTAGTAAGATTTTACCTTTAGGAAAAATTAGACAAGACAAATTAAATCCTCCTAATACCTATACATCAAGTGCTATGAACGGAGACTTAAGTAAGGCTAAATTAAGAGCTGCTATAAATACTCATACAGAAGACTTAACCCTACTTTGTATAAAAAAAAATAAAACATCAATTGAAAATTTAATAAGATATGTTTTAAATTCGCCCGATGTACCACCCAACATAGTTGTAAAAGATAAACCTTTTTCTATTAAACAGTTTAAAGAAGATATACTCGAAACTAATATTGAGGAATTAGAGAAACATAATAAAGCTAATGACTTAAGTCCGGATTTTCCAATTATTAAAGGTAAGCCAATTTTAGTAATTGATGATGAGGTTGACCACGCTTCTGTGGATACTGGAACGGGTGCAATTGATGAAAACGATCAACCAAATGAAGAATACGATCCAAAAACAATAAACAGATTAATAAGACAATTACTTAACCTTTATGAGAAAAAAAGTTATGTGGGATATACGGCAACTCCATTTGCAAATGTGTTTATTCATCCAAATGAATATACTACTGAGGCAGGTCCAGGACTTTTTCCAAAAAGTTTTATTCATGATTTACCAGAGCCAAATAACTATTACGGTATAAATAAAATATTTTCAGAAGAAACTGGGGATGCAGATGAGGGATTTTTAGAGGTAATTAATGATCATTGTGATGAGACTCAAGATCTTGATTGTAAAAATGGATGGATCCCTCCAAAACATTATAAGGACCATGAAGCGTTGATAGATGGAAATAGTAATCATCCAACAAGTTTAAAAAGAGCAATAGTAAGTTTTATTGTAAGTTGCTGTATTAGAAATATTAGGGGACAAATAAATGATCACAAGTCAATGTTAATTCATGTTTCCAAATATATTAAAGTTAACAGTCAAATAAAGTTTCAAGTTATAAATACAATAGATAAGATAAGAAGCACTTTATTAAATCCTGGTACAGTAGAATTTCAAAATTTAAAAAATGAAATTGAGAATGAATTAAAAAGTTTTAAAAATGAAAATGAATTTAACTTTGATAAAATCTTTAACACAGAATCTGGATTAAAATATGTTGTTTCAGAAATAAGTTTAAATATCAAAAATCTTTCGGGAGATTCAACAGATTTTTTAGATTATGAACAATATAAAAGAACAAAAGATAGAGGGTTGCAAACAATAATAATAGGTGGAGATCGGTTATCTAGAGGAATTACATTGGAAGGATTAAGTACAAGTTATTTTTTAAGATCTACAAAAATGTACGATACTTTAATGCAAATGGGTAGATGGTTTGGCTACAGAGAAGGATATCAAGATATATGTAAATTATTTACAACTTATGAAATGATGGATTGGTTTTATCACATAGCTGAGGCCACTGACGAGTTAAAATTACAATTTAGAATAATGTCTGAGCAAAATTTAACACCAAAAGATTTTGGTTTAAAAGTTAAATCACACCCATTGTTAATGGTTACATCTAGAATTAAAATGCAACATGGTGTAAAAATGGCAACAAGTTTTGTTGATCATTTTGGACAGACAACTTCTTTTGATCTTAAATCAGTTGACGCAAATTTAAAAACTACTGAAAATTTTATTCAAAGTTTAAAAAAACCAAATGAAGAAAATATAATAAAAAGACCTTATGGTAATGAAAAAAATTCTTTTATTTGGAAAAATGTAAATTCAAAAATTATAAAAGATTTTCTTAATTCTTACAGGGTTCATAAAGACTCTACACAAGTAAAACCAAGTTTATATTCAGAATATATAAATAACCTCAACTCAATGAATGAGCTCACTAATTGGACTGTAGGGCTTATGGGGGGTGGATCAACTAATGATTTTAAAAAGATTAATAATTTTTATGAAGTTAATCTTTTAAAAAGATCAAAAAGAAAAACTAATGATATAACTAAATATAGTATAGGTATTCTTACAAACCCGAATCATCAACTTCTTGATTTACATGAAGAACAAATAAAGGAAATATTAAAAACTAATTCTAATAAGAGAGAATATGGTGTAAGAGCAAGAAGCTTTAGAGACTCTAAAAATGGATTGTTGTTATTATATCCAATCCAAATACCAAATTCTAAATTTAATAAATCAAACATTTGCATGGGTTTTGCAATCAGCTTTCCATCTAAATCAAAATCCAAAAGCGATGAGACAAATATAGAATATGTTGTAAATAACCGATACTATAAGCAAGAATTTACAACTGCCGCGACGAGTTAATTATTTTGAAAATAGATTAATTAATGATATATCCGCAAGTATGAAGTTTTCTCTTGAAATTAGTCCAAAAACTAATCTTGACACCGTTCCTCCGGTAAAAGATATTTATATCACTATGTTGCCTGGGAGTGATTATAGAGAGACGGCACAACAAGCGGTTGAACTTGTTAAAAAAGGTTTTAATCCAGTCCCTCATTTTCCCGCAAGATCAATGAGTGATGAAAAGGATTTAAAAGACTACGTTTCTAGATGCAAAGATGGAGGTGTTAAACAAGTTTTGGTGATCGGGGGTGGTCGTGAACCAGCTGGTAAATTTGACAGCTCATTTCAACTTTTAGAAACTGGTTATTTTGATGATTTGACTGTAGGAATTGCTGGACATCC
Source organism: uncultured Pelagibacteraceae bacterium (assembly GCA_902560565.1). Lineage (GTDB taxonomy): Bacteria > Pseudomonadota > Alphaproteobacteria > Pelagibacterales > Pelagibacteraceae > Pelagibacter. The sequence goes on along the minus strand of CACEMG010000010.1, from coordinate 32,362 downwards.
GGAGGGGAGTCCTGATATATCCGACTTAGATTTAGAAAAAGCTATGATGGATAAAAAGCCTTATGCTGATTATATAGTAACACAATGGTTATTGGATCCTCAGCCTATTATAGATTTTATTTCTAAACAAAGCGTACCAGTTCATGTTGGAATTACTGGACCACTTAAAATCACTAGCTTAATTAAATTTGCTAATATTGTAGGTGCAAAAAATTCCATTAACTTTCTAAAATCTAATTTTAGTAAGGCATTAGATTTGATGAAACCTAAAGACCCTAATGAATTAATTGGGAAATTAAAAATGCATACTGATTTTTTTCACATTTATACATTCGGCGGCTTGAAGGAAACTAACAAGTGGTTGAAGGAGAATGAATATGTCTAAAGAGTTTGATTATTCAAAAATGAAACATGCAACGTCTGTGAACCAATCAGACAGACACGTACCTTATAATTTAAGACAAAGTGGACCAACAAAAGTTGAATTGTTAATTTCAACAAGGGTAAGAAAATCACCTTATTGGCATTTATCAATGAGAGCAGGATGCTGGAGAGCAACTGTATACAATCGTATTTACCATCCAAGAGGTTATGTTAAAGGCAAAAATGGTGCGATGGTTGAATATAAATCAATTAAAAATGATGTAACGATGTGGAATGTTGCAGTTGAAAGACAAATTAGAGTTAAAGGCAAAGACGCTGAAAAATTTGTTAATTATGTAATTACTAGAGACGCAACAAAAATATCACCAATGAGAGCAAGATACGTTATTCTTTGTAACTATAAAGGTGGTGTTTTAAATGATCCAATATTATTAAGAGTAGCTAAAGATGAATTTTGGTTTAGTTTATCAGACAGTGATATTGGACTTTACTTGCAAGGGGTAAATGCAAATAAAAAATTTAAATGTGAAATTGATGAAATAGATGCGTGTCCTGTACAAATACAAGGTCCAAAATCTAAAGCACTAATGAAAGATTTAATCGGTAAACAAGTTGATTTAGATAATATGCCTTACTATGGCTTAGCAAAAGCTAAGGTTGGTGGAAGAGATTGTGTTATTTCACAATCTGGTTTTTCAGGTGAGGCTGGATATGAAATTTATTTAAGGAATGCTACAAAATATGCAGATGATATGTGGAATGCAGTTTTGAAAGCAGGAAAAAAACATAAATTAAGAGTTATTGCTCCTGCTCACCACAGAAGAATACAGGCTGGGATTTTATCTTGGGGTCAAGACTTAGATCACGAACACAATCCGTTTCAATGTAATCTTGGTTACCAAGTATCATTATCAGGAAAAGGTGAATGGAAGAAAAAAGCTAATTATGTTGGTAAGGCTGCTTTGGAAAAAATGAAAAAACAATTAAAAGCAGGAAAAAAACCTTACAAACTTCAATTAGTTGGAATGGAAATGGGCGGAAAACCAATAACAGAATATGCTCCTGACTTTTGGTTAATTTCAAAACCAAGTGGCGGTAAACCTGTAGGATTTATTACTTCGCCTTGGTATCATCCGGAAAAGGGAATGAATATCGCAATGGGATATGTCCCATACGATGGTACAAAAAACCCGAATGGTTTTCCAAAAGGTAAAGTTGGAACTAAATATAAAGTTCATTTACCAAGAAAATATTCCACAAAACCTGGTAAACCTGTTGATGCTGTAGTAGTTGATATTCCATTTACTGAGTCATACCACGCAAATACAAGAGAAGTGGTAAAAGGTTAATTCAATATTCGAGGAGCGGAGTAATTCGCTCCTCATTATAATTATGTTTGCTGTATTTTTAGATATTGTTTTTAAATCACTGAAGTTAGATAGATCTCTTTATTCAGATAATAAATATTTTGGGGAGGCTGCTATATACTTTGCTGGCCTTATAATGATCCTAGAGGGAGTTGCTGGAGCAATTGCTGCCAACAGTATTATTAAAACATCAATAGGATTATCGGGGTTAACTGCAATTTTGACATGGTTTATATGGTCAATATTAATTTTTGTAATTGGAGTTAAACTATTTCCAGATAAAAATAGTAAAATACCATTTAAAAAAGTTTTAATTGGTGTTGGCTATGCCCATGCACCCGGGTTAATTAGATTTTTTGCAGTAACACCAGATTTAGTTCTACCTGTGATATTTTTAACGCAATTTTGGATTTTTGCGTCTCTCATCATATCAACGAAACATGTTTTGGGCCTAAAGTCCAATCTTAAATCTTTTGGTATAATTTTTTTAGCTTTCTTGCTAATTGCATTTTTATCAGTATCTTTTGTGATTAGTAGAATGAATGCATTGCCAATAAGTACAATTAGCTAAACTGGAAATACTGTTTTTGAAACCCTACAAGATTGGCAAATTTTAAAGCCATATAAAATTAAATTTTCTCTTACACTTTCATCTGTTTTCCCACATTCTTCACATTTATTATCAATTTCTTTGAAATTTAATTTTTTCTCTTCTTTAGTCATTATCTGTAAGCCCTGCTCCAGCAGCTGAATTTTTCAATTGATCTGTCTCCTCTACAAAAGTTCCCTCTGATAATTTATAAAGTTCTTGCCATTCATTTTCTTCAAATGTGTTTTTGTTTTCAATAAATTTTATTTTAATTTTTTTTGCAGAATCGATTATATCGCCACTCAAATAATTAGAATAAATTGATTGATTAAAATTTAACAAAAATTCTTTTTCATCAATATTTAAAAAAATACGTTTACCAATAATTTCCGTTGATCGACTGACAAATGGCAAAAATAACAAAGGGAATGCCATGTTTTCAAAATTTATCTCATCCATCGTCTCTAAATTTATTACTTGATCTAGAAAATTTGTACCTGATATGATTGGGCAATAAGCAATACTAGAAGTATTTATTTTAGATATTAAACTTATTTTTTGAAACTGTTTTTGATTATAAATTTTAAAATATGAATTTAGATTTTTTAAACCTGCCAATCCAAACATTTCTAGTAATCGTATATTTTTTCCTAATTCTTCTGCTACACCCCATTCAAATCCAATACTTTTTGAAGCTCTTTTAACAGTGGTGTCTATTTCACTAAAGCTTTTCATTAATTTATTGAATTATAAACCCAATGGTCATCTGATGTTGTGAGCTCAGTTGGTAATGGAGCTCCTTGAAACATACAGATCCTTAGCCATTTATCTGACCGAGGATCAAATTTTACCGCACCAAAAAAAGAAAGCTTCAATCTTAGCATATCAATTGGCATTAATTTTGCACCTATTGTGTTATCTTGAATTTCAGCATACGGAAATTTTTCTGTTATGAAAGCTCTTCTTACGACGTGTCTAAGGTCGTTATTATTCATTAAGAAAGTTCCTATTTTTAAACTATTTTTTTCATTTGAAATTCTTTCATATAATTTACAAATATCTCTTGCTATCGCTAATGGTTGCTCTAAATCCGAACCTTCATCTTGAAATCTATTGGCAAGCCTGGGCTCTTCCTTGTTTTTTGAAATAAACCAAAAATTTTGATTATTTTCTTTTTTTTTAAAATCTATTTTAAGAATATCTGAGTATTTTAATTCTAAAACTTTTCTTAAATCTAAAATCGTTTTCTCTATAGGTATTGTAAAGAATTTCTCTTCATCAGCACTCATAGTTCTTATTAGTGGATTTGTAATTTTTTCATATGGCTCCATTATCACTGAGACCATAAATTCTAAACATTCTTCTCCTAGATTTTTTTTTGCCCAAATATACAAATCGTTATAAGAAAATTCTTTTTCGAAATCAAATTTAGTTAAAAAATATTGTAACAATAAATCTAAATCTTTCTTTAAATTATTGATTTTTAATAGTTGGAATTCACTTTCAGTAGTCCAATTATCAATATTTTTTTTAGAATTTTGCAGGCAACTAATTATTAGATCAACATCTTTTTTTTTTACCTCTTTTATTTCTCTAATTTGTTTTAATGCAGTTTCTCTTGCCATTATCCAATTATTTAATAACAAAGGATGATTTACAATAAATGGAGCCATCCCTAGACCAGTAGAGTTCCCAATTCCTAGATTTCTAGATATGTTTGGATCTAAAGCGACTGCTTTTTTAGGATTTTTACTCTTTGCAATGTGATTCACTTGATCAAAAGTAAATTGTCTTACAAGATATACCAACATCATTTCTAATCTAAATGGTCCATATATTTCTTCTCTATTTTTAATTCTAAATCTATCAGCCAGCCCAAATTTTCCTGAGCCGTAGACAGCTGTGGTTCTGTAAAGGTATCCAACTTTTGCTAATTTATCCTTATCTGGTTGTTTTCCATTTGAGAGACACTCAACTACATAATCAAAAATTCTCACTGATTTGTTTGCACGAGATAATGTAAGTTCTTTAAATGACATTCTACCAACTTCTTGTTTTGGAACATTTTGTTTTAATCTTTCGATATCTTGTTTTGTTGGAACGCCGTCAAATAGTGTAAAAGCTGCGTCCCACTTTGTAGCAATCACTCTATCTGATCTTTCTTGGTCGCTTATTTTATTAGCAAAACAAATCAAAGAATAAATTCTATTTTCTTTTCTAAAAGAATAAATAACAACTCCAAAACCATTTTCATCCAAATCTAATAGATCTCTTTTGTATTTCCAATTTTTGAATTCTTGCAAAAAAGATCTCAAAAAAGAAAGTTTCGATTGATGAAAAGATCCAAGTCTTGATAATTTCATTACTTCTTTTGGATCTCTTAATTGTATTTCCATTAATTTATCCCTTTATAAAAATTAAACCAATTATTACCCAAAATTTTATTTGTTTCTTCATCGTTAAAACCAGTTTTTTTAAGGCCAGTTTCTAAATTTTTAAAACCTCGAGCATCTTCAAACCATTTTGGTTGTTTAGGAAAGCCAGGTTTTGATTTGCTTCCTTCACCAAAATTTTTTTGTTTTGCCCATGTTCCATTTCTCATCCACTCAACAACAGTATCTGGCTGGAACAGACATAGATCAGAACCTATTCCAACATTATTTATACCCATTATTTCTACAGTTTGAGCTGTCATTTCACAAAAACTTTCTAATGTGCAATTAGTACCACTTTTCAAATGGTGAGGATATAATGATAGTCCCAACATACCTTTGCTGTCAGCTAGAGTTTTTAATAGGTCTTTAGATTTATTTCTTTTTGCACTGTGCCAAAAACTAGGATTTGCATGAGTGATAGCTATTGGCTTTTCACTAATATCTATTGCATCAAAAGTGCTTTTTTCTGCTGAATGTGACATATCAACTACTACACCAATCTTGTTCATTTCTTTTATTGCTTCTCGCCCAAAATTAGTGACACCACTGTCATTCTTTTCATAACATCCAGTAGCAAGGAGAGATTGATTGTTATATGTTAATTGCATAAATCTACATCCATGTTCATGAACTTTTCCTATTAAACCGATATCATCCTCAATAGGAGAGCAATTTTGAAAACCAAAAAAAATTGCTGTTTTTTTATCTTTTTTAGCTTTTTCAATATCACTAAAATTTTTACCGAGAAAAATTAAATCGGAATTGTTTTTAAAATGTTCATCCCATTCTTTTAATCGTTCAAGAAATTCATCATAATCCTCATGGTAAACCACTGTGACATGTACAGCATCTAAACCTGCTTGATGGTTTATTTCAAATACCTCACGAGACCACTTACAATATTGAAGATTATCGATTTTATAATTCATATAATAAATATATATTAGTGTTAGCTTTTTTGATATTAAATATATAAATGCAAAATAAAAAAAATCACAAAGTAGCAATTGTAATGGGTAGCCAATCAGATTACTCGACTATGAAATACACAGTCAAAGTGCTAAAGATACTCAAAATAAAATTTGAAACTAAGATTGTATCAGCTCATAGAACCCCACACAGAATGTATGAATTTGCAAAAAAAGCTGAAAAAAATAGTATTTCTGTAATTATTGCTGGTGCTGGCGGCTCTGCACACCTACCTGGAATGATAGCAGCATTAACTAGAATACCTGTAATAGGAGTGCCAATTGAGAGTAAAAAATTAAAAGGCTTAGACAGTCTTCTTTCAATAGCACAGATGCCAAAAGGAATTCCAGTTGGGACAGTTGCAATCGGTGTTGATGGAGCGATAAATGCTGCTTTACTCTCAGCATCCATATTATCAGTTAGTGATACAAAAATTAGAAAAAGTCTTGAAAGTTGGCGTACTAAACAGACTAGATCTGTGAAAAAAAAACCAAGTTAAATGAGTAGGATAAATCTTGGAATTTTAGGTGGTGGTCAATTAGGTAGTATGCTTGCAACAGCAGCAAAAAAATTAGATGTACAAACTTTCATTTATTGTGATGATGAAAATGCACCTGCACAAAAATTTGCTGATGATTTCATTCTGGGAGATTATAATGATGAGAATAAAATTTCAGAATTTGTAAATAAAGTAAATGTTGTAACATACGAATTTGAAAATATTCCTTTTAATACTCTTGAGTTTATTAATAAATACAAACAAGTTTTACCTAAACCAAATATTAATCAAGTTATTCAAAATAGATTTTCTGAAAAAAATTTCATAAATAATTTAGGTATTAAAACTACAGACTACGTAATCATAAAAAACTTAAAAGATTTAAATAATAACTTAAATCATTTACCAGGTATTTTGAAAACTACCACTCTTGGTTATGACGGCAAAGGACAATTTAGACTAAATAATAAAAATGAGATTGATAAGCAAAAAATAGATTTTAACAGTCAATATATTTTAGAAAAAATTATAAATCTTAAGAAAGAGATATCAGTAATTATTACAAGATTTAAAAATCAAAGTTATGAGATATATGAACCAATAGAAAATGTACATAAAGATCAGATACTTAAATTTTCAGAAATACCTGCAAAAATAAGTGACAATATTTTAAATTTATCCACTGAATGGGCAAAAAAAATTTCAGAAGAATTAGATTATGTAGGTACTTTATGTGTAGAGTATTTTATTGACGAAAACGACAATCTTTACGTAAATGAAATAGCACCGAGGGTACATAACTCTGGTCACTTAACAATAAATTCACATAATGTAAGTCAATTTGAAAATCACATAAGAGCAGTCTGTGCCCTAGATAAATTAAAAACAAAAAAAATTTACAATGCAAAGATGATAAACTTAATTGGTGATGATATTACTGAGTATCGAAACAAAAAAGTTAAAGAAAACGAATTTTTTTTTGATTACCAAAAAAAAGAAATAAAACCTAAAAGAAAAATGGGTCATTTCACCACAATTATTAAAATTTAATAATGAAAAAATTTATAATTTTAATTATTATTTTTTTTCAATATACTTCGGTAAATCTTGCTATGACAAATAAACCATATCATCATTTAGATAACGGAAAATTCAGAAACCCTGAGGGATCACCTGTTAGAAGTGAAAATGTAAAATGGTCCTATAGTACATTTAATAAAGAGAAAAAAAAATTAGACATGACTGTTCCAGATGAACACGTAATCAAAAAAAATTTAGTCTTAGAAAAATTAAATAGTATTCAGAATAATGATTATATCGGTTGGATAGGACATGCTACCTTTTTAATAAAATTAGGTAATACAACTATAATTACTGATCCAGTTTTTTCTAAAAATGCTGGACCATTAATTTTTGGACCTAAAAGATATACTGAGCCAGCATTAAATTTAAATGAGCTGCCAAATATTGATTTATTTTTACTGACTCATAATCATTATGATCATCAAGACATGAGTACTATAAGAAAGTTTCCATATAAAGATACAAAAGTATTTACTGCACTAAAGTTAGGTAAATATTTTACAAAACACCATTTTAAAAATGTTCAAGAGCTTGACTGGTATCAAGAAGTAAAATTTAATGATTTAAAAATTACATTCTTACCGGCGGTTCATTGGTCAAAAAGAAGTTTAACAGATACAAATAAAACTTTATGGGGTAGTTTTTTAATAGAATACGCTGGAAAAAAAATATTTTTTGCCTGTGATACTGGATATGGAAATATATATAAAAAAATTGGTAAAGAGTTTGGGCCAATTGATCTAACAATGATAAATATTGGTGCATATGACTTTAGACCAATGTTTGAAAAATCAATATATCACACATCACCCGAGGAGGCGCTGCAAGCCGCTCAAGATCTAAAAAGTAAAAAAGTTTTAGGTACTCATTGGGGCACATTTGTTTTGTCACTTGAACCAATCATGGAACCTCCAAAAAGATTCAAAGATAATGCAGAAAAATTTGGTTTTAAAAAAGACGATGCTTTAATTTTTAAAATTGGAGAATTTAAAAAATTAAGCGAAGTATTAGATTAATTTAAATATCTAGATTCATATAACAAGAGTTGGGATCCTCTTTATAGTGAGCAAAAGGAGAACATTTTTTGAAACCGATTTTCTGAAATAATTCTCTTGCTGGTTTAAAAAAATCTCCAGATCCAGTCTCGATACTTAATTTTCTTAAATTTAAATTTTTGGCTTTAATTAATAAATGTTTTAAAATTTTCTCGCCATATCCTTTTTTCCTAAATTCGTTTGTCACTCTAATAGACTTGAACTCACCATGTTTCTGATCAAAAAGCTTTATGGCGCCACACCCTACGAGTTTACTGTCTTCCCATATACTCCAAAATTTAATACTAGGATCTTTTAACCCTGGTATATCAAGTACGTGGGTACTCCCTTCAGGAGAAACAGATCTTAATTCTTTAAAATGATATAATAATAGTTCATTTACCTCACTATTATCAAAATTTCCCTCTATAGATTTCATATTAAATTAAAACATATAATATAATTAAATTTTTAACCAAGATAATTATAAAAAGGTTATCTAAATTTAATCGTTATTTCTAATTGCTGATTTTACTGAATTTATAAAATCTTGATGATTGTTATCTGTTTGAAAGGAGTTTTTCTTATTATCTTTTTTTTCCTCCAGGTTATCTAAAATTTTGGTGACATGTTCTATTGCGTCCTCTCCCGTCGTATGCACTAAAGCCTGATTTATTGTTACGCTTAATCCCGCTTGGTAAACGTTGCCAGTGCTTGCAATTGTATAGGCTGGTCCAATAAATGATGCTGTGGTTTGTATACACCCATTTAAGGCAACAAATATTATTCCATACAATGAAAATTTTCTTATCATCACAACGCAGAATTAATACTGATTCTTTATTTCTGAACAAGCTTGATTTGAAAGTTATACAGTTTGTAAAAATTAAATAGCTTTATAACCGAACTCAAGTGAGGCGTCTGTGACGGAATGATACAACGATTCTCCAAAACTTCTTAAACACATTACTCTTATCTTGTTGGGTTGATCATTTATAAAATCTAAAGTAACTGCAATTCCATTAAAAATTGAATTTACTACTTCATTTTTATTTATATCATTAAAATTAATTGGGCAGCCTTTTTTTAGAACCTCTTTCACGTTTTTACCTGATAATTCAATAATTGCTTTTGAGTGCGATAAATCAGTTATAGCAAACTCATCGTTTGAAAGACCTTTTGCTATTTCCCTAGATAAACTGCTTGAAGTAGACAATACAAGCCAATTATTTGGGCCTATCCATAATATTCTTACATCGTTATTTTCAGATACTCTAAGTTTATCAGGAAAATTTAGACCGGATAATTTATAATCGTTAATATTTTTCTTATTTTTTTTAAACTTTACAATCTGAAAAATTTTAAAGTTTTTTAATTCTTTTATATTTATAATTTCATCAGAATTTTTATTTTTAAAATTACCATGGTCTCCAACTAAATGAACACTATTTAATGGCGATATACTTGTCATGATCTCACTCTCTCCCCTTTTGGATCTACATAGTGTGATGATACAATTTCAACTGCTATAGTTTTATTTTTAAGTGGTGACATGGCATAAAGTTTTGAGCCAATCATATTTTTTCCATCTTTTAAAATAGCTAAAGAAAATGGGTTGTTATGTTCGACACTCCAACAAGAAGCCGAAATATGACCTAGCTTTGGATTAGGTAACTTTCCTTTAGGATCTTTTACAAGATGTGATCCTTCTGGAATACTTGTCTTTTTATCTAATGGAACTACACCTACTAATCTTTGTCTATCCTTTTCGTTATAGGCTTTTTTCAATAAAGATCTTTTACCTATAAAGTCTTTTTTCTTACTTACTAAGCCATCTAAACCTGTATCATAAGGTATTGTTCTTCCATCTAATTCTGATCCAGCAACGTGGCCCATTTCTATTCTAAGAGTTGATAAAGCTTCAGTTCCATATGGTTGCAGATCAAAATCTTTACCAATTTCAATAATTTTTTCCCACATAAAGTTTCCATTATCTGATTCAACATTTACTTCGTAAGCAAGCTCTCCAGAAAATGAAATTCGAAATATTCTCGCATTAACGCCAAATAAATTTGCCTCTACAAATCCCATAAATGGTAATCCTTCATTAGAAACATCTGTATCTGGAAAAAGTTTTTGTAATAAATCTCTAGACTTTGGTCCTGCGATAGCAGCGCCAGCCCACTGTTCAGTTGTTGATACAACATTTACATCAAGTTCAGGCCAAACTAGTTGTAAATAGTATTCTAAATGAGACAATACATTAGCTGCTTGAGCGGTAGTAGTTGTCATATGGTAATGGTTCTCAGAAATTCTTGTAGTTGTTCCGTCATCCATTACGATACCGTCTTCTCTAAGCATCACACCATATCTTGCTTTTCCAACTGGTAGTTTAAGCCATGCATTTGTATAAACTCTATTTAAAAATTCAGCTGCATCGGGACCTTTAACATCTATTTTTCCAAGAGTTGTTACATCACAAACACCAACATTTTTTCGAACGTTTTCAGCTTCTCTTTTAGAGGCTTCAAACAAACCTTCATTTCCTCTTTTGTAGTATCTTGGTCGTAACCAGACACCAGCATCAACGAAAACTGCATTATTTTTTTCATGCCAATTATGCATTGGAGATTTTCTTGTTGGTTTTGAGTGTTTTCCAATTTCTCTTCCAACAATAGCTCCAATAGAAATTGGTGTGTAAGGTGGTCTAAAAGTTGTGTGACCTACTGCCGGTACAACTTTATTTTCTATATTTGATACAAGTTGTAATCCATTAAGATTACTTGTTTTACCTTGGTCAGTAGCCATACCTAACGTTGTATAACGTTTTACGTGCTCGATAGATCTATAACCCTCTCTAATTGCAAGTTCTATATCTGATACAGCAACATCATTTTGAAAATCTAAAAATCTTTTATATTTTTTTCCTTTTGGTAAAGGAACACACCAAAACTTATCGTGTTTAGAGTGTTTTTTTTCTGAAACTTTAGGTATTTGCTGGCTATTGTTATTATTCGTAATTGATTTAGATAATTCAAAACCTTTGTCAAAAGAAGTTTTCAATGTTTCTTCTAGAGTGAATACTCCATTTGCAGAACCCAAGGTTACTTCTTTTTGTTTTGATTTATCTGGCACAAAAGCGTCAATTTCTTCTTTAAATTTTGTCTTACCACCTGATTGAGACGCAAGATGAATAGTTGGGGTCCAAAAACCAGAAACACAAATACAATCACATTCAATATTTTTAATTTGATTTAAGTTTTGCTTATCTTCAGATATTTCTGCAATATCACAAGATTTTACTTTCTTATAACCTTTGGCTGCAACTACAACATGAGAAAATTTAATATCTATACCAAGAGACTTTGCTTCTTTAATTATTTCTGAGTTACTGTCTTGTCTACTGTCTAATACAATTGGATTAATCTTATTTTTTTTAAATTCGATAGCGGTTTCATAAGCGCTGTCATTGTTAGTAAATACAACAGGTTTTTTTCCAACTAAAACTCCATAAATTTTCATGTATTCTTTAGCTGCGGACGCTAAGACTACTCCAGGTGTATCATTGTTTCCAAAAACAATTGGTCTTTCTATTGATCCTGAAGAAATTACAACTTGTTTTGCTCTTATATACCAAAGTCTTTGTTTAGGAGTAAATTCTTCTGATTTTGGCAAATGGTCTGTTACTCTTTCAGACATTACTAACATATTGTGATCATAGTAACCGAAAATTTGAGCTCTATTTTTAACAGTTACATTTGTCATTCCTTTAAGTTCTGTAATAATATTATCAGCCCATTCTTTTCCACTTTGATTATTAATACTCACATCTGATGTTAGTAAACTTCCACCAAATCTAGGTTTGTCTTCAGCAAGAATTACTCTTGCACCGTTTTTTGCTGCAGCATAAGCACTTGCCAATCCAGAGGGTCCAGAACCAGCAATCAATAGATCACAATACTCATATTTATGTTCATATCTTTCCTTGTCATGCTCTTTTGATGCAACGCCAAAACCTGCTGCTTTTCTGATAAATGGTTCGTATATTCTGTACCAAAAGCTTCTCGGCCACATAAAAGTTTTGTAATAAAAACCTGCTGGTAAAAATATATTTAAAAAATTATTTATTGCACCAATATCAAAATTAACACTTGGCCAACAATTCACACTCTTCGCCTCTAAACCCTCAAATAATTCTTGTTCTGTGGCTCTTACGTTTGGTTCTGTTTCGCCATTTCTATATAATTGAACAATAGCGTACGGCTCGTCAACACCTGCACCAAAAAAACCTCTTGGTCTATGATATTTAAAACTTCTTCCTACCAAATGAACACCATTAGCAATTAAAGCAGATGCCAATGTATCTCCCTCATAGCCAAAATATTTTTTTCCATTAAATTTAAATGAAAGTTGTTTTTCTCTATTTACTAATCCGATTTTATCTAATCTATAATTTTGTAACATTATCCAACTTTTTCTTCTGATTTATAAGTATTAAAAATTTCATGTGTTGAGGTATCTCTAAGAACTTTTATCCATTGTCTACATCCAGATACATGATGCCAAAGTTCTAAATGTTTTCCTCTTGGGCTTTTTCTTAAATATACAAACTCATCCCACTCTTGATCTGAAATTTCTTTATTAAGTTCTGGTCTTTTTACTGAAGCATCTCCACCATAAGCAAATTCATTTTGAGATCGTAATCCACAATGTGGGCACTTGATGTAAAGCATTTAAGAAATCCAAGTTTTTGTTCCAAGACCTTTTTCATCTATTAGATGGCCAGTGCTAAATCTATCTAGTCTAAAACCAGCGTTTAATTCGTGAACTCTATCTTGTGCTATTGTATGTGCAAAAGTAAAACCTGATGCTGGTGTTGCTTTAAATCCACCATAACACCAACCGCAATTTAAATATAATCCTGCAATATGAGTTTTGTCGATTATTGGTGATCCATCCATTGACATATCCATTATGCCGCCCCATGTTCTTAGCATATTTAACTTACTTAAAAATGGAAACATCGCAATTCCTTCTGTCAATACATGTTGAAGTGTTGGTAAATTCCCTCTTTGCGCATAACTATTATATCCATCCAAATCTCCACCCATTACCATTTCACCTTTGTCAGATTGGCTACAATAAAAATGTCCAGCACCAAAAGTTACTACATGATCAAGAATTGGTTTGATTGGTTCAGAAACACAAGCTTGCAATAAATGGGTTTCAATTGGTAATGTCATATTTAACATTTCTGCTAAAATTGAGGTGCTACCAGCAACACATAAACCAACTTTTTTAGTTTTAATATCTCCTCTTGAGGTTTTAATTCCTTGAATTTTTCCATTGCTAATATCAAATCCAGTAACTTCGCAATGTTGGATAATATCTACTCCCATCGAGTCAGCTTGTCTTGCGTAGCCCCAAGCTACCGCATCGTGTCTAGCAGTTCCAGCACTAGGTTGCATCAGTGCACCAAATATTGGGAACCTCACATTGTCAGAAAAATCTAAAACTGGAACTTTCTTTTTTACTTCTTCTCTGTCGAGCAATACTGCATCAATACCATTTAATCTCATAGAGTTTCCTCTTCTTGCATATGCATTCATTTGTGCATCGGAATGAGCAAGATTAATAATTCCTCTTGGGGAAAACATTATATTGAAGTTTAAATCTTGAGACATACTTCTCCACAAGTCCATCCCTTTCTCATAAAAAAGACCGTTCTCATCGTGCATGTAATTTGATCTTATAATAGTTGTATTTCTCCCAACATTTCCACCACCAATCCATCCTTTTTCTATAACGGCAATATTTGTAATTTTGTGCTCTTTAGCTAAATAATATGCTGTGGCTAAGCCGTGACCCCCACCCCCAATTATGACGACGTCATATTCTTTTTTTGGTGTTGGATCTTTCCAGGCAACTTCCCAACCTTTGTGACCTGAGAATGCATTTTTTATTAAGCTTAAAAATGAATATTTTTGCATAAATTATTATAACTAATTTTAATTTATTTCTTTAAAAATTATATAATAAAGTATAGAAATCTGTCCCATAATATAAAGCTTAAAGAAAGCATATATGGGCGCAGTTAAATCAGACATTGAAATCGCACGAGCCGCAAAAATGAAGCCTATTAGTGATATTTTAGGCAAAATCAAAGTTCCAGATAATAATAGCAGCTTTAGTCCTATGGGTAGGCATATTGCGAAAATAAACCTTGAATACTTAAATAAATTAAAAAATAAAAAAGATGGACATCTTATTCTAGTTACCGCAATCACTCCTACTCCTGCTGGTGAAGGAAAAACAACTACCTCTGTCGGATTGCATGACGGACTCAATAAAATCGGAAAGAAATCTATAGTATGTTTAAGAGAACCAAGTCTAGGGCCATCATTTGGTATGAAAGGTGGTGCTGCTGGAGGAGGTTATGCACAAGTAGTACCTATGGAACAAATTAATTTACATTTTACTGGAGACTTCCATGCTATTACATCAGCTCATAATTTGCTATCTGCGTTAATTGATAATCATATTTATTGGGGTAACAAACTAAAAATCGATGATAAGAGAATTGTTTGGAAAAGAGTAATAGATATGAATGATAGAGCTCTAAGATTCATAAATATTAATACTCAAGGTGTAGCAAAAGATTTTCCTAGAGAAGATGGATTTGATATTACAGTTGCATCAGAGGTCATGGCAATTTTTTGCTTATCAAATGATTTAAAAGATTTAGAAAAAAGAATTGGAAATATAACTATCGCATATAATACTGATGGCAAACCTGTTTACGCAAAAGATCTAAATGCACAAGGACCAATGACTGTTCTTTTAAAAGATGCTATAAGACCGAATGTAACCCAAACTTTAGAAAATAATCCTGCATTAATCCATGGAGGACCTTTTGCTAATATTGCGCATGGATGTAATTCAGTAATTGCAACAAAGTCTGCTTTAAAACTTGCTGATTATGTTGTTACGGAAGCAGGATTTGGCGCAGATCTAGGTGCTGAAAAATTTTTAGATATTAAGTGTAGAAAATCAAACATAAAACCAAGTTGTGTTGTAATTGTTGCAACAATAAGAGCCTTAAAAATGCACGGAGGTATTGAAAAAGAAAATCTAAAAAACGAAAATGTAGATGCACTAAAAAAAGGATTGGTAAATTTAGAAAGACATATAAGTAATATAAAAAAATTTGGATTAACACCGATTGTAGCTATTAATAGTTTCATTTTAGATACGAAAAATGAAATATCAGCTGTAAAAGATTTTTGCAAAGGCCAAAAAGTTGAGGTTAGCGAGTCTACACATTGGGCAGATGGTGGAAAGGGTGCAAAAGATTTAGCTAAAAAAGTTGTTAAGATATGCAAAGTTTCAAAAAAGAATAATTTTAAGTTTTTATATGAAGATAATCAATCATTGTGGAGTAAAGTGGAAACAATTGCTAAAGAGATATACAAAGCGAGTTCAATTACTGCAGATGACAATGTAAAAAAACAGTTGAAAATATTTGAGGATGATGGATATGGAAAATTACCTGTATGTATAGCTAAAACTCAGTACAGTTTTTCAGTTGATCCTAAATTAAAAGGAGCTCCTACAGGTCATGAAATTTCTATAAGAGAAGTAAGATTATCATCTGGTGCTGAGTTTATTGTTGTAGTTTGTGGATCAATTATGACAATGCCTGGTTTACCAAGAGTTCCCGCCGCTGATAAAATAAAACTGAATAAAAAAGGTGATATAGAAGGATTATTTTAAACCTAAACCGTCCCAAAAATCTTTTGCTAAATTTTTTCCTGTAAGGTCTTTAAACTGAGGTAATCCAGTTGGAGATGTAACATTTATATCCCCAATGAGGTAACCATCAATTAAATCTATTCCAGCAAAATAAATTTTATCTTTTAATAAACTTTTGCCAATCAATGAGGAAATTTTTAATTCTTTTTTACTTAAGCCAGTTTTAAACGCTGTTCCACCTTGTGAAATATTTGATAAGTTAGATCCTGCTCTTGGAACTCTTTTAATTGCACCTTTTACCTTACCCTTAATTATAAATACTCTTTTATCTCCAAATCTTACTTTATTTAAATATTTTTGGACCATCAAATAATTATATTTTTTAATAAACAAAGATACTTTTGGTTTTGGAAATTTTTTTGTTAAAAAGAGTATATTTTTTCCTGCGTAACCATCTAAAGGTTTTATTACGATTTTCTTATATTTTTTGTAATGTTTATGGATGTCCTCAATACTATTTGAAAAAATAGTCGGAGGCATAAATCTTAAAAATCTAGAAGAGTAGAATTTTTCAGATACATTTCTTATCGCAGATGGATTATTAATAACTTTTTTTTGATCAATATTATCCAAAAAATATGTAGAATTAATATAATTCATATCAAAAGGTGGATTTTGCCTTATTAAAATAAAAGCAGCTTTTGAAATATTAAATTTAATTTTTTTATTTATTTTATAAAAATTTTTTTTACCTTCAAAAAAATATACCAGATGTCCTTGGGCTTGGAGTTTAGAATTTATTATACTTAAATTATTAGCTTCATACCAAAAAACTTTAAAACCTCTTTTTTGAGCCTCAATTGCTAATTGTAAGGACGTATCCGTTAACGGATTAATTGTTTTTAGGTTGTTAGATTGTATCGCTATAATTTTTATCATTAATTTAGATTTTTAATGGCGTCTTCAGCTTTGGTGCTTTTTTTAGTAATCATACTCTCAATATTTTTAAGATATATTTCTTCATTATTTTTTTTTGAGTTTAATTTATTTCTAAATTTTAATCCCTCTTTTGATAATTTTAAAAAAATATTTGACCAATCTAAAATACTTTTCCCATCTATTTCTGTGCCAAAACCTTTTGATGGACTATTAAAATATGCTTCTAAAATGTCTTTTTTTTTCCATTTATTTATAATCTCATATGTTTCATTTAAATTTCCATAAAGAAGTCCTATCAAAAATGCTGGACCAGCACAATGACAGTCCCATTCACATGCATCCAAAGATCTTATTTCTATGTAGCTTTTTAATCTTACTTCGGTAAAGATTGTGGATAAATGTAATTCAAGATTACTTTTGTCAGCTTCATCTTGTTTTATTAAGTCGGAATATTTTTTACCATCTGGAAATAAATATTCATTATTTTTTTTATAAAATAACAGTGGGTAATTTAAAACAAAATCTGCATATTTTTCATAAGACATTTCTTCAAGAAAAATTTCTGGTAATCCAGCTCTAGAAGTGTTTTGCCAAACTTTCGAACGATAAGATAAATAACCACTGAATTTATTTTCCTTAATTGCAGAATTTGAAAATAATGCGATACTTATTGGTGTTAGATAAGATGCTACCTTAAATTTTTTTTTAAAATCTTCCTCATTTTTGTAGTCAATATTTATCTGAGTACCAGCTGTTTGATACATCATTTCTAAGCTTAAGGAGCCATTTTTTGGCATCTCTTTTGTCATTACTTTGTATCTTTTTTTTGGATTATTTGGAATTTTATCAATACTCGAAAATGGGTCGAAACCTACTGATAAAGTTTTTAAATCAAAATTTTCACATGCCAAATTTAGTTTTTCTTGAAATTCATATGACTCAGAACAGACTTCGTGAATATTAGATAATTGACTACCAGACAATTCTATTTGATTTCCTGGTTCTAGGGTAATCATTTTTCCATTTTTTTTTAAACCAATAATATTTTCATTTTCTTTAATAGGTTCCCAATTAAGTTTTGAGTTAAAAAAATTGAAAATTTTTAATAAATCAGAGTAATCTGCCCTTTCATTACTTTTTTTTTTAAATAGAAATTTTTCATTCTCAACACCAATAAATTGATCTGGTTTATTACCTGAAATAAAATGTTCTATTATTTGTTGCTTAGATTTAATTTTCATTTAAATAATCAATCCAATTTTTTAATTCGATCATTCTTAAATCTTTATTTGATATTTGATTTTCTTGCTCTATCATTTGAACATGATTATCAATTTCTTTTTGATCTTCAAAAGCCTTCTTTTCGATTAATCTCTCGGTTCTAAAATGGATCAATCTTATCATTTTATCGTATGATATCTCTGGATGATATTGTATACCCCAGATATCACACTCATTAATTTTAAAATTTAATCCTTGCACTTTATTAATTTTATTTGATGATAAAAGTATAGCGTTATCTGGAACTTTTGAAACTTCGTCAAAATTAAATGCAGGAGTGTTAAAATTATTTTTTTTATTTTTATAAAGAGGATGTTTTAAACCATTTTCATTTATTTGTATTTGATGTGCAATTCCTCTATGTGTTCCTTTTTGACATTTCTTTACCTCACCACCTGCTGCTGTAACGGCAACTTGCATACCCCAACATATTGCAAGAATTTTTTTTATTTTTTTTTGAGATTCTTTCATAAATTCAATTTGTCTACGAATTTCAATTGTGTCATTATAAATATTTAAGCTACTGCCGCCCCAAATAAGACCGTCGTACTCCTCAAGGTTTTTGATATTCTCAAAAACTTGAGGATCTGATGATGGATTTGCTACATCAATTTCTAAATTTTTGGTAAAATATGCAATACTATCTTTTAAACTTTCTGTGTGTGTTTGAATGCCGGCATTAGTAAATTGCTGATTTTCCTCTTTAAGATTACCCTCTACTATTAGTATTTTTTTCATGAAAATAAATTACCTTTCATACTGTGGTAATATAATTTTTTCATATCTTCTATATTTAACAATCTAGGATTTGTCGCAGTTGAAGGATCTTCGAGAGCCATTTTTGATAACATTTCTAAATCAAATTTATCTTCGCTGATAACTTCTGATAAAGCATGTGGGATATTTAACTCTTTTCTTAGTTCTAAGATCCAATCCAAAAAACTTTCAAAATCTTTTTTTAAACCAAGGAAATCACAAACAGATACTATTCTTTTTTCTATAAATTTTTTATTATAAGTTAGTACATAAGGCATAAAAATTGCATTAGATAATCCATGGTGTAAATTAAATTGTGCGTTTACCGGGTGACTTAATGAGTGAATTGCACCAAGCCCTTTTTGAAACGCAGTAGATCCCATGCTTGCAGCCGCCAACATGTCTGACCTTGCTTCTAAATTTTTTCCATCTTTAACAGCAGTAATTAAAGATTTTTTTGTCAATCTTATACCTTCTATCGCTATGCCGTCCGCCATTGGATGAAATCCAGGAGCGCAAAAAGCCTCTAAGTTATGTGCTAAAGCATCCATCCCTGTTGCAGCGGTTAATCTAGGAGAAAGGTCCAAAGTTAAAACTGGATCTAAAATTACAATCGACGGTAAAAATTTAGGATGGAAAATTATTTTTTTTACTCCAGTTTCATTATTAATTATCGCTGATGCTCTTCCAGTTTCTGAACCTGTGCCTGCTGTTGTGGGTACAGCTATTATAGGTGCGATATTATCGTTGTTAGCTCTTTTCCAGTAATCACCTATATCCTCAAAATCCCAAATTGATCTTGTTTGACCAGACATAAACGCTATTGCTTTTCCAACATCCAATCCACTTCCACCACCAAAAGCTATTACACCATCACAATTGTTTTTTTTAAATTCTTTAACACCTTCGTCTACATTCTCACCATTGGGGTTGCCAGAAAAATTGGAAAAAATATTCAAGTTTTTGAATTCTTTTTCAATAATTTTAATTATATTTTTTACAAAATCTAGACCAACTAGATCTTTATCTGTGACAAACAATGGCTTTTTAATTTTAAGATTTTTGCATGCAGAATTAATTTCAATTATTCTATTATTACCAACCCAGACAGTTGTTGGGTAGTTCCAATTAGATTTCATAAAATTTACAATTTTTTTAAATTTAATTTTTTATTTTTTAATAAAGATTTAAGTAAATTGATCATTAAAGGTATTTTTTGTAAATTAATTTTTTTAAAAATAAAAGGTCCAATTTCTCTCGCCAATTGTTCTCCTTCAACTGTATCTTTCAACATAAATTTTTTCTTAGCAGATTTGAATGTAAAACCTTTTCCTAAATAATCACCCATTTTACTATTTCTTCCCCCAGCAGCGCTTACATATAAATCACCAACACCTGCTAGACTTTCGACTGTGGTTTCTTTACCATTAAAATATTTTGTTAAATATTTCATTTCTATTAAAGATTTTTGAAATAAACTTGAAGACATATTTAAAGATTGACCTGCGCCTATAACCATAGCATAAATATTTTTTATAGCCGAGCAAACTTCAACACCAATTATATCTGTCGAATATTCAACTAAATAATAATTCGTTGAAATTAATTTTCCAATTTTTTTTGCTATATTAATGTTTTTATTTGCGATAATTACTTTGGTCTGATTTTTTGTTGCTAGTTCTTTTGCTAAACATGGGCCTTTTAAAACTGAAATATTTTTATTCTTAGTGCTAATTTTAATTTGCTCAGAAATTGTTAAAATTTTACTTCTTTTTTTGTCATATTTTAAACCTTTTGTTAAAATTAATATTGGTGTTTTATTTTCAATATTTTTTAATTCTTTACTTATGAAATTAATTCCTGGTAAACTAAGTGCAATAACTATCAAATTAAACTTTTCTTTTAAAAGTTCTTTTGAAAATATTCTGAATTTAAGTTTTTTTGGTAGCTTTATTTTTAATACTGAATGAAATTTATTTTTTGATTTAAGATTATTTATAAATTGTTTGTTATAAGGTTCAGTAATTGTGACATTATTTTTATTCTCTAAACAAGGAATCGTAAAAGCTGATCCCATTGCTCCACCACCAATTACTAATATTTTTGCCATAACAAAATTATGCTAAAGTTTTTTTAATTGCTTGTTGCCAACCTTGCAATAACTTATTTCTGTAACTTTTATTGAATTTTGGTTTAAAGTCTCTATCTTTTTTCCAATTTTGTTTAATATCACTGAGTGATCTATAAATACCAGTTTGATAACCAGCCATATAAGCAGCTCCTAAAGCAGTAGTTTCATTAATTTTTGATCTGGTAATCTTTATTTTTAAAATCTCTGATAGAAATTGAACAAACCAATTGTTTGAAACCATACCACCGTCAACCTTAACACTTTTAGGGTTTAAACCATCTTTTCTCATCGATACAAATAAATCAGAGGTTTGATAAGCAACAGACTCAATTGTTGCTCTCACTAAATCTCTCCAATCACTATCCCTTGTAAGACCCATGATTAAACCTCTTGATTTGGAATTCCAGTATGGAGCTCCTAGACCTGTAAAAGCTGGTACAACATAAACGCCTTTACTATTTTTTTTTGATTTCGCGATCTTTTCGGTCTCATAAGCATTATCTATAAGCCTGATTTTATCTCTTAGCCATTGCACGCCAGCACCTGCAATAAATATAGACCCTTCTAAAGCATATGTAGTTTTATTATTTATTCTGTAACAAATTGTAGTTATTAATTTATTTTTTGACATGATCTTTTTTTCACCGGTATTCATTAATAAGAAGGCTCCTGTGCCATAGGTACTTTTGACTGATCCTTTTTCAAAACATGCTTGACCTATTGATGCTGCTTGCTGGTCACCTAATACAGCAGAAATTTTTATTTTTTGTCCAACAATTTTCTCGCTTGTAAAACCAAAATCATCAGCAGAATTTTTAACAGTTGGAAGAATTTTTTCGTTTAATTTGAATATTTTTAAAATATCTTTATCCCATTTGTTACTTGTAATATTAAAAAGCATTGTTCTTGAGGCATTTGTAGCATCTGTTGCATGAATTTTTCCATTGGTTAATTTCCAAATCAAAAAGCTATCAATTGTACCAAACAGCAACTCATTTTTTTTAAATAATTTTTTAGCTTTTGGAACGTTATCTATTATCCATTTTATTTTTGTTGCAGAAAAATATGGGTCTAAAAATAAACCGGTTTTTTTTCTAATTAATTTTTCCTTTTTTTTAATTTTTTTGCAATATTTTTCTGTTCTTCTATCTTGCCAAACAATTGCATTATAAACTGGTTCACCAGTTCTTTTATCCCAGCATACTGTTGTTTCTCTTTGATTGGTAATACCTAAGGCTTTAATATTTATTTTTAACTTCTTTGACTTTAACAAAACATTTTTTGTGACTTTGATTGTTGTCGACCAAATTTCGTTGGGATTATGTTCTACCCATCCGTTTTTTGGAAAAAATTGCTTAAACTCTAATTGAGATGAAATTAATTTTTTGCCATTTTTTGAAAAAATTATTGCTCTAGATGATGTGGTTCCTTGATCAATGGCAAGTATTCCATTCACAAAATACTAATCCTGCCCTAACAATTTCTTTTGTTTTTCAGCCCAAGTACGTATTAAATTATCTACTGCAAGTCCAATAAATGCTACACATAATCCCAACATCAAACCATTACCGGTTCCTTGTCTGTCAGATAATGCTTTAAGTATATATTGTCCAAGATCGGTTGTGCCAATCATTGCTCCAATAATTACCATAAACAATGCAAATACGACTGTTTGATTTATTCCAAGCATCATGTGTGGAAAGGCCAAGGGTAGTTCTATTCTCATCCATCTTTGAAGTCTGTTAACTCCTGACATTGATCCTGCATCATGTAATGCTGATGGAACACTTCTTAATCCTTCTATTGTGTATCTGGTTGCAGGTATTGTTGCGTAAATTACAACCGCAATTAAAACAGAAGTGTCTGTTACTCCAAATAACATAATTACAGGTATTAGGTAAATAAAAGACGGAAATGTTTGAAGTGTATCGCACACCGCCAATGTAATTTTAGTGCTTGTTTTACTTTGTGCACTTAAAGTTCCAATTATTATACCTAAAATACCTGAAACAATTACGCCAAATGTTGCCATATACATGGTTATTAACGCTCTATCCCACCACTCAGTTAGAGCTATAAATAATGTAAAGCTTCCAACAACAATTGCAGATCTTATTCCTCCAATAATATATCCAGCACCCATAAAAAGTACAAAAGTAGCTACTGCTGGCATTCTTAAGAAGGCATTTTTCATAGGAATTAAAACTTGTGTAATTAACCAAGTATTAAAAACTTTTAGTGGATCAAAAAAGTTATCAAGTATCCAGTCTACACCAGAATTCCAAAATGCTTCTGTAGATATTCCTTTATTGTGTGGAACAATAAAAAGATAATTAAACCCTTCCTTGAAATAGAATGTTCCAATATATGATAAAATGTATCCAGCTATGACCACCCCGACAAAAATCATAAAATATTTATTTCTTTGAAAAAAAGTTGGATTTTCAAAATAATTTATTTGTTTGTTTGCCCAAGCCAATGACATTTTATCTAACAAAACAGCGATTAGTGTTATACATATTCCTGCTTCTAAAGCTAAACCTATTCGTAGTTGGTTCAAAGCTAATAATAAATTCCAGCCTAGTCCTTTTGCTCCAATAAAAGATGCAATAACAGCCATTGCTAAACACTGCATGATAACTTGGTTAACACCAATTAAAATATCTCTACGAGCCGTTGGTATTAATACTTTAAATAAGAGTTGGAAATTACTACATCCACTCATTTTTCCTGCCTCTATAACTTCTGGTGAAACTTTTCTTAATCCTAACAAAGTCAATCTGACCATAGGAGGTGTAGCAAAAATAATAGTTGCTATTGCTCCAGCATGATCACCAATACCAAATAAAACCATTATTGGAACTAAATAAGAATAGTGTGGCATGGTTTGTGCAACGTTAAGAAGTGGGTTTAAAATATTTTCAACTCTTTTACTTCTGTATGCCCATATTCCAAATCCTAATCCTAATAAGAAAGATATTGGGGCTGCAACCATTACAAAAGATAAAGTTTGCATTGAAGGTTTCCATTGACCGAATGCTGAAATATAAATCATAGTTAATCCAGCAAAGATAGCAAGATTCCTGCCGTTTAATTTATAACCTAAAACTACAGCTGCACCAGCAACAATAGTCCAAGGTAGGCCTGGTAATTCTGCCCAAGGATTTTTATCTAACCAATCCCAGCTAGTAAATGCTACTACAGTTTCAACACCTCCAATTAAAATTTCTCTTATGAACTCAATCATGAAAAGCATTGATCTAGAAATTATTCTTGTAATATGAAGAACAACTGGACGAGATTTTGTCTCCTGAATATCGCTATCAAAATATTCTATGGGTGCCCATTCATTTAATAGAAAAAAAACTGAGTCATTTATCCACCCAGGCATCCATGCTATAAAAGCAGGTAATCTCCAAAACACGCTGTATTTTGTTTGATCTAATTTATCTTTATCAATAAATTCAGTTCCAGCTTTTGCAAATTCGTATCCATCAGGAACCTCTATTGCAAAACATAATCCAAAGAATACTAATAACAAAAATGACCATTGGACAGCTTTAGGATATTTTTGAAGAAAAGCCATAATAATTTATTTTTTTTCTTTACCTTGCCCAAAAACAGTTTGGATGATTTTTGAAGGTTTTACACTTCCAACTACATTATTATTTTTATCTATCACACTCACTGGTTTATCTTGACTTAAAATTTTTTCAGCCACAGTCTCAATTATAGCATCTTTTGAAACAGTGATATTGTCAGCATTTTGTCCCGCTGAAGATTTGTCCATTACAGCTTCAATCTTTAAAACTTTTTCTCTTGGCACTTCTTGAGTGAATTTTCTTACATATTCAGTTTTTGGATTTAAAACTATGTCTGCTGGAGTATCTAATTGTTCAATTAAACCATCCTTCATAATTGCTATTCTATCGGCAAGCCTTAGTGCTTCGTCAAAATCATGTGTGATAAATAGAATTGTTTTATTTAAAACTCCTTGAAGTCTCAGAAATTCATCTTGCATTTCTTTTCTAATTAAAGGGTCAAGAGCAGAAAAAGGTTCATCTAAAAACCAAATATCAGGTTCAACTGCAAGTGAACGAGCTATACCTACTCTTTGTTGTTGACCTCCAGATAACTCTCTTGGAAAATAATTTTCTCTACCTTTTAAGCCAACAAGCTCAACCATTTCGACTGCTTTTTGAATACTCTCGTTAGTTTTACTTCCTTTTATTTGCAAAGGAAAAGCTATGTTTTCCAAAACTGTTTTGTGGGGAAGTAGAGCAAAACTCTGAAACACCATTCCCATTTTATTTCTTCGTAATTCAATTAATTGTCTCTCGTTCATTGCGAGAAGATCTTGACCTTCAATAAATATTTTCCCTCCTGTTGCATCAGTCAAACGAGATATGCATCTTAACAATGTTGATTTACCCGAACCAGATAAACCCATAACCACAAGCATTTCACCTTTAGAAACCTCGAATGAAGCATTATTAACTCCAACAATACATCCTGCGTCCTGAAATGATTTTGCATCTACGTTACCATTTGCGTTTTGAAGCATTTTTTTGGCATTAGTTCCAAAAATTTTGTAAACAGATTCACATTTAATTACCGGTGTAGAAGACATATTTAAATAATTATACTATTATTATCAGTGAATTCTCCATCTAAAAATTTTTAATAAAATAAACCCTAGTATCTATACTTGTTCTTAAAAATCCAAGCGCCTCACCCTCAACTGTTACTGAATCTGAAGTTCCTTCTAAAGGTTTTACAGTAAATTTTGCAAAACATTTATTTTTACTATCGTTCCAATTAACTGCATATTTTCCGGTAGTTCCTCCATTTGCTGTATATAAATTAAATGCTTTAGCATCTGTAATGTTCGCGCCCATAATTGCTCTTTGTGTAATTATCTTTGTATTATTGCATACGATTTTATATTCTTCTGCTGAAAGCTTTCTTCCTTTATCACTTTCATAAAACGTTAGCACACCTCTTGGTAAACTCTCAATAAATTCATTTGCTTGTTCTTGAATTTTTTTTTCTTCAGCAATTTTTTTTTCAGCATTTGGATCTGGTCCAAAAAAAATGTTAAGTACAAAAAATGTAAAGAAAATTACAATTGTTAAACTAACTAAACCTATTGAATTTTTATAATTTTCAGACAATCTGTAAATGTTACTTAACATGGTTACCCTCATTCCATGTCCCTTCCATTACTTTACCATCAGACCAGGTAAAAACTCCTTTGCCGTGCATTTTACTATTTTTCCACTCTCCTTCATAAGTGGAGCCATCGGGGAATTTCAATTTTCCAATACCATGCCATTTACTGTCATTAAATTCACCTTCATAAACATATCCATTTGGCCATGTTTCAATACCTTTTCCTTTTTTTGACCCGTTAACCCAATCACCAACATAAGTTGTTTTGTCAGTGTAAGTCCATGTTCCAAAACCATTATTACAATCTCCGTCTGTACATCCTGATTTTTTTGCAAAACTAATATTAGAAAATATAAAGCTTAAAAATATATAAATTAAAATCTTTCTCATTACTTTTATAAACTACACTAAAATAAAAAAAAAATCTCCCCTAGTAAAACTAGGGAAGATTTTAATTTGATTTTAAGTTGAAATAAAGTGATTACTTAGTCCAACTTTGCCATACAGACTTATTATCAGCTAACCATTTTTTTGCAGCATCTTCATGAGACATCTTATCTTCGTCAACTAAAGCAGCCATTGCTCCAATTTGACTTGTGTTAAAAGATAATTTCTTAAACATAGCTGCTGCTGCTGGGTGAGTTTTTGGAAAGTTCTCGTTAACAGCTTTTTTTAAATAGCCGTCAGGAGCTCCACATTTTCCATCACCACCGTCTACAGGTCTACAACCATCATAGTATGGTGGAAAATCTATAAAAGTAAAACCAGCACCATCTGTAAAGTTTGGTGTCCAGTTGAAAATTATAGTTCCTCTTCCCTCTTTTTTAGCTGCTTTAAGTTCTGCCCAAAGTGCATCAGCACCACCAGCAAACTTAACAGTCCATAGATCACCTAAACCAAGAGCTTCAATTCTTTGAGGTATTAGGTCTCCGTGCCAACTTTGAGGACCTTCAAGCATTCGTCCTTTTCCACCAGAGTCTGGTGTTGCAAAATTTTTAGCACAATCTGGATTCTTTAGAGCGTTCCAATCTGGTAGACCAGGACAATATTTTACAGCCCAATCAGGATAACCCATATCCTCAATTGTTCTTGCTTCATGATCACCCCAATCTAAAACTCCGCCCTTATCTCGAGCAGTGTCAAAAGATTTTCCGAATGCAGATTCCCAAACTTCGTGTGATAAAGTTACGTCTCCAATTCTTATAGATTCGTAAACAGCTTGAGAGTCAGCTGGAACGTATTTAACGTTATTACCCATGCTCTCCATAATTCCACCGATCACATATGCCATAACTACTTGGCTTGACCAGTTGTGTGTTGGTATAACAATGGGTTTTTTGCTATCTGCTGAGTTTGCAACTCCAACGAAAGAAACCATTGAAATCACTAAAGCAGATATAAGAGATATTATTTTTCTCATTATTTTCCCCTTTCTTAATATATTAAGTGACTAATTATGTGCTTAAGAAAATGTATAGTCAACAAGAACATATATATATAATATATAAGTGTTTATGATTGCTTATGAGTAGTGAATTATTTCAAATAAGAGAACCCGGATTGAACGTGTTGCCACCTGGGGTTGAAAGATATGTAGTTAATGGCGGTGGTTTAACAGGAATACAATTATTTCCTGATGATGAAATTGAAATAATAAATAATGAGGGAAATCAAATCTGTGAGATAGCTGTATTTAATAAAGATGGCAATTCAGATCTCTCACTACTTAGCTTAAAAGAAATAAAAGACAGTGCAGAAATAAAAAAAATTTTATCTTCAAAAGATGAGACTTCTAGAGTTGCAGCTTATCAATTAAAAAAAAGAAACCTAGATATAAAGAACTCAAAATCAGCAATAGTTTTTGATAAAGATGCATCGTGGGGTGAGAAATTAAAATTTAAATCAAAAGACAAGTGTTACAGTATTTTTGCAGCACCAGGACCTGCAATGCTCGTACATGAACAAAACCCACCTACTGATTTAACAATTTTCATTAAAAGAGCAAATATAGTCAATGATAAAGAGCATTCCATAATTCCTGATCCTGTATTTGATCCACTAAATGAAACTAACATCGATAAACAAACTGCAATCTCATTTGAGGTTAAAGAAGGAGATTATATTCAAATTATATGTCCAACAGGTAGACAGTGTTCTGACTTTGTAGCTTTTGATACTGCGAAGCTTGAAAAAGGTGTTGAGAAAGGTCTTGACTGGCAAACAACAAGAACATTTATGGGTAATACTTTTCCTGGTCCCGGTTTATACTCAAAGTTTTACGATACAGATCATGAGCCTTTAGTCGAGGTAATTAGAGACACTGTTGGTAGACATGATACTTTTAATCTTGCATGCACATCAAAATATTATGAAGATGCAGGATATTTTGGTCATCCGAACTGCTCAGATAATTTAACAGGTGCTATGCAAAAATATGGTGTGCAAAAACAAAAAGGCTGGCATGCGATTAATCTTTTTTTCAACACCTCAGCTGGAGGACAAAATACAGTTCTATCTGATGAATCTTTTGCTCGCCCAGGAGATTATGTAATAATGAAGGCTCTTAAAAATTTAACATGTGGTACATCCGCATGCCCAAGTGATATTGATCCATGTAATTCGTGGAATCCAACTGATATTTTTGTTAGAACTTATGATAAAAATAAAGAATTTACAAAATCATTTGCTTTTAGAATGAAAACAGACGCAGAACCAAAATTAACAAAAAATACAGGTTTTTACGAAAGAACATCAAAACTGACAAGAAACTTCGTTGATGCAAGAGGTTATTGGTTACCAAATGATTACACTAAGCATGGTGTGATAAATGAATATACAGCGTGTAGGGAAAAAGCTGTCGTTATTGACTTATCTGCTTTAAGAAAATTTGAAATTCTTGGACCTGACGCTGAAGAATTAATGAATTACACTTTAACAAGAAACGTAAAAAAATTATCGGTTGGTCAAGTTGTTTATTCATCAATGTGTTATGATAATGGATTTATGTTTGACGATGGTACACTTTTAAAAATGAGCGATCATGGATTTAGATGGATTTGTGGTGATGAATATACTGGCGAATGGTTAAAAGAACAAGCTAAGAAAAAGAATTATAAAGTAAGAATAAAAAACTCTAGCGATCAAATAAGTAATATTTCGTTACAAGGTCCAAATAGTAGAAAGATATTAGAAAAATTTATTTGGACACCGCCAACTCAGCCAAAAATATCAGAATTACAATGGTTTAGATTTACAATTTGTAGAGTAAAAGAATTAAGTGGAATACCGCTTCTTGTGTCAAGAACAGGATACACTGGAGAATTAGGTTATGAAATTTGGTGCCATCCATCTGACGCTCCGAAGGTCTGGGACATTGTAATGGATGCTGGTAAGGACGAAGGTTTGATACCTGCTGGTTTTGGAGCACTTGATCTTCTTCGAATTGAAGCTGGACTGATATTATTTGGAAATGAATTTGATGGACAAGTTGATCCATTTGAGGCTGGTGTAGGATTTACAGTTCCTCTTAAAACTAAAAACGAAGATTTTATTGGAAAAGATATTTTGATTAAAAGGAAAGAAAATCCTCAAAAAAAAATGGTTGGTTTAGAGCTTGCAGGAAAAGAAAAAGCTAATCACGGTGATTGTGTTCATATTGGAAGATCACAAGTAGGTATTATTACAAGCGGGTGTATCTCTCCAACTTTAAATAAAAATATAGCACTTTGTAGAATAGATGTCGGCCATTCGGAATTAAATACAGAAGTTGAGGTTGGAAAAATAGATGGTCATCAAAAAAGAATACCAGCAAAAATAGTTCCTTTTCCACATTATGATCCAAAAAAATTAAAAGTAAGATCATAATGAGTAAAACAACTAAAGATCTTCTTGAATTTTGGGAAGATCAAATGAAAGAGTCTCACACGTCAAGCAACTATTTTTTCAGAAAATCACCATCTCATTATCATATGATGTTACTTGTAATGAGTGCGTATAAACTTAAACAAAATTTATCAGTGGAGGAATTAAAAACTAAGCTATTTAAAACCTCACGACCTAAATCAGCATTGATAATTAATGAGGCATGTGAAAAAGGTTTTTTCTATTTGGAGAAAACTTCTAATGATCAGAGAAAAAAATTTATTAGGCCTAGCAAATCTTTTATCAACGAATTTAACGATTACCTAAATACCCTAAAAAATTTAAGCTTTTAGTGGTTAAACTCTAAGTTGTAAAACTACTTATAAATTTTATATATAAAAAAAAATATATACTTCTGTCGCAGGAAAAATAAAAATTGAGATATGTCATTACCGACAAAAGCAAAAGTAGTTATAATAGGCGGTGGAATTCACGGTCTAAGTACTGCCTGGAAGCTCTCTCAAAAATATAAAAATCCAAATGATGTAGTGGTTTTAGAAAAAAAAGACACTGCTGCAGGAGCAAGTGGTATTGCATGTGGTGTAGTAAGAAATAATTATTTTCAACCAGCCATGAGAGAATTAATGGCCCACTCTGTTAGCGTTTGGGAAAGCGATCCTAAAGCATTTAAATATAATCCAGTTGGATATTTGCAGATTTCACCTGAAGTGATGCATAAAGATGTTGCAAGCATTTATGAACAACAAAAAGCTATAGGATACGAGTCAGATTTTATTGAAGGAGAAAAAGATTGTTTAAAATATATGAAAACAATCTTTGATGATTGGCAAGCAAAAGGAATTACATCTGTTCTTCATGAGAAAAAAGGTGGATATGCATTTAACAAAGACTCTATTAAAGCATTAGAAGTAAAAGCAAATAATAACGGAACTAATATAGTTAAAGGAGTTAAAGTTACTGGATTTAAAAGAGGAAGTAACAGTAATGCAGTTACTGGTGTTGTAACAGATAAAGGGACTATCGACTGTGAACAGGTTGTTATTGGAGCAGGACCATGGGTAAGAGATTTTTGGAACATGTTAGAGCTTCCAAAGACAACTGACATAAAAGGCAAAGACGGAAAAATGCACGAAGTTGAAATGTGGAAGTATTGGTTTTTACAAGAAGGTGTTTTGGGAGTTGACAAAGATTACTTAAAAACAAATGACGGAAAGTTGCCTCCTGTAACGCATGTAGATACTGATGCACCTTTATATTCTGATAAAGATGGCAAATTAATTACAGATAAATTGTGGGGAATATATTACAAGCCTGATATTGAGGGGCTAGGAGTACAAGGCGGAACATCACCTTACATTGTTGAGAAACATTTTGATAAAGTAAATGTCGATCCATATGGAATAGAGTCTCCTGAGTATCAAACTACTGATAAATTTTCTGATATGTGGACTTCGGCTTTAGCTCATTGTCAAAAAAGATTTGAAGGGAAATCTCATCTATATAGAAAAGGACCTTCAGGTGGTTTAGGATGCTTAACTCCAGACTCCTTCCCTATTTTTGATCGTTTTTTTGAAAATGTTTATATGATTGCGGATGCAAATCATGGTTATAAAATGATTGGTGTTGGGCAACTAGTTGCTGAAGAAATTATGGGCCAAGAAAGCGAATTATTGAAACCATTTAGATTCAATCGTTACGCGAAAGGAGAATTACACCCTACTTCGAACAGTCCTTTTCCATGGAGTTAGACTTACATTATGGACACTAAACTAAATATCCGATACTTTTATTAAATAAAAATTCTTTAAGGGGGAAAAATGACTGATCTAGAAAAACACGTTAATCAACCTGGCAGAGCAAAATTAATTAAAAATGTTAGAGAAAAAATTAACGAATTAGGGATTACATATATTTATTTTCAATTCATTTCAGTAACTGGAAGAGTTGTAGGTAAAGGTATACCGGCAGATCATTGGGAAAGAACTGCAGAAAAAGGATTTCAATTAGTTTACGGAGCAACAGCTAACTTATTTCTAGATAGACACAATAATTACATTGGTTACGGGCCTGAGGCTATGGAGCTTGTGGG
>CACEMG010000009.1 GCA_902560565.1 uncultured Pelagibacteraceae bacterium | reverse complement strand
TTACTTGATATTTTAATCTAAACAAAAATTATATTGTAGTATCCTTAAATTACTATTAAAAATTCACAATGTTTAAATTAAAAAACGAGAGTATTGCAATACCAGTTGTGTTATTTGCAGGAATTCTTTGGTCTTTCGGTCCATTAGTAGTTCGTTATATTGATCAACCTAACTTGGTACCTTGGCAGTATCTTTTTACTAGAGGAGCTACAATTTTTATTTTATTAAATATATATTTATTTTTTGAAGAAGGTTTCAGCTTTTATAAAAATTACCTAAAAATTGGTATATCAGGTATAATCGGTGGCGTGGGTCTTGGTACAGCAATGATCACTTTTATTTGGTCAATAACTCATACTACAGCTGCAATTACTCTGCTTTGTTTATCAGCCATGCCATTTATTACAGCTTTGTTGGGTTTTTTATTTCTGAAAGAGAGAATTTCAACTAATGTCTGGATATCAATAGCAATTGCAACTATTGGGATTTTTATAATGGCAATTGGTGATTTTGAAAAAGGTTCATTATTTGGTTTAGTATTTGGATTGATCTCAGCATTAGGGTTTTCAATATTTTCAGTGACACTAAGATGGAGAAAAGAAACTCCAAAATTCACTACAGTTGCTTTTGCTGGAATTTTTTGTGCAGTATTTTCATCCTTTATAATAATAGAAACTCAGTCATCTTTCTTGTCATCTAGCCTTAATCAGGGTCTATTTGCAGTTCATGGAAGTCTAGTTTGCTTAGGCTTAATCCTTTATTCAATCGGATCAAAGGTTATACCAGCTGCAGAGCTCACACTTTTATCTTTGACAGAGGTTATAGGAGGAATATTTTGGGTATGGCTTCCTATACTTGGAATAAATGAGGTTCCTTCCAATACAACTGTTATAGGTGGTTTTTTAATTTTTTTAGCAATTATTTATTACAGTTTAATAATTAAACATAACAGAAGATTTATTGCTTTAAATTAGTTTATGGCTTTATCTAAAACAATTGTAAATAGCTGGAATGAATGGGATCCTTTAAAACATGTGATTGTTGGAAAAGCTGATGGTTGTTGTATTCCCGCGCCTGAACCAGCTTTAGATGCCAAGGTCCCTGAAGATTCTGATATGAAAGGTCATTACGGACCTAGAACAAAAGATAAAGTTGATAAAGCAAACGAGCTTTTAGATAATTTTGCATCTTTGTTGGAAAAAAGAGAAATTAAAGTTGATAGACCTACTCCAATTAATCATAACCAAAAAATTTCAACGCCAGATTGGGAGGCTGAAAGTATGTTTGGCTGTATGCCAGCTAGAGATATAATTTTAACGGTCGGAAATGAAATGTTAGAGGCAACTATGAGTTATAGATGTAGATGGTTTGAGTATTTAAACTACAGACCTTTATTACAAAAATATTTTAATGAAGATCCAAACATGAGACACGAGATTGCACCAAAACCAAGGCTAACCAACGCGGATTACAGAAAAGATTATTTGTCAGATAAAATTGGTGTTCAAAAAAGATTAAAATGGACTGAAGATAAATTTTTTGTAACTACCGAGGAAGAACCATTATTTGATGCTGCAGATATATTAAGATTTGGGAAAGATTTAGTTGTGCAACATGGATTTACAACTAACTTAAAAGGTATTGACTGGTTAAGAAGACATTTCAAAGATCATAGAATACATGCAGTAAACTTTCCAGGTGATCCTTATCCAATTCACATCGATGCAACCTTCACACCAATCAGAGAAGGTTTGATAATTAACAATCCACAAAGAAAAATTCCAAAAGATCAAAAAAAATTGTTTGAAGATAATGGTTGGCAAATTATAGACTCAGCACAACCAGCTCATAATTCACCTCCACCTTTATGTTATTCATCCGTATGGTTATCAATGAATGTATTAGTGTTAGACCCAAAAACAGTATGTGTAGAAAAAAGTGAAGTTTATCAAGCAGAACAATTGGATAAGCTTGGAATGGAAGTAATTCCTGTAGATCTTAGGGATGCATATGCATTTGGCGGTGGATTACATTGTTGTACAGCTGATGTTTATAGAGAGGGGGAGCTTAAGGATTACTTCCCTAAACAATAATTAGCTTGGGTTTTTTTTTAAATATTCAATATATTCAATTACTTCTTTAAACTTTTCGTCTTCTATATCCTTATAACTTTTTTTAAATTTAGATTTAATACAAATTGCTATATGAGCGTAAGGGTTTCTTCCACTTGGGTGATTTGGATGGTCAGGTAATTTATCCTTAAGATAGTCCCCAGCTTCTTGGATAATTTTCCAAAGTTTAGCAGAATTTTTTTTTTGCAATTAATTAATTTTTTGTCGTTTTATCAATATTAAAGGTTTTTAAGCGATTTGCTAATTCGTCTTTAACTTCTTTTTCTTCAATCTCTTGTTTTCTCAAATTTTCTAACTCTCTTCTTCTTAATCTTTCTTCTCTTAATTTTTCTTCTTCTTCTTTCATTTTTTGCTCTTTATCAAACTTTTCTTCCCATTCTTTAATTTTGATATATTCGATTTTCTTTTTTCTTTCCTCTTCTTCTTTCATAGCTTTAATAGCTTTATATTTTCTTCTTTGATCTCTTAACTCTTTGTTTTTTTGTTCCTCTTCTCTAACTTTTAAATCTATGTCTTTCCTATTTTGCTCTTCTTCTCTTAGTTTTAGCTCTTTCTCTTTCGATCTTAATTCTTTATTAAACAAACTTTGCTCCTCTTCTCTTTTAATTAGTCTTTCATTTTCATTTTTAAGCTTTTCCTCTTTAGATTTTAATTCTCTCTCTTTATTTTTTAAGTCTTCTTCTTTAGATTTAAATTTATCTAAATCTTTCCTCAATTGATCTTCTCTAACTTTTAAATCCTTTTTTTCTTTAATCAGATTGTTATTTTCTTCAATCTTACGAAGTTTAATTTCCTGAATTTTTTTTTGTTCTTGATTTTTTTTGTAGCTTGAGTATGCCGAACTTAATGATCGCGCAGTGAAAGAGGCAATTTTTGATAAATTACTCTTACTTTTTGACTTTGAATTTTTTTTTTTTCTAACCATTTTTAATTTTTCTATTTCAGCAAAAAAAACTCTCGTTAACAAGAGTTAGATTTATTTTTTTTGATTTTAATTTAAAATATACACAACTTGAAGTAGAGAATTTTATTTATGTATTTTCCTTTTCAACTACTGTCTGATCTTTCTTTTTTATAACAACACCCTTTCTTTTAAGCATTTTTTGAACTTTTTCTGAGTACGGTTCATCAATATGCTCCGTTACAGGGTTTAATTCCATTCCTAAAGGAGTAATAGTTTGTGGCATAGGAGTAAATTGAGAGTCTGGATTATCAACAACCGCTCTTATTTTCATTCTGTATACTCCAAAAATTCCTATTGATGCGTGAAAAATTATTAAATATATAAAAAAACCATTGGGACCCACGAAATCCATAAAAAATGAGCACAAAAATGGACCCATCATCGCTCCTAACCCAAAAGCAAACTGCAAACCTGCACCTGCTGCTACAAATTTTTCCTTGGGAATAAAATCGTTTGTGTGCGCGAATATTAAAGCAAACATTGGAAGACTACAAAATGAAAAAAGTATTACGAAAAAATAAAACCAATACTTTGGAGTTGCTAAACCTTCAGGCATGTATATTTGAGATGAAGCGAATATTGCACAAAAAGCAAAAAAAGATGATCCGAATGTGCAATAAATGATTACTAATCGTCTATCTAACGCGTCAGATAGTTTACCAATTGGCCATTGCGAAATTGCACCAGATATTGCAACTAAGAAGGTTACAACAGATATTTCAAAAATACTAAAATTCATTGATGCTGCATAAACTGCCAGCATTGAAAATAAAGCTGAATGTGTAGAACCAATTAATAATGAGCTTACCATTCCGAAAGGAGAAGTATCAAATAGGTCTCTTAGTTTCATGCCTAAAATTCTTTTGAAAGTGGGAGGTTTTCTTTTTGTAAGCAATATTGGTATCAGAGATAGCGACATAATAAGAGATACTAGAATAAATGGTTGAAAGTTTTCAGGCTTACTAAAGTTAATAAAAAACATTCCTAGAGCCATCGATCCATAAAGGACAATCATATAAATAGAAAGAACACTTCCTCTGTTTTTGTTACTAGATCTGTCGTTTAACCAACTTTCAGCAACTGTGTATAAAGAAACCATACTAAAACCAGTGACTATTCTTAAAATAAACCAGGTAAAAGGGTTTACTATTATTGAATGAAGAAGAATTACAACTGATGCAACAGATGCAAAGGCTGCAAATACTCTTATATGGCCAACACGCGAAACTAAATTAGATATAGTTTTTGCACCCACAAAATAACCAATATAATATCCCGATAACATAAAACCAGTTGATATTAAGCTAAAATCCTCTCTTACTGCTCTTATACCCAACAAAGATCCTTGATAACCATGAGCAAGCATAATTAATCCCATTCCTAAAAATAGTGCCCAGGAGTTATTAATAATTTTATTCATTTCAGCGTGAGTATTCTTTTTATTTAAAAAAGCAAGTAGTTAATTTCAATTTATGTTTTTTTTAAGGCTAGAAAAGAGTGTATTGCAATTGTAATAATTATTATAATTCCACCAATTATTGTTTCCAGACTAGGTCTTTCACTTATAACCATCCAAACCCATATTGGACCAATTATTACTTCTAATAAGAAAAACAAATTTACTTCTGCAGCTGTAATAAATCTTGGAGCAATAGTCACGAGTACAAACGGTATAGCAACACATAAAACACACATTAATGGAACTATAATAATATCTGAGTCAACTAGATTGAAATTTTTTACAAATATAAATGCAAAAGCTGCAGTACCAAGTTTTCCAATTACAGCCGCAGGTACTAAATCTCTATTTTTGGCGTACCTTGCAAGGTTTGCATTTATTGCAAGACCAAGAGCTGTTATAAACCCAAATACATCACCCAAAATATTTCCTAACTTTACTGAGTCGTAAAAGATAAATGTCACTGATAAAAAAGTAATTATTATTGCTAACCAAGTTTTCTTATCTGGAGCTTCTTTTAAAAATAAAGCTCCAAGGAAAGCAGAAAGCATTGGAGCCATAGCTACCATTATAAGAGTGTTAGCTACACTTGTATTTTGAATAGAAATAATAAAAGTAACATTGCATACAGAAAAACTTATCGCATAAAATATTCCAGCATACCCAATATTAATTAAAGCCTTAAAAAAATTTGTTTTATAAAATAAAATTAATCCAAAAAGAACAACAATGAATGGGATAAAACCTCTGTAAAATAATAATCCCCATGTTTCTATGTTGCTTAATCTTATAAGTAGAGAGTCTGGTGTAATAAATAAAACACCAATAAAAGCTAATAAAGAACCCTTTTTTTGATCAGATAGATTTTGCATTTATATATTCTTCCACCTGTTCTGATGATTTGAGTTTTTCTGAACAGGTTTGATTTTTACAAATCAAAATAAAACTTTCAGCACTATCCTTGTGAATAAAAGTTGCCTTTTCAAAGTATATTTTAAGCAATCTATTTTTAATATCCTCAAAATTTTTATCATTTCCAAAAAAAGTGAAAGTTATATTATCATTACAAATATCTAAAATTTTTATATAACTAAACATTTGAGAGTAAGCATTATTAATAGATGAGTGAAATGATTTTTTAAGAATATCAATTTTATTTTTCCATGAAATTTCTTCAGTAATATTAAAAAGTTTATTACAAACTAGTAAAAATATACTATTTCCATTTTGTATATTGTTATCTATTAGATCAATAGGTTGAACAAATAAATCATTCGATTTTTTTATATTTTTTTGTAAGACTTGGTTTTCATCATTATAAAAAAGCTCCCATGCTTTTTTCAATAATATACAACATTGATCTAATGATTTTTTATCATTTGAGATTTCATAAACGCTAACTAGCAATAAACTGAAATAAACGTAATCCTCTAAGAAAACATCAATTTCCTCTCTTTTTTTGTCATAACAATGAAACAAGTTATCCTTTAAAACGTTTTGGATCTTATTAAGATAACTCATAGCTATTTTAAAAATTTCTTTATTTTCTAGGACTATTGAGGAATGTATAATAGTGTATATCCAATAACTGTTTAAATCTGTTTGAGTTTTGTGATCAAAAAGCGGTTTTACTCTTTTGTTTCTTTCCTCTAAAAGTTTATTCTCTATCTCTTTAATTGCCTCTAATTCAGTATCATTTAATACGACTCCTGATCTTTCAACCAGAATATTATTTCCTTCGAAATTACCTTCTTCAGATATTTCATATTTCTTATTAAATAATTCAAACTTTTCCTTTAAAATATTTTTAATATCTTGGTACTTCCAAATATAATATTTACCCTCAACACCTTCACTGTCAGCATCGTATGCTGAACCTAACAAATTATCTTTATTATTAAATTCTTTATGTATAAAGTTTATACTTTGTACTAATTTGGATCTAAAATATTTATTTTTAGTATTTTCAATATAAAAATTCAAAAGTCTAACAAACAAAATATTATCATAAAGCATCTTTTCAAAATGCGGGACTACCCATTTATCATCAACAGTATACCTTGAAATACCACCCCCCAAATGATCATAAATTCCTTTAGAACAAATATTTTTTAAAAGTTTCTCTGTTGCCTCATAAAATTTCTTTTTTTTGTTTTTCAAATAGAAATAAAATATCGTATCAAAAACATAAAACTGAGGAAACTTAGGTGCACCTTTAAACCCACCATTATCATTGTCCATATATTGTAAAATTTTTTCTGCAAAAGGCTCTAGATCCTGGTTAAGCACAGCATTTTTTGAATTAATTTCATTAAAGACCATTTTAATTTGTTCAACTTGGGAAATAATTTTTTCTCTATTTTCTTCGTAAACTTTTGAAACGTTCTCTAAAACTTTTGTAAAACTTGGCCTACCGTGCATTTCTTTCGGTGGAAAATATGTGCCCCCTGTAAAAGGTACTGCATTCTCATCTAAAAACATTGACAGGGGCCACCCACCTTGAGTGCCAGTTAGAATACCTAAACATCTTTGAAATATATAATCTAAGTCAGGCCTTTCTTCCCTATCAACTTTTATATTAATAAATTTTTCATTTAATATTTTAGCAGTTGTTTCATCTTCAAAACTCTCATGTGCCATCACATGACACCAATGGCAACTGGCATATCCAACACTTAAAAATATTGGTTTTTTTTCAACTTTTGCTAATTTAAGCGTTTCTTTATTCCACGGCATCCAATTTACTGGATTATTTTCGTGTTGCTTAAGGTATGGACTTTTTTCGTTTTTAAGTAGATTAACCAAAACTTAATCCTAAGAATTACTATAAGGCTTTCTTGAAAAAATTCTTTTGACCATTGGTTCAAATTTACTTAATGGTAGAGACTTATAATTTGGATCAAATGATGCTTGATCATATTTTTCACAAAAATCAATGCATGCTTGATAGTACTTATGATTTTTATATTTATCTCTTTTATTTCTATCTCCTCCAAGGTGATGAGCATAATAGTAAGTTTGAAATTCACCGTGCTTTTCGATAATCCAATGAGTTTTTTCAGAGACATATGGTTTAAGCACTGATGCAGCATATTCAGAATGATTCATGGGAGCGAGCTCATCTCCTATGTCATGGAGAAGAGTAGCAACAATCATTTCTTCACTTTCTCCTGCCTTTAATGCTCTAGTAGCACTTTGAAGAGAGTGTTCTAATCTAGAAACTTTATATCCCTCTAAAGTATCAGTTAAACCTGACATAAACTTTAAAATTCTTTCTGCAGTCTTACTTGCGTAATCTTTTTCATGTTTATCTAATAATAGATAATCATCTTTTGTTCCTTTTTTCATCTCTGTGAAACTTACTTTTTTCATTAGTTGTTTGATCCTGTGCTCAATAAAGATAATTGTGTGACTTTGTCCTCTCCCAATTCATCAATAATTTTAACAGGGTAATCACCTGTAAAGTAATGATCTGTTAATTGAGGATAATTATCATTTCTATTTTCAAACCCCATCGCTTTATACAACCCATCAATACTTAGAAATCTCAATGATCTTGCTGAAATTATTTCTCTTATTTCTTCCACACTTTTATTCGCAGCTAAAAGTTCTTTTTTAGTTGGCATATCAACCCCATAAAAATCAGGAAATTTTATTTCTGGGCTGGCTATTCTAAGATGGACTTCTTTTGCTCCCGCATCATAGAGCATTTTTACTATTTTTGAGGACGTTGTACCTCTTACAAGAGAGTCATCAACTAAAATAATTTTTTTATCTTTTATTACGGAGTGATTTGCATTTAATTTTAATTTTACACCTAAACTTCTAATTTTTTGTGATGGTTCGATAAATGTTCTTCCTACATAGTGATTTCTAATTAAACCTAGATCAAAGTTAATTTTTTTTTGTTGTGCATAACCTAGTGCTGCTGCATTACCTGAGTCTGGTACTGGTACAACTAGATCTGCATCAATCTTTTCTTCCTTTGCTAATTCTGCACCAAAATTTTTTCTATATTCATAAGCAGTTTTACCGTTTAAGATACTATCTGGTCTTGAAAAATAAATGTATTCAAATACACATGGTCTAATTTTTTTTTGAGGAAAAGGTTTAATACTTTGTAATTTACCATCTTCAATACACACTATTTCTCCGTTCTCAACATCTCTAATATATTTTGCTCCAATAATATCTAGAGCACAAGTTTCAGATGCTAAAACATAAGAGCTTTTTAATTTACCTATAACCAAGGGTCTAATTCCAAATGGATCTCTTGCTCCTATTAAAATGTTTTGTGTTAAAACAACTAAAGCATATCCTCCTTGGATTTGAAATAACGCATCAATTACTCTATCTACAGTTTTTGATCTTTTTGATCGTGCAATAAGTTTTACGATTGTTTCAGTATCAGATGTTGTATAAAAAATTGAACCTTCCTCAACCATTTTTGTTCTTAATTTAATTGCATTTGTAAGATTTCCGTTATGCGAAACACCGATACCTCCTGCATTAGTGTCTGCAAAGAAAGGCTGTATATTTCTTAATGTTGTTCCTCCTGTAGTAGAATATCTATTATGACCAATTGCAAATCTTCCAGGCAAAGTTTTTATAACTTTTTCTTTACTAAAATTATCTCCTACTAAACCAAATCGTTTCTCTGAATGATATTTTTTTCCATCAAAAGATACAATTCCACACCCTTCTTGACCTCTATGTTGAAGCGCATGTAATCCTAAAGCTGCAAGAGTTGAAGCGTCTGAATTATCACTAATTCCAAAAACAGCACATTCCTCTTTTAATTTTGGGTCATATATCTGAAACTTTTTCTTTAGCATCTTCATATTCTTTTTTGCTTGGAAATTCTTTTATTAGATAATTACTACCTTTTTCAACATATGAAAAGGTAAATGATTTCTTAATATCTAATGGCCATTTTTCAGAATTATACACAATATCTGTAGTAGCAAATAAACAAACACAAACAATATACGCTTTAACGAATCCAAATAAAAAACCAAAAAAAGTATCAATTTTTCCCATGCCAGTATACTTAACAGTTCTTTTGATACCTTTATTAATTAAAAGAATAAAAAAAATAATTACGACAAATAACGAAATTCCTAAAAGAATATCTAAAACATATTCATTGTCTATAATGCCTTTAACATAAGGTTTGGCATTTGGGAATATGATTAAAGTTAAAACATAAGCTAAAAGCCACTTTGCAGCAGATAGTAAACTTAATACAAATCCCTTAATAGAACAGCGAATTAAATAAAGAATTGTAATAATAATATATATTAAATCAAAAACCGATATTTCATTAAAAATATTCTTAATAAATTCCATTAAATAAATTATTTATCATCAAATGGTTTTGTGACTAAAATTAATGATGGTAAAAGCGTAAGAACTGAAATCATAGCCAAAAGCATTGCAATCCCAGTAAATATCCCAAAATAGATTGTGGGAATAAAATTTGAGAACACAAGTATTGAGAAACCAAAGACTATAGTAATCGAGGTATTCAAAATTGCGACACCCACCGTAGAGTGACAAAGTTTTATTGTTTTTTTATAATCTTTTAATTCAGCAAATTCCTCTTTAAATCTATAAATATAGTGGATACTGTTATCTACCGCTATTCCAATTGTAATTGCCGCAATAGTAATAGTCATCATATCAAGTGGAATACCCATTATTCCAATGATACCTAAAATAAAAAAAGCAGCAATAAAATTTGGAACAACACCTAGAATAGAAATTTTTAAATTTCTAAATAAAATTAAAAACATCGCAAAAATTCCAATCATTACAAAACCAAGTGTTAAAATTTGAGATTTAAATAAACTTTGAAGTAAATTATTAAAAAGTATTAATACACCAGCTAATTTGAATTCTTCTTCCTTTAAATTAAGTTTATTTTGTAAATCAAAATTTATCTGATTAATTAAATCATTTCTTCTTAAATCAGGTAAAGAGTCCTTAACTCTTAGGCTTATTCTTGCTTCATTATCTTTAATAGATATGTAAGGATCAATAATCTCTTTTTTAATAGTTTCTGGGATTTTGGTATATAAAACTCCCATTTCAAGTGTACCTAATGGCTTGTTATTATTTAATTGAGTGGCAACTTCAATAATAGATGCAAAAGATAAAACCTTTCCAACAGCAGGTAGACTATCTAAATAATCATGAATTTTGTCAATTTTATCTATTT
The DNA here is from genome assembly GCA_902560565.1 of uncultured Pelagibacteraceae bacterium. GTDB lineage: Bacteria > Pseudomonadota > Alphaproteobacteria > Pelagibacterales > Pelagibacteraceae > Pelagibacter. Next base: position 30,053 of record CACEMG010000009.1, on the reverse strand, counting down.
TATCCCTTGTGAACCAATACTTCTCTACATTTTGGTCATCATCACCCCAGTCCTCAAAATCATCTTCATCATTATCATTTGATTTTTCTGTCTCACCAAATTTCACTATTACATCTAAGGGAGTTGTGCCTCCAAGCTTGTCATCTATTAATTTCATTCCTTTGTAAATTTCTGTTTTTTTATTAAAATAATTAATAAAACTATTTTCTACTTCCAGCCTTGTGATGCCGAAAAGACTTAGAAAGATTATTACAATTGTTGTAGAAAAAATTATTTTTTTTTTATTTATAGCCATATCTCCCAAAATAGAAGTTACTTTAGAATCTTTTTGATCTTTTAATTCCACTTTATTTTCAGAAATAAAATTAAGTAACGTAGGTAGAAGAGTAAATGTTATAATAAAAGATGTCACTAAACCTAAAGTCATCATCCAACCAAAGTCAATAATTGGTTTTATTTCACTAAAAACCAAAGATAAAAAAGCGCATATAGTGGTTAAAACCGTGTAAAGTATTGGCCAAAACATTTTCCCAGTTGTCTTGTTTAAAATTTCGAAATTATTAAAATTAGGAAATTTTTTTTTAATTTGAAGAAATCTAGTACTCATATGAATATTCATAGCCATCGTTAAAATAAGCATAAGCGCAATAAAGTTTGAAGATATTACAGTCACTTTCCAATTTAGTATTCCAAGAAGTCCTGTCATGATTAAAACTGAGAAAAAACAGCTACTTATTGGTACGATAATCCAAATAAGCTTTCTAAATACAAACCATAAAGTTCCAATAATAAAAAGCAATACACCAACTCCAAAAACTACAATATCATTTTTTATAAAAGTCATCATGTCATCAGCTATCATTGGTATTCCACCAAGAAAAATATTTGCATCTTGTTTGTAATTTTGAATTATTTTTCTTATTTCAATTATATTTTGATGATTTTGTTTTTTTAGTTTTTCTTTATAATTTTCTACGGCTTTTTTATCTTTTAATTTACTTAATACATCGTCTTTTTTAATATTTATAATTATACCAGTTGTTTTTCCATCTTCACTAATTACAAAGTTTCTGAAAACAGGACTGTTCAAAATTTCATTAAAACCTCTTATTTTATCAACATCATCATCTTTTAGTGTAACAAAATTGTTTAACCTATCTTTTAATGGCTTATCTGAATTGTTTAATAACGGAACATCTAGGACAGTAATTACACTATGAACCCAGCTTAAACTTTGTAATTTAAATTTTAGACTCAGTAGATTATTTATGGAGCTATTGTTTGTGATAGGGTCTTTTGGGGTGTAAGTTAAAACCAAAAAATCTTTAGCACCATATCTGTCTGTTACTTCTCGTAAATATTCTAAATCTGGGTCTCCTTCAATTAATAATGTATCTGATGAAGCATCAAGTTTGAATTCTTTCGAAAAATAGCCAAAACTAATTAATGTTATTATTAATAATATGAAAACAGACTTAGGATTATTAAGGATTAAATTTTTATATAACTTTGATAACATCTCTAAGTTATATATAATTTAATTTAACTATTTTGAGTATCTCTAAATTTAGTAAACATTGCTTCAAATTCTAGCAATACATTACCTGTTGGACCATGTCTTTGTTTACCGATTATAATTTCAGCTAAATTTGATACCTCATTCATCTTTGCTTGCCATTCCGCATGTTCTACTGAAGCTGGCCTGGGCTCTTTTCTCTCAAGATAATAAGCTTCTCTGTATACAAACATTACAACATCAGCGTCTTGCTCAATAGATCCAGACTCTCTTAAATCTGAGAGTTGTGGTTTTTTATCATCTCGTTGTTCAACCGCTCTAGATAATTGTGATAATGCCAAAACTGGTACTGATAGCTCTTTTGCAAGAGCTTTTAATCCTTGAGTGATTTCAGAAATTTCTTGAACTCTACCATCCTTAGTATTTACGGCCCTCATTAATTGAATGTAATCAATCACAATTAAATCAAGTCCGTATATTCTCTTGATTCTTCTTGCTCTATTACTCAGAGCGGCAATACTAATTGCTGGGGTTTCATCTATAAACAATGGTAGTTCAGAAATATTTTTTGAGGTCTCAATAAATTTATCGAACTGTTCATCTGAAATTTTTCCTCTTCTTATATCGTTAGATTTAATTCTTGCCTGCTCAGCTAAAATTCTAGTTGATAGTTGTTCGGATGACATTTCTAATGAAAAAAAAGCAACAGTTGATCTTTTTTTATTCTCTTGAATTTTTGTTGCCGCATTAAAAGCAATGTTTGTAGCTAGGGCGGTTTTACCCATTGATGGTCTTCCAGCAATTATAACTAAATCAGATTGATGAAGCCCTCCAAGTCTGTCATCTAGATCACGTAATCCAGTTGGTACTCCTACAATTCCTTCTTCATTTTTATATGCATTTGATGCCATCTCAATTGTCAATTTCACTGCATCATCAAATTTTATTATTGAAGAATTGAAAGATCCTTTTTCAGCTAAATCAAATAATAATTTTTCAGAATTTTCTATAATTGACTGACCACTTATATTTAAATCATTTAATTTTGCTACATCTATTGTTGTTTCAGATATTTTAATTAATTCTCTTCTTACAAACATATCATAAATTATTTTTGAATATTCAATAGCTTGCCTTGCAGAAGAGGAGAATTTTGTAATTTTTACCAAGTACTCAGGTACATTAATTTCATCTTTTTCATTTTCAAAATAATTTTTTAAAGTAATTGGGTTAGCTAGCATCCCTTTAAAAATTAAGTTTTCGATTGCAGAAAAAATCTTTTGGTGCATAGGATCATAAAAGTTTTTGCTTGAAATTATTGTATTAATTTCATCAAAAATTTCATTTGAAAGTAATATTGATCCAATTACAGATTGTTCAGCTTCTATGTTATTTGGAAGTTCTTTAAAATTATTTTTTATTACTGAAAAGTTTTTATCCATTTAATTATCAATATAATTATTAAGATAAAAAATTATATCAAAATAATCTTATGGGGATAATATTGTATAATTATTGAATTGTTTCAGCTGCTATAACTTGTATTTTAATTTGAACTTGAACTTCTGCATGGAGATCTATTGTAGCTTTAAAATTTCCAAGAGTTTTAATATCATCTTTTAGTTGAATCATTGAAGGTTTTATTTCCAATTTATCTTCCTCTAGAATAATTTTAGATATTTCAGTTGGTTTTACAGAACCATACAATTCTTTATTTTCTGTGCTTAGTTTTTTTATCGTAAGTTGTCTATTCTTAAGTTTTTCGGAAATTTCTTTTGCAGCCTTCTTTTTTTCCATGTCTTTTTTACTTAGTTCTGTTTTAATTTTATCAACTTCTTTAATATTCTCCTTAGATGCGAATAATGCTTTTTTTTTTGATATTAAAAAATTTCTAGCATAGCCTCTTTTTACATCTATAATTTCACCAATTGATCCTAGTTTCTGAATATTTTCTAAAAGTATTACTTTCATTACATCAATCCTAAATTTCTTGCCCTTTTAATTGATACTGATAACTCTCTTTGTTTTTTTTGACTTACATTAGTAATTCTAGACGGCAGTATTTTTCCATTCTCAGATACATATCTTTTAAGAAGTTTTATATTTTTGTAATCAACTACGGGTGCACCTTTTATAGAAAGTGGACATTTTTTTTTGAACTTGTATTTGTTTGGCTGAAAAATGCTCAATTTAGCAAAATTACTCTGAGATTTTTTTTTGTTATTCCTTTTTTTTTGCATTAGTTAGATTTCTTTTTTGACGATTTAGTTATATCTGTTTCGTCTTTATCTTTGTCTTTTCCCAAAAAGTAGTTTGTTTCTAGGTCAAATTTTTTAACCTTTACTGTCATATACCTCAATAAATTTTTATCCATTCTTTCATTTTTTTCTAAATCCAGAATTAAACTTGAGGGTCCTTTAATTTTGAAATGAATATAGTTTCCTTTTTTATTTTTTTTAATAAGATATGCTAAACTTAAAAGTCCCCAATTTTGGGTCTGTACAATTTCGCCTTTGTTTTTTGTCACGATTGAAGAATATTTTTCAGTTATCTGTTTTAGCTGGTATGGACTTGTATCCTGTCTTGCAACAATTGTGTGTTCGTATAAGTTCATAAATATTATTTATTAAAAAGTGAGGATATACTATTATAATTCTTTAATTACAATATAAAAAAGTTAAATATATCTATATGTTTTCTTTAATATTTCCAGGTCAGGGCTCACAAACTGTTGGCATGTGTAAAGAATTTTATGAAAAGTTTGATAAAGTTAAAAATATTTTTGATAAAGCTGATGAGGTTTTAAATTTTCCAATAAAAAAGTTAATATTTGAAGGGCCAAAAGAACAATTAGATTTAACTGAGAATACCCAACCAGCAATTTTCTTAGTTGGATATTCAATTTTTGAATTACTTACTAAAGAATTTGAATTTGATGTTTCAAAAGTTAAATTTTATGCTGGGCATTCCCTAGGTGAATACACAGCTCTAAGTTCAGCTGGTTTTTTAAATTTTGAAGAAACTCTAACGATTTTAAAAAAAAGAGGGCAGGCAATGCAATCATCAGTTCCAAAAGGAGAAGGGGGAATGATCGCAGTTCTTGGTTCAAAAATAGAATTTATTGAAAATTTACTTAAAGAAAATTCTTTTAACTACGAGTGTTTTGTTGCAAATGATAATTCAGAGGGCCAAGTTGTATTAAGTGGAAAAATAGGAGATATCAAAAAATTTAGTTTAGATTTAAAAAAAAATAATATTAAAAACATCCTTTTACCCGTTAGTGCACCATTTCATTGTAAGTTAATGAATAAAGCAACCAATATTATGAAACCAGAAATAGAAGAATTAAATATTTTCCCGGTTAAAAAGAATATTATATCAAACGTTACAGGCGAAATAATGAACAACACTTCAGAAATTAAAAATCTTTTAACCCAACAAATTGAAAGTAAAGTAAAATGGAGAGAAAGTATAAAATATATGATAGATAATGGAACTAGCGATTTTATTGAAATTGGACCTGGAAAAGTCTTGTCTGGTCTTGTTAAAAGAATAAACAAGGATGTAAAAGTTAGTGCAATAAATAGGGAAGAAGATATAAATACTTTAAAAAATATCTATGGATTTTAAAGGAAAAAAAATTCTTGTAACAGGTGCAACAGGAGGAATTGGTGGAGATATTGTTGGAAAATTTTTATCCTTAAATGGAACGGTCCTTGGAACTGGAACCAATTTGGAAAAGTTAAATTCTTTAAAAGATAAAAATCCTAATTTAATTACTGAACAATTTGATATTTCAAAACATGATAAAATCGACGAATTTATAGAAAGAGTTTTTTCTAATCTAGGAGGTCTGGATATTTTAATTAACAATGCTGGGATTACTAAAGATAATTTATCACTGAGAATGAAGAATGAAGAATGGCAAAAAGTTATTGATGTCAATCTTACCTCAACATTTTACTTGTGTAAAAGTTCAATTAAAAAAATGCTCAAAAATAAATTTGGAAGAATTGTAAATATAACCTCAATCGTTGGTCATACTGGGAATGTTGGTCAAGGAAATTACTCAGCATCAAAGGCTGGAGTGGTATCAATGTCTAAAAGTTTGGCTATAGAATATGCAAAAAAAAATATTACAATAAACTGTGTCTCTCCTGGGTTTATAAAAACAAATATGACTGATAAAATTTCAGATCAATTTAAATCAGAACTTTTATCAAGAATCCCAATGAATCGTCTTGGGTCTGGAGAAGATGTTTCAAATACTGTTGCCTTTTTATCATCAAACGAATCTTCATACATAACTGGAGAAACAATACATGTTAATGGAGGCATGTATATGGCTTGACAAAGTTAATTATTAATTTATAGACAAAATTATAACAAAAGGATTAACATGTCAGAAGAAGTTTCAAGTAAAGTAAAAAAAATTGTTGCAGACCACCTGGGTATTGAAGAGGCAAAAGTAACAGAGGAATCAAGTTTTATAGATGATTTAGGTGCAGATAGCCTAGATACAGTAGAACTTGTAATGGCTTTTGAAGAAGAGTTTGGATCTGAAATTTCAGATAGTGAAGCAGAAAAAATACTTACTGTTGGTGACGCGATTAAATTTATAGAAAGTAAAAGTAATTAAATTTTATTAAGAATGTCCCCTAAGACTGATGGATCTATATTTATATTTTCATCACCATCTGGAGCTGGAAAAACAACATTAGTAAAACTAGTTTCAAAAAAAGAAAACTTTACTATTTCAATTTCACATACCACCAGAAAACCAAGAAGCAAAGAAGTTAATGGTAAAGATTACCATTTTGTTGATGATAAAACATTTCAAAGTTTAATTAAACAGAGAGAGTTCTTAGAATACGCAAAAGTATTTGATAATTACTATGGAACTTCAAGAAGCCCTGTAATTAAAAATTTATCAGAAGGAATAAATATTTTATTTGATATAGATTGGCAAGGGAGCAAACAAATTAAGTCGCAAAGTAAAAATTTCAATATATTTTCATTTTTTGTTCTACCTCCTAGTAAAGAAGTTTTATTTGAAAGACTTTCGAACAGAGATATGAAAGACAAATTAATTGCATCTGAAAGAATGAAAGAATTTTACAAAGATATTAAACATTGGGTAGATTATGATTATGTAGTGATAAATGATAATTTAGAGATTTGTTATAATGAAGTAATAGAAGTTATTGAAAATATTGTTTCTTCGAAAAAAAAAGTCTCTTTTGATAAACAAAGAATAGAAAAACATGTTGAAAAATTAATTTCTTAATTTTTCTAATTCGAGTGCTAAGTTAAAGTATGTTTCAGGGGTTAAATTTTGCGGCCTCATATCTAAATTTATGTTTAGTTTTTGAATAATTTTAGAATTTTCTTTAAAGAAATAAGCAAATTGTTTTTTTATTTTTTTTCTTCTTTGATTAAAAAATATTCTAGTAATTTTTTCTAATGAGTTATGATTTTTAAATTTTACTATATTTGTCCTAGGTGTAAAAATAAGTAATGTGCTTTTAATTTTTGGTTTTGGATAAAATGAATTTGGACTTATTTCGAATACTTTTTTTGTATTAAATTTCCACTTACATAATATTGACAACCTACCGTAGTTTGAATTATTAACATCAGCAACTATTCTATCTGCTAATTCTTTTTGGAACATAAATATTAACATCTTAAATTTAAACTTTTCCTTGTTAAAAATAAACTTAGTTAAAATTTGAGATGACACATTATATGGAAGGTTTCCAAAAATTATTGAATTGTCGGTTAATAAATCGTTTTTAGTAAATTGCAATATATCTTCATTTAAAATTTTTGCTTTATTATAAAATTTATTTTTTAATATGTTGATTAAATTTTTATCTTTTTCAATTAAAAAAATTTTTTTCGGATTTTTTTTTATTAAAAACTCTGTCAAATTTCCTGTTCCTGGACCGATCTCTAAAATTTCATTTTCGTTATTAATTGATACACATTCAACTATTTTTTTTATTATATTTTTATCTATTAGAAAATTTTGACCAAGTTTTTTTTTTGGTTTAATGTTCACTTTAATTTTTTAGCAAATTCAAATGTCTTAATTAAGCTTTTTGGATTTGACACGTTTTTACCTAACATTGATAAATTTGGTCCATGGTCTGGTGTTAATCTAAAAAAAGGAAGACCTAAGGTAATATTAATTGCATCAAATCCGTGTATTGTTTTAATAGGAGTTAGTACTTGATCGTGGTACATACCAACAACAATGTCGTATTGTTTTAATTTTTCTTTTAAAAAAATTGTGTCTGCAGGAAATGGTCCGTAAACTTTAATTTTACTTATTTTCAGTTTTTTTATAGCTGGAATTATTATTTTTTCCTCTTCTGAAATTTTATCTAAACTTTCACAATGGGGATTTAAACCAGTTATTGCAAATTTAGGGGATTTATTAAGATACTTTTTATAAAAAAAATTTATAGTTTTAACATTTTCAATTATTTTTTTTGTTGTAATTCTTGTAAAAATTTTTTTTAGTGGAAAGTGAGTTGTAACTGGACTAACAGAGCTAGCTTGATTGTATATTAGCATAACTTCTTTATTCTTCCCCCCTACTAAGGATGCAAAGTATTCTGTCATTCCAGGAAAATTTTTATTAAGAAAGTGTTTTTTTGAAACCGGACCATTAATCAGTACCTTTGAGGATGTTTTGTTTAATAATTTAACAGCAACAGTACAACATTCTTTTATGTAATTTGAAGATTTAGAAGTTATTTTATCATAAGTTTTATTATGATTAAAATTTACGTTAAAAATATTAATTTTTTTATTATTTATTTTTGTTAAATTTAAATTTTTAAAACTAAGTTCTTTTAAATTAAATTTGTATTTTAATGCTTTCATTTGTTTAATGAGTAAATTTTTGGATGCGACCAATATTATAGGATTATTTATATTTCTAATTGATTTTTTTTTTAATGACTTAAAAAATATCTCAAAAAAAATACTATATGGTTCACCAGCTACTACAATTATAGGTTTATTTTTCATTTATTGCTGTATTTAATTCAACTTTTTTAAAATATATTGCCGAAAATTGATTAAGCTGCTTATTTTTTTCTGAAGCTAAAACCTTTTTTAATTCTTCTTCAAAAGAAATCTTTTCTTTTACTTTTCTTTTATCCTTCAAATATAATATTAATTTTCCGGTTGGTGCATTTATGACCTCGCTTACTTGACCAATATCTAGATCTTTTATTTTTTCGAGAATGTTTTTAGAAAGCTGTGTTTCTTTTAACCAACCTATATTTCCTCCACTACCTGCTGTATTTGATAAACTATAAGTAATTGCAGCGTTTTCAAAACCAATATCTTTTATACTTTCAATAATTTTATTGATTTCTTCGTTCTCTGATCCACTTGATTCCGGAACGAATAATATCTCAGATAAGTTATATTCTTCAATTTGTTTATTTTCATTTTCTATTTTTAATTTTAAATTCTTTTCAATTTTTTTTTTATCTATTGAAAGTTTATTTATATATTTTTCAAAGATTAAATTATTCCAAAGAAGTTCTATCTCAACTTTTCTTTTAAGATAATCAATATTTAACCCGCCCTCAGCAAGTATTATTTTAAAGTCATCCATGTTATTAAAACCTTTGGAAAATATTAAACTATTTACATTTTGTTCAACAATGTTGTCATTCATGCCAAATTTATAGAATTTAGAAACCTCTAATTCTTTTATTTTTTCTTTCAAGATTGATTTTGAGGCATAAACAACCAAAGCCTCATCTTCGAGATTATTCAAATTTTTATTAACTATTTTTAGATAAGAAATTTCGTTTTCAATCTCGTTGCTTGTCACTGGAACATTGTCGACTGTATAAATTATAGAGATTTCATTTAAATAAGAATATTTTGGAAAGATAAAAATGACGAAAATGAAAAACATTAAGTTTAATATTTTCATTATTTATTTACATTTGTTGAACTTATTTTTGAAAAAGGCACAATAGTTAATGTAAATAACAGCTCTTCCTCAGGATCTATGTCAGTATCACTATAAAAGTTTTTGTTATATTCTATTGCAGCTTTCAAACAATCATTTTCATATTGATAAACTAAATTATAAAATTCAGTCATTTCTAATTCTCTATTTCTTCTTGTAGCAAAACTTAAACTGTTATTATCATCAAATGCATACTTGGTCTGATTTTTAATATAGCTTTTAGTTCCAATATCACCTCTTTCTTCAAGATATTCAAAACTAGTAACAAAATTATTTACCTGCAAAGATGTGTTCATCAAATTGTAGTTAAGTCTATTAAAATTATTATCTGCAATAAAATCATATTCAAAACTTAAGTTATCAAACAAATTAAATTTTACATTTCCAATGATGTCAGAATATTTATTATTCAAGGTACTGTTAAGAGGCAAATCTGGGTTTTCTTTATCTCTGTAAACTTGAGCTAAATTCATTGATATTTTGTCATTACCATTCTTATTTCTCAATACATAATCCAAACCAGCCGTCAAAGATTGAGCCCCCTCAACCCCATTAGTAATTGATAATCTATTAAATGAATTTATATTGTTAACATTCACCACTCTATCTGCAGCCGACATATTTTTGGTGTTATTAGGGCTAAATCGTAAAGATAAAGATGGTTTCAATAATTTATCATATAACAACCCCTCTTTTTTAAGAGGATAACTAAGGGAATACATTAATTTTGTTAACAATTTTGTCTCTGTATCACTTTCATTATTCGATCCAGTTTTATTAATCGTATTAGGATTTTTGAAAAGAATTTGAAAATCTTTTAGCATTCCCATTTCATTAAACTTTGTTTCTGAATTATACATTAGATCTGTAACTAAACTTGATGTATATTTATTTGTATCATATTGTTTTTGATAAAAATTTGATGATAAATTAAATGATCCTGGAATACTATCAGTTACAAATTCTTTTGAATAATCAATATTAGGGTAAATATATTCATATCTGTCACTTGTAGATTTTGTCAGGTCTTCAAAGCTCTCTACTTCGATTAATAGTGAAGTATTTTCATTATATCCATCTAATCTGAAAAAATTATGCATTAAGTTTTCGTTGTCTATTAACTCGGAAGATGGTTTATATTTTTTTAAGTAAGTATCATTTGACACTTGTTCAACATTAATCTCAAAATTTGCATTTTCAAAAAAATTATTTGCAAAATTTATATTAGTGTTAGAAAAAAAATGTGATTTCGAAGTTTCATTTTTGTTATTAAGCTCTGAAGTAAACAATCCAAAATCCATTATATGATTTGAATTTTTATTTATCTGTCTATATTCATTTTGTAATAAAATATTTTTGTTTGCAAAAAGTCTTGGTTTGAAGGTTAAATCTTTATTTACTGCCAAAACTTTAAAATATGGAATTAATAAAGATGCTCCTGTATTTCCAGAGTCTTTTAGGTTTGGTATTAAAAAACCTGATTGTCTTTTAACTGTTGGATCAGGATGAAAAAATTTAGGAAAATAAAATACAGGTTTATCATAAACTTGGAGCCAAGCGTTTTTATAATTAATAATTTTTTTATTCTTATCATGAACAATCTCGTCTGCTCTTAAATTCCATGGAGGACATTTATCTCTTTTTTTACATGTTGTAAAAACACCCTTGGTTATTACAGATCTATTTTTTGTTGAAGAAACTGTATTGCCGTATAGTCTAGGATCATTATCTAAATTTCCAAAAGTATTTTTATTGAAATTAATTTTTATATCTTTTCCGTAAAATTGATCTTGATTTAAATCTATAATTAAATTTTCTAGCATTGTGATGTTTTCTTGATTATCTTTTATCAAAACATTTTTTGCTTTTATCAATTGATCATCTAAAAAATAATTAAAATCATCTGATAAAATTTCATTGTTATATTTATCAATAATTGAAGTTTCCGAATTAGATTTTAAAAGTCCAATATTTCTATCAAAAATTATATCACTAGACTCAACAAGATATTTGTCACTAATTTGAATATTTGTAGATTTATACGTAAATAATTTTTCTTTTTTTTTTGAATATCTTATTTGATCTGTTTTAATGATAATATTTTTCCTTTTATCATTTATTATCACTTCATCGCTTAACACCAGTTCTAATTTAGTTTTATTATACTCAAAATTTTCTCCTTCAAGAATTAGGCCATTATTAGTTGTTACTTTAACACCTTTTTTTGATACCAATCTATTTCCCTCATCTAAGATTTGGATTTCCTCGCCTTCAAAATTAAATTCATCAGCATATAAATTTAAATTACAAGTAAAAAAAATATAAGTTACAACTATTAAAAATTTAATTTTTTTCATTTCTCATTTATTCTAACCAAGCCAATTGTACAAAATAGTGAAATAATTATTAATGGCAACCATATAGACATTACCTCTGGCATTCTTTCGTTTTGTCCAAGCAAACTTGAAAAATAGTTTATATAATAAATTAATACTGACAATAATACCCCAAGAACTATATGGAACAGTTTTGATTTATTCCTTTTAATATTTAGCATTATTATTGAAGCAAAAATCGTCATCACAGTAAGATATATTGGGTATGCAATTAATTTTTGCATATGTATATTAATATTTGTGAGTGAATATCCTAAATTGGAGTAGTCTTTTTTTAACTTATTTAGCTCTAATATGTTCAGTGATGATAAGTCCGAAAATAATTTATTTATTTGCTCAGCATCGAAGTTACTTTTAAAAGTGAGATTTTCAAAAGATTTAAGACCTTGATTTATTTTTGAAAAACTACCCTTCATTATAAGCCATTCTTTATTTTCAATATTTATTTCATCAGCAACAATATTATTTAAGTTTTTATAATCTTTTGAAAATTGGTTTATCGTTACTTGCTTCAAAACTTTGCCATCAATTTTTTCAGCGTTAATAATATTAACATATTCATCAATTTCATCTTTTATCCACAGTCCATTTTCAGTAACAATGGCCAAATATTTATTATCACCAGAATATTTATTTTTCATTTCTAAATACATAAATCTTAGATTGGATGCCAAAGTATAAAAAATTGTTACTAGTATAAGAGAAATAATAAAAGAGCTTATGGATAAAATTCCAATTAACTTAATATTGCTTAAACTTATTTTTTTAAAAATATCCAACTCTTCCTTATCCATTAGTCTTATAAAAAGAAACTGTGTTGATATAAAAAAAATAAATGGAAATGTTTCATACACAATTGTCGGAGCCGTTAGCAATGTAAGTAGAATAGGATAAAATGCATTTACATTAATATCTTTGAAAAAAGAAACTTCTTCAAATATATTTAAAATTATTGAAAGAGAAAAAAAAATAAGAGAAACAAAAAATAAAATCATCCAATATGATCTAATTAGATAAGATTGATAAATTTTAATCATATTTTTTTTCTCAATTTAACGATTAAAAACAAATAAGTTAAAAGAAATAAAACTAGCGGAAGGAAAGAAAAAAAAATTGTACTATACAAATCACTTATATATCTGGAAGATATTTCTGACATAATAATAATAGTTAATACTAAAAAAAATAAAAAATATTGAAATTTTGAATAAAAAAAATTGTCTTTATTATATAAAATTACTAGTGATGAAATTAAAACAATAACCGGAATAAATAATGGTTTTATAGCTCGCTTAAAAGCTTCCTCAATAATATTTCCATAATTTTTTTCATTACAATCTAAAAATGATTTTTGAAGTTTGTATTGGTAATTAAAATTTAATTTATATAAACAAAGAAATATTAACCTTGTGGGTAATTCCTGTATTTTAGGAAAAATAGTGGTTTTAGTTTTATATTTAGCAAGATCAAATTCTGTTTTTTTAAAAGAAAAAGTAGTAATTTTTTTTTTATCTATATCAATAAAATTTCCATCAAAAAGTTCCAAGTGATTTTTTTGATCATTAAAAACTAATTTACCTTTTTTAGCATATATAATTTGAGATTGATTTTCATTTATACTATCTTTTAGATAAATATTTTTTAGTTCTCCGTTTCTATTTTTTTTTTCAACAAAAATTGTTAGTGACTCGACCGCATCAATAAATTTTTTCTCTTTTATTAAATTAGGAAAAAATTCGATATTTGACTTTCTTACAAACTCTCTAGCTTGGTCAAGTGATTTTGGAACAATTATTGTATTAAGAATTAATTGCAGAGACAAAAAAGCAAAAGAAAAAAAAACTAAAGTATTTATGAATTTAATTTTTTTAATGCCAATATTCCAAAAAATTAGCAACTCATTCTTCAGCTCGTACTTATTTATTATATAAAATACTGTAATAAATATGCAGAATGGCATCACCCTCGAGAAGATTTTTGGAAAATTAAGGAATGTTATACCAAAATATGTGTAAATTCCGTGTCCATCTTCAGACACATAATCTAAAAAATTTACAGCTTGAACCACTAAGATTATTAATGAAAGGCTTAAAGATGACAAAAAGAAAAATTTTGTCACGTCAATAATTAACTTATTAAATATAATTTTTTTCATTGAAATTCTTAAATAAATATTTATATAAATCCAAAAAATTAAACTTATAGTTTAAATACAACTTAAAGTACATATTATAAAAAAATGTCAATAAAAATAAGTCACAAAAAGGGAATTAACCATAAAAATATTAAAAACTACGTATTGTTTACTAATGATGAGTTTGTTGTAAATGGTCTAAAAAAAATTGCGTTAAATAAGAATTCAACTCAAATAAATAAAACAATAAATTCTAATAAGACAACTAAAAAAGATTTTATATCTTTCAATTTGAATCCGGATCAAAAAATAGTCCTAATAAAGATAAATAAAAATCAAAATTCAACCGCAAATGAAAAAAAAGGTGCAGACTTTTATAATTTTATCAAATCAAATTCTTTAAAAGACCTAACTTTTTTAGATGGAAATATTTATGAAAATCAGAATAAGAATAAAAATTTTATTGATGAATTTTTACACGGCATTCAATTAAAATCATATGAATTTAATAAATATAAAACTAAGAAACAAATTGCAAATATAAATATAAATATAATTTATAATAAAAAAATTCCCAAAAAAAATAAAAATAATAGATTTAATTCTTTGCTTGAAGGTACAAATTTCACAAAAGATCTTGTTTCAGAACCCGGAAATATTCTACATCCAGATGAATATACAAAAAGAATACTTAAATTAAAAAAAATTGGACTTAAAATCAAAGTTTATAATAACAAGCAACTTAAAAAATTAGGTATGGGAGCACTACTTGGAGTTGGTCAAGGAAGTGTAAGGGGATCTTATTTGGTTACAATAGAATGGAATGGTGATAGATCAAAAAATAAACCTTTGGCTTTTGTGGGTAAAGGTGTTTGTTTTGATACAGGGGGTTACTCTTTGAAGCCAGCAAGATTCATGGAAGATATGACATATGATATGGCTGGTTCCGCCGCAGTGGTTGGTTTAATGAAAACTTTGGCTCTAAGAAAAGCAAAAATTAATGCAGTTGGTGTTGTAGGTCTTGTAGAGAACATGGTAAGTGGTAATGCACAAAGACCTGGAGATATTGTAAAATCTTATAGTGGAAAAACAATTGAGGTTTTAAATACCGACGCAGAGGGAAGATTGGTTTTAGCTGATGCATTAACTTTTACTGAAAAAAAATTCAAACCAAAATTTATAATTGACTTAGCAACATTGACTGGCGCAATTATCGTTTCATTGGGTTCAGAATATGCAGGACTTTTTTCAAATAATGACAAACTTTCAAAACAATTAATTGATTCTGGAGAAAGAGTAGATGAAAAATTATGGAGAATGCCGCTTCATGAAAACTTTGACAAACTCATGAACTCAAAAAACGCAGATATGCAAAATATTAATTATGTAGGAGGAGCAGGATCAACTACAGCAGCTCAATTTTTACAGAGATTTATTTTAAACAAAACTCCTTGGGCGCATCTAGATATTGCTGGTATGGCTTTTTCAAAATATGGAGGTGCTTTAAATTCTGGAGGTGCTACTGGATATGGTGTTAGGTTGTTAAATAAACTTATAGAGGATCATTATGAGTGATCTAGAGCAAACACTATCTATTATTAAACCTGATGCAGTTGAAAGAAATTTAGAAAATGAAATTAAAACTATTTTTCAAAAAAATGGTTTTAAAATAAAAAATGAGAAAAAATTAAAATTAGAAAAATCTGAAGCAGAACAATTCTACAAAGTACACGAAACTAAACCATTCTATAGCGATTTGTGTGAATATTTATCATCTGGCCCTGTGATAGTGATGATATTAGAGAAAGAAAACGCAGTAAAATCAAATAGAGATCTTATGGGAGCAACTGACCCTAGTAAAGCAGAGGAAGGTACGTTAAGAAAATTATTTGGAAAGTCAATTGATAAAAATTCTGTTCATGGTTCTGATAGCCTTGAAAATGCACAAAAAGAGATTGATTTTTTTTTCAAAAATTAAGCAAGTATTTTCATTATAGCTTTTGGGTATAATTTATGTTCCTCTAACAAAACCCTATTACTAAGTCTTCTAATATTATCGTTTTTCAATATTCTAATCTTTTTTTGTAAAATAATTTTTCCCGAGTCTAATTTTGCACTCACAAAGTGAACAGTGCATCCTGTATAAATTTCGTTATTTTCTAGGACTCTTTGATGAGTGTTTAGTCCTTTGTATTTAGGTAAAAGAGATGGATGAATATTAATAATTTTACCTTTAAAATTTGTAATAAAATTAGTTGTTAAAACTTTCATGAAGCCAGCAAGACAAATAAATTTAATATTTTTCTTTTGCAAAACTTTAAGAAGTTTTTTTTCCAAGACATCGAATTTTTTACTGCTTAGAAAAAGAGTATTTATTTTATTTAATTTTGCATAGTTTAAACCAACTGCATTTTTATTATTTGAAAATACAAGCTCTATTTTTATTGGTGAATTTTTTTTTTTTGAAAATTTTAGAAGATTTTTTAGATTTGATCCTCTACCAGATATAAATACAGCTGTACTAATTTTTTTACCAGGATACCTTTTCATTCAGTTTCACTTTTTTTTTACCAACTGTTATTTTACCAATAACGTAAGGTTCAAACTGTTTTGCAAAAACTTTTTTTATTCGATCAATATTAGTCGGTTTAGTAATTAAGCAGAATCCAACACCACAATTAAAAGTTTTAAGCATTTCATGGTCATTTACATTTTGACCTTTAATCCATTTAAAAATCTTGTTTGGTTTAATTTTGGATAAATTTATTTCTGCAGTAAGACCATTTGGGATAACTCTACTTAAATTATCCTGTAGACCACCACCTGTAATATTTGCACAAGACTTAATTAATTTCATTTTTAAAAGCTTTAAAACATCTTTTACATAAATTTTTGTTGGTCTGATCAATTCATTTTTTAAAAATTTATTTTTTTTTAAATTTATTTTTTTTCTTTTCAGAATATATCTTATTAACGAGTATCCGTTGGAATGAACACCAGATGAAGGTATAGCTAAAACTAAATCATTTTTTTTTATATTATTTTTATTTAAAATATTTTTTTTATCAACAATTCCAACTGCAAAACCTGCAATATCAAATTTATTCTTTGAATAAGTTCCTGGCATTTCAGCTGTTTCACCACCCGCCAAATCACAATCAGAAATTTTGCATCCTTTATTGATTCCTTTAAGGATACTTTTTAATTTTTTCAAATTTATTTTATTAATTGAAATGTAATCCAAGAAAAATAATGGCTTTGCACCTTGAACTATTAAATCATTTACACACATAGCAACAAGGTCAATTCCTATTGTATCAAACTTGTTAAGAATATTCGCAATCTCTATTTTTGTCCCTACGCCATCAGTGCTTGCTACTATTTTGGGATCTTTAATATATTTTGGTATACTAGAGATCGATCCAAATCCGCCAATGTTCTTGTTTTTTTGCTTTTTTTTACCAGTATTTCTTGCAATAAAATTAACAAACCTATCTGCTGCATGTATATTTACGCCACTTTTTTGATATGTAAATTTGTTATTTTTCATTAAAATAAATTATGTTTTTAATTACACACTTTTTTTGTTTAAAAAAATCTTATATATTTTTTTTTCTTTCACTTCTATTTATAATTTTATCTATATCCAAAGTTGAATCATCAACCTTCAAAGTTAACGATATTAAAGTAACTGAACCATTCAATTCAAACTTTAAAAAACAATCTGTAATAGACAAAGCAATTATTAAAGCATTTGAAAAACTTGTAATCATGACAATACCTAGTGAAGAAATGTCAAAAATAAAGAACTATAAAGCCAGTGAAATTAAAAACCTTATTGACTCATTTAATATTAAGGATGAAAAATTTGTGGATAATAATTATAATGCAACATTTGAAATTACCTTTAATAAACAAAATACGTTTTTATTTATTGAAAAAAAAAATATTTATCCATCAATACCCAATAAGAAAAAAGTTATTTTATTGCCAATTTTAGTAGATAATCTGTCAGAGAGTGTAAATGTTTTTAACCAAAATCCTTTTTTTTCCCAATGGAACTCGAGTAAGCCTAATTATCACTTAATAGATTACATATTGCTACCTGAAGACATTGATCTGGTTAAAATACTTAATGATAATATAAATAATTTAGAAAACTATGATTTCAGTGAAATCATTAAAAAAAATAATTTTAATGAATATATTATTTGTTTGATTTATAAAGAAAGTGATAAATTTAAAATTTTTTCGAAGATAAAATTTAAAGATAAGCTTAAAATAAAAAGTAAAGTATTCTTAGAAAAAAATATTTCATCATCAGAAAATATAGAAAACTTAATAAATAAAATTAAGCTAATATATGAAGACGAATGGAAAAATATTAATAGAATAAATAGATCAGTTAAACTACCGATTAATTTATCCATTAGTTCCAAAAACTTCAAAATAAATGAAGAATTTCAGAATTTTTTATCCTCAACAGACCTTGTTTCAAAATATTTAATTAAAAGTTTTAATAATACTGACGTAAACTATAAAATAATTTTTAACGGATCACCCAAACAATTTTTATCTATTGCAAAAAATCACAAATTTAATATCGAAACAAATGAACAAATTTGGAAAGTGAAATATAGTGATGAGTAGAGATCAACAACTTATAGATTTCCAATTCGATAGGAGTTACAAAAGTGAAGATTTCTATGTTTCCAAAAGTAATTTTTTTGCATTCTCTTTATTGGAAAGCTGGCCTAAATGGGAAAAAAATATTCTAAATATACATGGAGAAAAATATAGTGGTAAATCACATTTATCAGAAATATTTATAAAAAAAAATAAAGGGATAGTTTTAGATCAAAAAAAACTGCAGTCTAATCCTGAGAAAAACCTTAGATACCATCAAAATATTATACTAGAAGATTTAGATGAAAATGTGGAAGAAAAAAGAATATTTGAATTAATAAACTTTATTGATCAGAGTTCAAAATATTTGATAATTAATTCTTTAATACCTTTTAATAAAATGAAATTTAAACTTAAAGATCTAACATCAAGAGCAAAAAATTGTTTAGATGCAAAAATAGAAAAACCTGATGATGAATTAATAAAAGTATTAATGTTAAAATATTTGTCTGACAAACAAATAAAAATTAATGCTAAATTATTAGAATTTGCCTCAAAAAGAATAACAAGGTCTTATGGTAAAATATTTGAATTTATATATAAGATTGATGAAATAAGTTTAAAAAAAAAAAAATCTATTGATCAAAAAACTATAAAAGAGGCGCTAGGAATATAATTTGACTAAGTATCGAACTCATAATTGTTCTGAATTATCAATTAAAAACAGCGGTGAAGATGTTGTTTTGTCTGGATGGGTCAATAAAAAAAGGGATCATGGTAATTTACTTTTTTTAGATTTAAGAGATAATTTTGGAACAACGCAATGTATTGTTGAAAAAGATAAACCTTTTTTTAAAGATTTGGAGAAGATACAGTTAGAAAGTGTTATTAAAATAAATGGACTTGTAAGCAAAAGAACTGCTGAAACAATTAACAAGGATTTAAAAACAGGCGAAATCGAAATTATAATTAAGTCTTTCGAAATATTGGGAATATGCAAAGAACTTCCTTTACCAGTATTTAGTGATCAAGAATATTCAGAGGAGATAAGACTTAAATATAGATTTCTAGACTTAAGGAGAAAAAAAATTCATTCAAATATTCTTTTAAGATCTAAAGTAATTTCATTTATAAGAGATGAGATGAATAAAAATGGATTTGTTGAGTTCCAAACTCCAATTTTAACTTCATCAAGTCCTGAGGGTGCTAGGGACTTTATTGTTCCAAGCAGATTAAATCCTGGAAAATTTTATGCGTTACCTCAAGCGCCTCAACAATTTAAACAATTAATAATGATATCAGGATTTGATAAATATTTTCAAATAGCACCATGTTTTAGAGATGAGGACGCAAGGGCAGATAGGAGCCCAGGAGAATTTTACCAACTCGATTTAGAAATGTCATTTGTTGAACAAGAAGATGTATTTATGGTAGTTGAAAATCTTTTAAGTAAAACTTTTAAAAATTTTTCTAGTAAAAAAATTGTATATGAAAAATTTCCAAGAATTCCCTATGAAGAAGCAATGCTTAAATATGGAACTGATAAACCTGATTTGAGAAACCCTTTACAAATAATCGATCTTACATCTATATTTAAAAGAGATGATGTTAAATTTGAAATTTTTAAAAAGCTTGTAAAATCTGGATGTATTGTAAGATCAATAATAACAAAAAATACGAAAGATAAACCAAGAAGCTTTTTTGATAATTTAGATAAATGGGCAAAATCTGAGGGAGCATCTGGACTTGCCTATTTCACTTTTGAAAAAAATAAAAATATAGAAGCAAAGGGACCTGTTGGAAAATTTTTTTCCTCAGATGCATTAAAAGAAATAATGAATATTACAGGAGCAGAAATAGGAGACAGTATATTTTTTTCCTGTGAGTCAGAGGCTAATGTTTTACAACTCATGTCGTTAGCTAGAGATAAAATTGCAAATGAATTAAGTTTAATTGATAAAAATTCTTTCGCTTTTTGTTGGATCGTAGACTATCCTATGTATGAAATTGATAAAAATACAGGAAAAATAAAATTTAGCCATAACCCTTTTTCAATGCCTCAAGGTGAAGAAAAAGAAATAGATTTCAAAAATCCACTTAATATTAAAGCTTATCAATATGATGTAGTATGCAATGGTATAGAACTTTCTTCTGGGGCAATCAGAAATCATAAACCTGATTTAATGTATAAGCTTTTTGACATCGCAGGTTACAAAAAAAGTGACGTTGATGATAAATTTAGTGGAATGATAAATGCATTGAGTTATGGTGCACCTCCACATGGAGGAATTGCTCCAGGATTAGATAGAATAGTAATGTTATTAGCAAATGAAAAAAATATAAGAGAAATAACCCTATTTCCGATGAACCAAAACGCTCAAGACCTAATGATGAACGCACCTTCTGAAATCAGTGAAAAACAGTTAAAAGAATTAGGTATAACAATTAAAAAAAAATAGCTTACTTTTTACCCTTAAGATTAATTCTTATGTCAGACAAATCAACAAGTTTTTTTTGATAATTGTTTCGAACAAAACCTTTGCTGGTAATATCTTTTACTATTTTCAAAAATTGATTCTGTTCATCTTGGGCATTATCTTGCAGTATATCTTTGGATTTATCAGTATTTGATCCAATAGATGGAGTATGAGCTAAATCTTCTCTGTTCAAATAAGATATTGCAAGTTCTCTAAAAATATAGTCTAGAATAGAAGAAGCACTCAGTATTCTATCGTTTCCATATACCTTTCCAGAGGGTTCGAATTTTGTATCCACATAAGCACTTACAAATTCATCAAGTGGCACGCCATATTGGAGTCCTAAAGATATTGCTATTGCAAAATTATTCATTAATGCCTTCACGAGCTCACCTTCTTTACTAGTATCAATAAATATTTCACCAATTTTTCCATCCTCATATTCACCAGTATGAAGATAAACCTTATGATCTCCTATTGTTGCTTTTTGTATATATCCCTTTCTTCGATCCGGCATACCAAATCTTTTATTTATGCTATCATGAATTTTGTTAAATAAATTTTGCTCATTATTTTTTACTGAATTCTGATTTTTGGACTTATCAGACATTAAATCAGTATGCTTAATTTCTCCTTTATTATTATCTTTAATTCCATTTTTATCTAAATTTTTAGTTTTTCTATTATCTAACTTTACATCTATTATCTGGAATTTTCCGTCATCTCTTTTTTCTAAGTTTGCTAGCTCTTTTTCGTTTACTTCATCAAGATAGTGGGTAACTTTAAAACTACAGTTATAATAAGTTTCTACTAAGTATTTTGCCATAATATTAATTTATATTTGAGTCGTTGAATAATTATGTATATACAAATTTTAAATTTAGTCTAATCTAAATTTTGCAATTTTAAATTGAAAAAAAAAATTTTTTAATGTTGACAATTTTTAAACAATTATTCATTTGGTGGAATCAACAGACTTTAGGCACACGGGTTTATACGTTTTTAAATGGTAAATTTGTTGGACAAGATGAATTCGGTAATAAATATTATGAGGATAAAAAGAAAAACAAAAGATGGGTAATTTATAAAGGGGAAATTGACGCATCAAAAATTTCAAATGAATGGTTCTCTTGGATACACTTTACAAAAAATAAAATGGAAATAAATAAAAAGGTGAAAAAATATAATTGGCAAAAACCACATTCACCAAATAAGACAGGAACATCTGAGTCTTATCACCCACATAAAAAAAGTGATGAAATTAAAAAAAAGTATTCTTCTTGGAAGGGTTAAACTATTAATTATTTTTTTAATAGTTTTTTGCAGTGGTTTATCATCGGATGAAAAAATTTACGAGGGTAATTTTATAGAATTAAAGGTTTTAGACAAAGTAAGCTCAAAAAATTATAAAATTAATATTAAAATAGGTGAAGAAAAAGTTTTTAAAAATATTTCCATAAAACCATTAAAGTGTAAAAATTCTGAATTTGACGATAATCCTGAAATAATTGCATATTTACAAGTAAAAGATTTGAAAAATATTGGAAATGATGAGGTGTTTGTTTTTAATGGGTGGACCTTCTCCTCAAGTCCTTCAATTAATACTTTTGATCATCCAGTTTATGATTTGTGGCTTACTAAGTGTTTTGGCTAAATAACCTTATCCTTATCTAACCAAGTTACATTAAAATCAGACTCTAAAAATTTTCTATGGTTTAATAATTTCTTGTGCAAGTCTATTGTGGTTGTAATACCTTCAATAACAAACTCATCCAGGGAACGGTTCATTCTTTGAATTGCTTCTTCTCTATTTCTGCCATGACAAATTAATTTGCAAATCATACTATCGTAAAAGGGAGTTACTTTATATCCTTGATAAATACCTCCATCCACTCTTGTTCTAAAACCAGACGGTTGATGACACATAGTGATAATACCAGGAGATGGTTGAAAATTTTTACTAGCATCTTCAGCATTAATTCTACATTCTATAGCGTGACCTCTTGGAGAAATATCATTTTGTTTTAAAGCAGTATTCCCTGTATATGCTATCCAAATTTGCTCTTTTATGATATCTATTCCTGTAACCATTTCGGTAACCGGATGCTCAACTTGAACTCTAGTATTCATTTCTAAAAAATAAAATTTACCTTTTTCATAAATAAATTCTACAGTTCCAGCACCTTCATATCCTATTTTAGAAACCATATTTACAGTTTTTTGAAATAATTCATTTCTTATTTCAGTATTAAGAACAGGACTTGGAGTTTCTTCAATTAACTTTTGATGTCTTCTTTGAACTGAGCAATCTCTTTCATACAAATGGACTGTATGATTTTTTCCTGATAAAACTTGAACCTCAATATGTCTTGGGTCTTCAAAGAATTTTTCTATATAAACCTCGTCATTTGCAAAAAATTTTTTTGCTTCTGATTTTGCTGCAAAAAATAGTTCCTCAAATTTATTTTCATCATTTACAATTTTCATTCCTTTCCCACCTCCACCTCCAGCAGCTTTTATTAAGATTGGAAATCCAATTTTTTTACAAATTTCTTTTGCTTCATCGATGTTTGATACGCCACCGTCTGATCCTTCAATAACAGGTAAGCCGTTTTCTTTTGCAATCTTTTTTGCTTGAATTTTATCGCCCATCATCCTAATTAAGTTTGATGAGGGTCCAATAAATTTTATACTATTTTCCTCTAAAATTTTTGCAAAATTAAAATTTTCAGACAAAAATCCATAACCAGGATGAACAGCTTCAGAGCCGGTTAGTTCGATTGCTGACATAATTGCTGGTATATTAAGATAACTATTAGAAGGTTGATGTGGACCAACACAAACACTTTCATCAGCTAACTTAACATGCATACTTTCTCTATCAACATCAGAATGGATTGCTACAGTTGAAATACCCCATTCTTTACAAGCACGAATAACTCTTACTGCAATTTCCCCTCTATTTGCAATTAAAATTTTTTTAAACATTATTCAACGAGAATTAATACCTGGTCATATTCAACAGGTTGACCATCTTCAACTGAAATTTTTTTAACTATCCCATCACAAGTTGATGGAACATGATTCATTGTTTTCATAGCCTCAACTATCATGACAGTGTCACCCTTTTTAATTTTTTTACCATTTTCAACAAATGGTTTAGCACCAGGTTCTGGAGCTAAATAAGCAGTTCCAATTATTGGGCTTTTGACCGCTTTATAACTTTCATTTTCGTTTACTTCACTTTTATTTTCTACATCTGGCAGATCTAGTTTCTCTCCAGTTTTGCTTAAAGATTTTTTTAAATCTTCCAGCGCATCTATTAATTTTTTTATAACTTTTTTATCTATTTCCATTCTCTAATAATTCTTGCATTGCATTTATGGCTAAAATATAACCATTTACTCCTAAACCGCATATAATTCCTGTTACCACATCACTAATTAACGACTTATGTCTAAATTCCTCTCTTTTGTATATATTTGAAATATGCAATTCTATTTTAGGTTTTTTAAATATTTCTAGTGCATCACGTATTGAAACAGAAGAATGCGTGAAACCAGCAGCATTTATAATAATACCATCATACTTTTTTCTTGAGTCTTGAATTTTTGTAACAATTTCACCTTCTATATTTGATTGATAAAACTCAATTTCAATTTTTTTAATATTTGCTGTTTGTAAACATTTTTCTTTTAATTTGTCAAAAGTCAATTCGCCATATTGTGATTTTTCTCTTTCACCCAACAAATTAATATTTGGTCCATTGATAATTATTATTCTATGTGGCATTAATCATTTATATATTATGAAAAAAATAAACAAAGTAAAAATAAAAATAAATGGAAAGAAATTTATAATAAAGCCCAAAATGACTTTAAAAGACGTGATTAATAAATACAAAATTCCTGAAAAAAAAGTTGCAATAGAATTAAATGAAAAAATTATAAACAAGCAAAACTTGAGAAAAATAAAGATTAAAAACTTTGATAGAATTGAGATTGTTCACTTTATAGGCGGAGGATAAAATGAAAAAAAAAGATACATTTATTATTTCAAATAAAAAATATGGATCTAGACTCATTGTAGGAACAGGTAAATATAGAAATTTTGAAGAATGTGCTAAGTGTGTTGAGCTTTCTGGAGCCGACATAGTAACTGTCGCTGTTAGAAGAGTTAATATACAGGATAAACGAAAACCAATACTAATGGATTATATAAATCCCAAAAAAATTACATATTTGCCAAATACAGCGGGTTGTTTTACATCTTTAGAGGCATTAAGAACTTTAAGATTAGCTAGAGAGATTGGTGGATGGAAATTAGTAAAGTTAGAGGTGCTTGGTGACAAAAAGACACTTTTTCCAGATATGATAGAGACACTAAAATCTACTGAGGTGTTAAGTAAAGAAGGTTTTAAGGTTATGGTTTATTGCAATGATGATCCCTTAATGGCTAAAAGACTTGAAAACGTAGGAGCAGTTGCAATTATGCCTCTTGCAGCCCCTATAGGATCAGGTCTTGGAATTTTAAATAAAATAAATATCAGGATAATAAGATCACAAACCAAATTACCGGTAATTATTGATGCAGGATTAGGACAGGCCTCAGATGCATCTATGGCAATGGAATTAGGATGTGATGGTGTTTTAATTAATACTGCAATAGCTAAAGCAAAAAATCCTTTCCAAATGGCAGAAGCAATGAAATTTTCTGTAATTGCCGGTCGCTACTCTTATTTAGCAGGAAGAATAGGTCAAATTACATACGGACGAAGATCTACTTCAAATAAAGGAATTATTTAATTTTTTTTTTAAAAAATTTTTTTTTCTTAAATTTTCGTTTCTTGAATTTTTTAACTTTATCTAATTTATTATTTTTTGTAATTTTCTCTTTTACTTTTTCAAGTCTAGTAATATTTTCAAGTGTACTAAGAATTTTTTTACTTTTATTTTTATATTCTATTTTATAATCAGAAATAACCATCGAGTTATCAATTAAAATATTTACTTTAAATTTATTTTTCTTTTCAATAAATTTTATATTCTCAATTAAATTTTCTTTAATATAATTATTAATTTGTTCGCATACATTTAAATCAACAATTTTTGCTTTATTCTCAATTGCATCAATTTCTAATTTTTTTATAATTTTAAGAGCATATGTTTCATTAGTGAGAGATATTTGCCATTTCACAGAACTTTCCCTCAATCTTTGACGTGACATTTCCAATAAGCCAAAACTGCTAATTCTACCAATTTGAATTCTCGCTCTATCATTCCTACATTTTTCTTTTAATCTCCTTTCAATCAATCTTCTGTTCCCAAAGTTCATCATGTCTATAAAATCTATAATTATTAAACCAGACAAATCTCTTATCTTTATTTGACGAGCAATTTCCTCAGCTGCCTCTAAATTTGTATCTAAAGCAGTGCTTTCCACGTTTTTTTGTTTGATTGATTTTCCAGAGTTTACATCAATAGAAACCAAAGCTTCAGTTGGATTAATAACTAAATATCCTCCAGAATTGAGTTTGACTGTTGTTTCAAAAATCTCATTAAGTTTAGATTCAATCTTTTCCTTAATAAATAAAGGAACTTTTTCTCTGTATTTTTTTATTTTCTTAACATGACTCGGCATTATTAATTTCATAAAATTTTTAGCTTTTTGATATCCTTCATTTCCTTCTACAATTATATTTTGTGTATCTTCATCATACATATCTCTCAGTGTTCTTTTGATAATTTCACTTTCTTTGTGAATAATTGAAGGAGCTATAGAATTCATAGCATTTTCTTTTATAGACTCCCATACTTTAATTAAACTTTGTAAATCTCTGTCAATTTCGTTTTTAGATTTATTTGATCCAGCTGTTCTTACAATAATACCCATTTCTTTTGGTATTTTAATTTGGTTTAGTATTGATCGAATTTTTTTTCTATCGGAGGAATTAAAAATTTTTCTGGAGATACCCCCACCTTTTGGAGTATTTGGCATTAGAACAATATATTTTCCAGCAATTGATATAAATGTACTTAAAGCTGCTCCTTTCATGCCTCTTTCATCTTTTAAGACCTGAACAAGTATTACTTGATTTGGTTTAATTACCTCTTGAATTTTATATCTTTTAAATGGATATTTTTTTTCAGTACTATTTTTTTCTGTATAAGAAACTTGGTCTATTTTTTTTTCAACAGAATTATCTATATCAATTTTATTATCTAAAATATTTTTTTCTTCTTCTTTTTCACTTTCTTTTATTAACTCTTCGCGTGCTTTTTCTTCCTCTTGTTTTATTTTATCTAAATCACTCTGTGGTATTTGATAATAATCAGACTGGATATCATTAAATGATAAAAAACCATGCCTCTCTCTACCAAAATCTATAAATGCAGCCTGAAGAGAGGGCTCGACTCTACTAACCTTACCAAGATAAATGTTGTTTTTGATTAATGTACTATTTAAACTTTCGTATTCGTAATCTTCAATGTTTCCATTAGATTTAAGTACAACTCTAGTTTCATTTGGATGCGATGCATCAATGTATAAATTCTTTTCCATAATGTTTTGATTATTTTTTTCATTTGTAATATTTTATAAATTCTGTTGCCATAACATTAACAAATTTATTAAATAAATAAACATAAATGAACAATTTGATCAAAAGAATTTTAATTCTAGTTACAGCGGGTTTTATGGGAGTCGTAATTCTTACAATATCAATATTATGGGTTTTTTCAAATAAACTGCCAGACTACAAATTTTTAAAGAGCTATAAAGCACCTGTTTCAAGCAAAGTATATTCTGGCGAAGGCGAGTTAGTAAATGATTTTTCCTCAGAAAAAAGAATTTTTGTACCATATTCTTCAATACCAAATAAAATTATAAATTCCTTTTTATCAGCAGAAGATAAAAATTTTTTTTACCATCCAGGTGTCGATGCAAAAGGAGTATTAAGAGCGACTAAAAATAATATTTCAAACCTTCTATCATCAAAAAGATTGGAGGGTGCATCAACAATTACACAACAAGTAGCTAAAAATTTTTTGTTATCAAATGAAGTCAGTATTAACAGAAAAATAAAAGAAGCAATACTTGCCTTCAGAATCGAAAGAGCATTAACCAAAGAGCGTATTTTAGAACTTTACTTGAATGAAATATATTTAGGAAGTGGATCTTATGGTATTGCTGCTGCAAGTCTGAGATATTTTGATAAACCAATAACTGATTTAGATTATGTTGAAGCATCTTTACTTGCTGCTTTACCTAAAGCTCCAAGCAGATACAATCCTTTTAAAAACAAAGATCTTGCTAAATTTAGAAGGAATCTTGTTCTTAAAAATTTATTTGAAAATAATTTTATTACAGAAGCACAATATAATTCATTTATCAAAGAACCAATAAAACTAAAAAAAAGAAAAAAAATTTACTTAGAGGATGCTAGATACTATGTTGAAGACATAAGAAAGGACGTTATCAAAAAATTTGGTTTTGAAAGAGTTTATAAAAATGGTTTAAATATTAAGACACCACTTAACTTAAAAATTCAATCTGCTTCAACTTATGCCCTAAGACAAGGTTTAATTAGTTACGATAGACGAAAAGGGTGGAGAGGACCATTATCAAAAAAAAAATATAAAAACAATTGGTCAGAGGGCCTTGAGAAATTTAAATTAGAGAATTCAATAGATTGGAAACTAGCTATTGTAGTAAATACAAACAATGAAAAAATTAAAATTGAAACTCACGACAAAAATACAGGCTATATTGTAGAGAAAGATGTAAATTGGGTTAATAAAAGCAATTATCCATTAAATAAAGGAAATATAGTTTACGTTAAAAAATATAAAAATAATCTTTTTAAATTAAAACAATTGCCTGAGATTAATGGATCAATTGTTGTTATGGATCCTTATACGGGAAGAGTTTTAGCTATGAGTGGAGGTTTCAGTTTTTTACAAAGCGAGTTTAATCGAGCTTCTCAAGCACTCAGACAACCTGGGTCTGCATTTAAACCATTTATTTATGCGCTTGCCTTAGAAAATAATTATCAACCATCATCGTTAGTGCTCGATGCTCCATTAGTTTTAAAACAAGGTGATGATTTAAAATTATGGAAGCCTGAAAACTATGGAAAAAAATTTTATGGCTTATCTACGATGAGGACAGGACTTGAAAAATCAAGAAACCTTATGACAGTTAGAATTGCTCAGGATTTAGGTTTAAAAAAAATTATTAATTTTTCTAAAAAGTTAGGTATTTATGAAAACCCAAGTGAACTTTTATCTATTTCACTTGGTTCAGCTGAAACAACTTTGTTAAAGTTAACTTCTGCTTATTCCTCTTTTATAAATGGAGGAAAATTGGTTAAACCCATTCTAATTGACAGGGTCCAAGATGGTGAGGGACAAACTATTTTAAATAATGAAAATAGAAAATGCGATCAATGTGAACAAATTTCGTATTTGAGTAATAAATATCCTTATATAAAAGATGATTTTGAGCAAATTTTTTCCCCTGAAACTGCTTATCAAATAACTTCAATGCTAGAGGGAGCCGTTCAAAGAGGTACGGGAAAAGGTCTTAGAGACTTAAATTTGGACATCGCTGGCAAAACTGGCACAACTAACGAAAATACAGATACATGGTTTATTGGCTACACTTCAAAATTAATTATAGGTGTGTATGTTGGTTTTGATAACCCTAAATCTTTAGGAAAAAAGGAAACGGGAGCAAGAACTGCAATGCCAATATTTAAGGAATTTGTTAAAAAATTTGTTAAAAAAGAGGACGCAAGACCTTTCAAGGTCGCAGAAAATATAACATTGATGGTAATTGATCCAAAAACAGGAAGAAAAGCATCGTTTAATTCAAAAAAAACAATTATAGAGGTTTTTAA
>CACEMG010000008.1 GCA_902560565.1 uncultured Pelagibacteraceae bacterium | reverse complement strand
GCTCAAAATTAAATATAGTAGAAAGATCAAAACAATATCTAAACTAAATTTATAATAACAAATGACTAAACATGTGCTCAGTAAAAAAAAAGATACTAAAATTGCATTATTTACATTAATTCTTTTACTTGCTAACGGTCTTAATTTTTTAATTTTATGCAGCTTATCACTTTTAAGATCAAAAAAATCATTAATAATATAGGTTCCAGAAACAAAGAATGAAAATAACAAAAAAATAGAAATTAGAATTGAAAAGCTTTGTATTGAATATTCTTGAACAGCTACTAAAGGCAAAAAAATTACAATATTTTTACTCCAGTGATATATTCTGAGTTGTTCAATCCAATTATAAAAAAATTGCATAAAATATAATATAATTTGTAATATTTAAATTATAGAGTTAAATATAATTTTATACATATATAAAAAAAATTAAATAAAAATGATTAAATTTAATTGGAAAATTATAAAAATAATCTTTTTTTTAAGCTTTGCTTTACAACTAATATTAATTGCTCACAGAGTGTCTTTTGATTTAAATCTAATAAATACTTTTTTTAAAAAGGATGCTGGATTAAATGAATCAATATTCTCTAATAGAAAATATGCTTTACATATAAATGATTTAATAAAAGAAATTAATATAAAAGATTATAATTTAGAAGAAAATCTTTTAGTAAACTCAAATGAGCAAAGAATATTTGAAGTAACATACCCTATAAAATTTAGTGAAAAATCAAAATTTTATTTTGTTTTAAATAAATCATCTGATTTAAATTATTTTAATTTAAATTGTAATTTTAAAAAAAAATTAAAAACTGTAAGCCTTTATGAATGTAATAAATAAATATAATATTATTTTATATTCACAGATATATATAGTGGCAATTTATTGTTTCAACTTATTATTTCCAGACGCCCTATTTCACAGTTTTTTTTTTCTTATATATTTAATTGCACTTTTTTATTTAGTATTTAATAATTTTTTTTCTGAACTAACTGTTACTAAAACAATTATATTAATTTTTTTATTTATAGGACTATCAAGCCCAACGACAGCTTGGGATGCTAGATCGGTTTGGATGTTTCATGGAAAAAGAATGTTTTTTGAAAATAATGTTCTTGCTCAGTTAGATGATTATGGAAAACTCAATAATGATTACCCTATTTTTGTAAGTTATTATGCATCGCAAATAGCTAATCTTTTAGGCGAATGGAATGAAATTTTACCAAAATTATCTCCTTTTTTAATTTCATTACCAATTTTAATTTTTCTCTCTTCTTTAGCAAAAAGCAGAAAGCAAGAATTAATTATATGTTTTTTATACCTTTTTATACTAGATAAAAAAATGATTATGGGGGAATGTGATGCGGTTTTGTCACTATATTTAGTATTGATTTTTACTTTAATATTTAACCCAGACTTAAAATTAAACTCAAATATTAATAAAAGCTTATATAAACAATTATTTTTATTATCTGCTTTAGTGATTTTTTCAAATTTAAAAACAATTTCACCACTTATCGTAATTATTATTTTAATTGTTTATATATATTCAAATTACAAAAATTTGGATAATAAAATATTTTTTTTAATTTTCATAAGTATGCTGCCAATTGCATATTATAAGTATATATTATTTTTTTATGAAATTGAAAAACATTTGTTAGAATTCTTACTTACTCAAAATAATATAACACTTATATTAACTGATTTTAGTAGTCATATGAAAATATTAAATAAAATTTTATTTAATAAAGAAATGTTTATAACCTTAATTTTTGTTTCAATATATTTTTCTAAAAAGTTTTTTAAAAATAAGTCAAATAAAATGAGTTTATCAAAAAACTTTTTAGAAGCTGCTTATATATTTGTATTATTTGTAGGCTTAATATATTTTATAACAGCGATATTTATTGGGCATCAATTTTATGATCAGCTTCTTTTACAAATACCTAGATACATTGCGCCCGCATGTTTTTTAATGACATTTGAAACTGTAAATCATCTTTTTCGAAAAAGTAAAAATTAAATATCTACTCAATTAAAATTAAATTCTGGGTCAATATACTTATTATTTATATTGAATAATTCGCTTAATAAAAAAAGTATTTTGTGAGTACTTTCACCTCTGCTTGTGAGAAAGAATATTTCATTTTTCTCCTCTATATTACCTGTTATCAATTGTTCTTCAATTCTTCTTCCGATTGCATCATCTTTTTCAAAATAATTTTTGTAAAATGTATTTTTAATTTCCTCTTTACTTAATCCTTTTTCATTGTTTTTCATAAATCCAATAAAATAAACACTTATTGCTCTATCAATTGAGGTAAGAACTAGTGTGTGCAACGTAAGAGTAAAGCAAAAACTTATTAAACACACTATATAGATATGAAGCTTATTTAATATAAATTGTCTAAAATTACTTATTTTTAATAAAAAAATAAATTGTAATATTAATATAATTATTGTGATAAAAATACCTTTGTAAAAAAAAGTTTTTACTCCTAAATTTATCTGAAATAAGAAAATAAATAGAATTAGAGAAAATAGAAAACCTAAAAGATAAAAAAATAATATATTTTTTTTAATCATATATTCCTATCTTATATATGAATAAAAGAATTTGTTGAATTAATCTTTAACAAATAAAACTGTTAGTTCAGCTACTTTAAAACCAAATTTAGTCATCGTTGCTCTATTTATGGCAACTCTTTCATCTTGCTTAAAAATCCAATCGTCAAAAGTAATTTTAATTTCTCTACCTTTAACAGGAACAAGAAGAACATATTCAAATTTAAATGCTGGACCATAGGAATATCCTTTTGCTTTTCCAACAACATCACTTGCTGTTCCTTCGTAATTATGGTCATCAATTTTATTTATTTTCCATTGTCGCGTTTGGATTTCTCCATCAGTCCAATTGAATTTTTCATCTAAAATAAGTTGATTACCATCCCATTTACCATTTAAATCAGCAGAAAATTGACGAGTTACTTTACCTGATCTATTTTGAAGAATACCCCATGCTTTAACATTTCCAGTTAAGTAATCTTCAATTATTAGCCTAGGTTTTTGATCTTTAAAGTCTTCAGGTTTCATTGCACTATTACCAGAACAATTTGTAATAAATACAAAAAAGATTAGCAATAAAAAATTATTGTAAAATTTAATTTTTTTCATAAATTATTTATTTTGTAATGAGAATTGTATTAGGTCAATATTTTTTGACTTAAAACCGGCCTCACAATAAGATAAATAGAAATTCCACATTCTTTTAAAAGTTACATCAAAACCCTGATTTGAAATATGTTCCCATTTTTTTAAAAATTCATCCCTCCACATCATTAAAGTATTAGAATAATGTAATCCGTATGAATTACACTGATCGAAATTTAAATTTGTTTCGTTTGCATATTTTATTAAACTATTTTTACAAGGTAAAAATCCTCCTGGAAAAATATATTTTTGAATAAAATCTTGTTTAGTTTTATATCTGTTGTATAGACTATCATCGATTGTGATCGCTTGTATTGCAGCACTACCGTTAGGAACCAGGTTTTGTTTTATTTTGTTAAAAAAACTTTTTAAATAATTTTGACCTACCGCTTCTATCATTTCTATAGAGGCTATTGAATTATATTTGTTATTTACATCACGATAATCTTGCATCTTTATATTTACTTTTTCATTTAATCCATTTTTAAATATTCTTTCCTTTGCATACTCATACTGTTTTTGAGATATCGTAATGCAATCTAACTTTATGTCATAATTTTTTCCCACATACTCTGCAAAACCTCCCCAACCACATCCAATCTCTAACATCCTATCACCAGTTTTAGGTTTAACTAAAAATGATAGCTTTTTATATTTATTAATTTGTGCCGCCTCTAGATCGGTTTTATCTTTATCAAATATTGCACTTGAGTAAGTTAAAGTTTTATCTAACCATAATGAAAAAAATTCGTTTCCAAGATCATAATGTTTAGAAATATTCTCTTTGCTTCTTTTTTTTGTATTCTTAATAAATAAATATTTGAAAAAATTTATTAATGGTAAATCTAAAACTCCAGAAAATTTATGCACCTTTTTGATATTTTTAGCAGTAATTTCTATTAGATTTGTCAAGTTATCAGTTTCAAATTCTCCACGCATATAAGATTCAGCTAAACCAATACTACCTTTATTTAGAATATTTAATGTTAATCCAGGTTTATTTATTATTAAATTTGCTTTTAGAGGTGCGTTTTCGTTTCCCAATTTATATTTTTTGCCATCGTAATTTTTTAAATTTATTTGCCCATATTCAAAATTCTTAATAGATGAAAATACTATTCTATCTGCAACAGAGACTAATTTCATTTTTTTTCAATACTTATATTATTTTTAATTTTTATTTTTTTAGGAACAAGCTTAATTCCTTTTAGCCATAACCTTAATGCCTCAAAATGTATCGCTGATATTATTTTAAATGTCATTAAAGGGTGTTTTAAATACGAAAATATAAGGTTTTTAGTATTAAGGTTTGTTCTTCTACCATCTTGAGATGCGAATAGTAATTTTCCATCTTTATCTATTTGATCAATTATCACAGATAATTTCTCACTAGGATTCGCAATTCTAAAAAAATACTTTGAATCTAAATCCATGAATGGAGAAACATAAAACTTTTTTATACAATCATTTTTGATGCTTTTTGCTTCTTGATTTGTTTTAAATACATATGTGTGTTGTTCCCCAAATGTATTTTTTACTTCATAAAGTATTGCTATAAGTGACGATTTTGAATTATAAACAAAAAATATGCTTAGTGGATTAAAAACATATCCAAAAATTCTTGGATAGCATAGAATTTTAATTTTAATATTTTTCTCGTTAATATCTATGTTTTTTAAATTTCTTATTACCCATTCTTTTAAAGAATTATTATTCCTATCACCGTGATCTTTGTCATGGAAACTTATTAGATTAAACTTATTATATGAGAAAAAAGGTATTTCCTTATCGATTTTGTTGATCTCATCTAAATCCAAAAATAAAGAAAATACTTTGTAACTAAAAGTATGTTCTTTTGGTTTAAATCTTTTATGAATTACCCTGCCATTATAAATATAAGACTCTTCAATCATCTAAAAAATTAAGCATATCAATTGATGATTTTATTCCATCTTCATGAAAACCATAACCGAAATAACTTCCGCAAAACAAAATATTTTTTTTATTTTGAATATTACTTAAATTTTTTTGAAAACTCAAAGCTTCCTGGTTGTAATAAGGATGAGTAAATTCGATTTTTTTAATTATTTTATCTTTATCAACTTGAAAAAAAGGATTAAGCGTTAAAAATATGTTTTTTTTAATATTTAAATTCTGTAATAAATTTAACCAATAAGTAATAGAACTTTCTTTCAAATTGCTTGAATTAATTGAAGAGTTCCAAGATGACCATGCTTTTTTATTTAATGGCATCACTTTTTCATCGGTATGAATTAATGCAACATTTTTTTTATAATTAAATTTAGTCAGTAAATTTTTTTCTTCGTCAGTGGGATTTTTAATTATAGAAATAGTTTGATCCGCATGCGTTGCAAAGACAACTTTGTCGTAATCGAAAAATTCATTGTCATCTCCATAAAATACTCTCACTCCATTTATTTTTCTTTCTACTTTATTAATATTATAATTTTTAAAATACTCACCACTGATTTTTTCTAAAATTTTATTTACATAAGTTCTGCTTCTATTTTTGACTGTGTACCATTGAGGTCTTTCTTTAAATTTAAAAAGTCCATGATTTTGGAAAAATTTTATAAAAAATTTTAAAGGCATTTGACCTGCCTCATAAGGCGGCATAGACCAAATAGCTGAAACCATAGGTAAAATATGATAGTTAATAAAATATTGAGATAATCTTTTATTTTTAAGAAAACTGTTTAAAGTTAGTTCATCATTCAATTCATTGAGCTTATCACATTGATTATAAAATTTTATTATTTCAAAGAACATCTTTAAAAACTTAAGATTAAAAATATTCTTGCGATTAATAAAAATACCATTTAGTCCCTTTCCGCAATATTCAATATTTTTACCTTTTACCGAAACAGAAAAGCTCATGTTGCTTTTTTCTATTTCAATATTATTTTCACTAAAAAAATTTATGAGATTTGGGTACGTTTTATAATTAAAAACAATAAATCCAATATCAATTGGCAATTTTTTTTTGTCATCTTTGTCATAATTAATGTCAATAGTATGTGCATGTCCACCGAAGTGATCATCTTTTTCAAATAAATCGACTTTGTGTTTTTTTGATAAAAAATATGCAGAGCTTAAGCCAGAAATACCTGAACCAATTACTGCAATTTTCATTAACCTTTAAGCTGCATCTTCTTTGAATTCATCCATACTTGGACAAGTACAAAAAAGATTTTTGTCACCATATACATTATCTACTCTAGAAACTGGTGGCCAAAACTTATTAGATTTTAAAAATTTTGATGGATATGCTGCATCTTCTCTAGAATATTTATGTTTCCATTCATTCGATGCTAATTCTAGATCAGTATGTGGAGCATTTTTAATAGGATTATCAATCTTATCAAATTCTCCATTTTTTATTTTATCAATTTCTTTTTTAATTTTAATTAAAGTGTCACAAAATCTATCAATTTCATTTAAACTTTCACTTTCGGTCGGTTCAATCATCATTGTTCCTGGCACTGGCCAAGACATTGTTGGAGCATGAAAACCAAAATCTATTAATCTCTTAGCTATATCTTCCTCGGTTATTCCTGTGTCATTTTTTATAGATCTAATATCAATAATACACTCGTGAGCTACATTTCCATTTGCGCCTTTATATAATATTGGATAGTGATCTTTTAATTTGTGAGCTATATAATTAGCGTTTAAAATTGCTATTTGAGATGCAAGCTTAAGACCTTCTGAACCCATCATTTTAATATACATCCATGAAATTGATAAAATACTTGAACTTCCCCATGGGGCTGCAGATATGGGCCCGATACCTGTAGCTGGACCACAATCTTTTATTACTGGATGTGTTGGCAAATATATTTCCAAATGTCTTTTACATGCTATTGGTCCCATACCTGGACCACCACCACCATGTGGAATACAGAATGTTTTATGTAAGTTTATATGACAAACATCAGGTCCAAAGTTACCGGGTTTAGCAATTCCAACTAAAGCGTTAAGGTTTGCTCCATCCATATAAACTTGCCCTCCATGCTTATGAATTAATTCGCATATGTCAGATATTCTTTCTTCAAAAACTCCATGCGTTGACGGATAAGTGACCATTAAAGCACCAAGATTTTCTGAATTCTGTTCGGTTTTCTTTTTAAGATCTTCATAGTCGACATTTCCATCTTTATCACAATTAACAACGACAACTTTCATTCCTGCCATTTGAGCACTTGCAGGATTTGTACCATGTGCTGAACTTGGGATTAAGCATACATTTCTATTTTTTTCACCTCTCTCCATATGATATTTTCTAATTACCATAAGACCAGCATATTCCCCTTGGGCTCCTGCATTTGGTTGCAAAGAAACTCCAGAAAATCCAGTAACTGATCTCAACCAATTTTTCAAATCAGTGAATAAAGTTCTAAAGCCTTCCATTTGCTCTATTGGAGCGAAAGGATGTGGTTCTGAAAATTCTCTCCAACTAATAGGTATCATTTCTGCAACAGCATTTAGTTTCATTGTACAAGAACCCAACGCAATCATTGTTCGATTAAGAGCTATGTCTTTGTCCTCAAGTCTTTTTAAATACCTAATCATTTCTGTTTCTGAGTGATAACTATTAAATACTTTGTGTTCTAAATAATTAGAAGTTCTAAGTAAATTTTTTGGAAGATTAGGTAAGCTTTCTGTTGGATTTTCTTTTATAGCTTCAGCACAATTAAATATTTTTAAAAGTTGATTTGCTCTGTAAACATTTTTCTTTTCATCAAAAGATACTGATAACATTTCAGGATTTACTTTTCTGATATTCACTTTTTGAGATAAAGCATTTTGAAATATTTGATCGGTTTTATCTTTTGTTAACACCGTTACAGTATCAAAGAAATTGTCTGAATAAATTTCATAACCTGACTGTTTTAGTTTATCAGCAAAATTTTTGGCGAGTTGAGAAACTCTTTCTGAAATCGTCCTAATTCCTTTAGGTCCATGATATATTGCATAAGCTGCTGAAACAATTGCAAGCAGAGCTTGAGCAGTACAAATATTACTCGTCGCTTTATCTCTTCTTATATGTTGTTCTCTAGTTTGTAGTGCAAGTCTATAAGCTTTATTTCCATGTCTATCTACAGAAACACCAATAATTCTTCCTGGCATGGATCTCTTAAATTCATCTTTAGTCGCAAAAAATGCTGCATGTGGACCTCCATAACCTAAAGGGATTCCAAATCTTTGTGAACTACCTATAGCAATGTCTGCGCCTAATTCTCCTGGCGTTTTTAATTTTGCTAAAGATAATAAATCACAAGCAAGTATAGCTTTTCCATTTTTTTTTCTAATTTTACTAATATTTTCACTTGGATCTTTTATATCACCCAAAGTTCCAGGATATTGAAGAATTCCACATACAATATCATTTTTTATATTGTTTAGCTCTTCATCATCTCCAATTAAAACTTTAAGCCCCAAAGGTTCTGCTCTTGTTTTTACTACCTCTATGGTCTGAGGGTGGCAATCTTTAGAAATAAAAACAAGATCACTATCTTTTTTATTAAGTCTGTGACTGAGACCCATAGCTTCAGCAGCTGCTGTCCCCTCATCTAACAAAGATGCATTTGCAATATCCATTCCAGTAAAATCAATTATCATTTGTTGAAAGTTTAGCAACATTTCCAATCTTCCTTGAGCGACTTCAGGTTGATAAGGAGTGTACGAAGTATACCAGCCAGGATTTTCCAATATATTTCTTATAATTACGTTTGGGGTATATGTTCCGTAATAACCCATACCAATAAAATTTGAGTATATTTGATTTTTTCTAGATAAACCTTTTAATATTCTTAGTGCCTCATATTCAGAGTTAGGTTCACCAATATTTAATTCTCCTTTAAACAATATTTTTTCTGGTACAGTTTGACTAATTAATTCATTTATATTTTGATAACCAAGCTGTCCTAACATATCTTTTTCATCTTTCTTAGATGGTCCAATATGTCTTTTAATAAAATCTTTTTCAGAATTATGTAACATTAACTAGCACTCTCCTTTGCAAATTTATCGTATTCATCTCTATTCATTAAAGTATTCATTTCAGCTGGATCTTTAATTTTAAGTTTAAAAAACCATCCATCACCTTCAGGATCAGAATTAATTTTAGATGGATCATCTACGATTGATTGATTTGTATCAACAACTTCACCAGAAATAGGTGTGTAAACATCACTTGCAGCTTTAGTCGACTCAACTACGCCTGCCGTAGCATCCTTATTTACATTAGAACCTTTCTCTGGCAATTCAGCAAAAACAATATCCCCTAAAAGCTCTGTTGCGTGTTTGGTTATACCAATAGTTGCTACCTCACCATCAACAGTTATCCATTCATGTTCTTTTGAAAATTTAATTTCTGACATTGTCTCCTCCTTCTCTAACATAGTTTTTTTTATAAAAAGGCATTTCACAAATACTTGCTGGTACCCTTTTTCCTCTTACTTCTAAAAAGATTTTTGTATTTTTTTTTGAATAATCGTTATGAATGTATCCCATTGCTATAGGACCATTTACGCTTGGTCCAAAAGTTCCACTAGTTACTTTTCCAATTTCATTATTTTTTTCATCAAATATTTTTGTAGACTCTCTTGCTATCACTTTTGTTTCAGGTTTTATTCCAACTCTAAGTTTTGAAACACCTTCGTTATATTGTTTCTTAATAAATTCTGAACCTGGAAACTTTTCGTTAATTTTGCTTTTTGAAATTGCCCATTTTAGATTTGCCTCAATCGGACTAGTATTCTCATCTAAATCATGACCATATAAACAAAGTCCAGCCTCTAGTCTTAAGGTATCTCTAGCTCCTAAGCCAATCATTGTAGAACCTTTTTCAATAAGTTTTTCTACAAAACTTTCCACAATTTTATTATTAATCGAAATTTCAAAACCATCTTCGCCAGTATAGCCAGATCTGGTGATATAGATGTCTAGGTCTTTGAACTTAAATTGATTACCATTCATAAATTTAAGTTTAATTACACCTGGAACAATTGACTCTAAAACGTCTTTTGCTTTAGGTCCCTGTATTGCTATTAAAGATAAATTATCTGATAAATTAATTTGATATTTATCACCAATTTTCTTTTTTAAAATATTTAAATCCGCCTCTTTACAAGCAGCGTTTAATATTATCATGTACCCATCTTTTAATTTCGTAATAATAAGATCATCATATATTCCACCATTCTCTTTCATCAAAAAGGAATACTTGCTTTGATTTATTGAAATTTTTGCTAAATCAATTGGGAATATTTTTTGTAAATCATTGGTTAATTCATTTCCGCCTTTTAGAAATAATTGACCCATGTGTGATACGTCAAATATTCCTGAATTATTTCTAGTGGTTATATGTTCTCTAACAATGCCACTTTCATATTGAATTGGCATTTCATAGCCAGCAAATTGCACAAACTTAGCTCCATATTTTTGATGAAGATTGTACAGAGGTGTTTTTTTCATAAAATATTAACTCTTTGCCCCCTCTGTCTATGTGCCTGAGAGATTTGCTCCTTCGGCGAGAATTTTTCTCTTTCCAGAGTTAATATTTACGGTCCTTTTGCCTGAGAGTTTCCGGGGTGGTTGCTCCTTCGGCGCCACATTATGTGGTCTCTCCCGTAAAGTTCTTATAACATAAATTTAGTAAAATGATAGCCTTTTAAGATTGCAATGAAGCCTTATTTTTTTTTAAAAGTGGTAAAAATTGAAGCAGAACGGCTATAATTACAACACACCCTCCAATAAGAACCATTAAAGGAGGTTGCTCATTAATGAAAATCCATGCCCACAAAGGCCCTAAAACCGCTTCAGTTAACATTATGATTCCCACCAATGCTGATGGAGTTCGTCTTGCTCCAATAGTAATTAAAATAAAACCAAAACCTAATTGAAAAAATCCCGCTAGAAATCCTAGAAAAATTTCATAAGAAGAAATTATAATTTTTCCAGCAACTAAATAACCAACTAACATTGCAAGTATACCTGCAATTAGTTGTAATGGCACCATATCTACATTCGGATATTTTCTAACGATTAAAATTAAAATTGCAAATGATATAGGCATTATGAAAGCTGCAATATTACCTGTCATTTGGCCTGGAGATAAAGAAGTACCAACCATTAAAATTATCCCTGAAATTGCTAAAATAATTGAAACTAAAGTTAATTTTGAAACTTTTTCTTTTAAAAATAAATATCCAAATATTGCTAAAAATATTGTTTGAGTTTGAATTATAAAATTTGTGTTTGCAACAGAAGTGTTATACATCGCAAAAACATATCCACAAAAACCAGTAGATAATATTAATCCACCAACCAGTCCAGGTATTCCAGAGCTAAGAAAAGCAGTAAAAACTTTTTTTCTATATGTCAGTATTAAAAAAATACTTACAACTAATATAAAGAAAATTGATCTCCAAAATAAAATTTGCCATAAATTTGCACCTTGAAATGATTTTACAATAAGTCCTCCAAAACTTAAACTTAAAGCTCCAAAAAAAACTAAAAGCGGACCAGGCAATTTAGATATTATATTCATTAGATTTGGTTTAAAAGATTTTCTGTTTCCATTTGATATAATTTGTAGAGTTTTTCAGCTTCTTTTAATTCAATTAATTTAAATTTTATTTTTTTCCCTGAAGGTATCTGAATTAACCTATCATAATCAGCGCTTATAACTACAGCAATTTTTGGATATCCACCAATAGTTCCATGGTCTGACAACATTATAATTGGATTACCGTCTGCTGGGACTTGAATTACTCCTTTAATAATACCTTCTGACCTAATATTTGTCTCTTTCAAGTTTTTAATTTTAGGACCTTGAAGCCTCATGCCCATACGGTCAGAGAGCTTGGAGACTAAAAATTCTTTGGAAGTAAGTTCTTTAATTGATTTTTCCAAAAAAAAATCGAAATTAGTTCCTTTTAATATCCTTATATATTCAATTTTTGAATTGGTATATTTTAAATTTTTATTTATATTTTTATTCTCAAAATCTTTAATAAAAAAATTTTCATTTTTTGATATTTTGTGTCCATCATTTGCACCAACATTTGATCTTACATGAGTAGAAAAACTTCCAAAATTTTTTTTTAATTCGAAACCACCACTAACAGCAAAATATCCATAAACAGAATTATTAGTTGATATAATATCTATTTCATCATTTTTGGATAAATTATAATTTTTATAACAATCACCAGTTATTAATTTACCATTTTTTTTTAAATTAAATTTAACATCACCTGAAATAGCAAAATTTATATTACCATCCTCGATTTTTATAAGTGGTCCTTGATATGCAAATTCTATAACTGCTTCGTTATGTTTATTTCCAACTAGTTTATTCGCAATTAAATAATTTCTTTTATCCATCGCGCCACTAAATGGTAAGCCAATATGGTAAAGGTTACCCCTTCCTAAATCTTGGAAGGTTGAATTTACTCCTTCTCTTAAAACTGTAATTTTATTTATTTTCATTGATTTTGAAGTATTCTTTTTTGTTAATTTCGTAAAATAAAACTTTATCACCAGGACAAATTAAAGTTGGGTGTTTCTCGTTTGCTTGATTAAAGATTTTTGTTGGAGTGCTCCCTAAAATATTCCATCCACCAGGACTTTCAAAAGTGTAAATATTTGCAAATTGTTCTGTAATACCCACAGCACCTTTTGGAACTTTAACTCTTGGTGTTTCAAGTCTTTCAAGTCTAATTTTTTTGTCAATATCACCCAAAAAAGGCATTCCAGCAATAAATCCAGTCATATAACAAAAATATTCTTTATTAAAATATTTTTCTAAAATTTCTTTCTTTGTTAAATTTAATTTTGATGAAAGCCTTTCTATATCTAGAGCAAATTCATCATCACAACAGGTCGGTATTTTGATAATTTTTTGATTCTCCTTGATGTTATTTTCAGAAATTTTGATATCTTCAATTTTTTTTTTAAGTTCTGTGAAATTTACTATATTTAAGTCAAATGAAATTATAAGTTTATTATAAGAGGGAGTTAAATTAGTTATTCCTTCTATATTTTGTTTCTTAATATTTTCAAAATATTTTATTACTTTAAAGTTTGTTTTCTGATCGACATCATTTCCAAAATCACAATATAATGCTGAGTCACCAAGATTTGATATATTTTTAATCATGACATGTTATACTTTATCAATAAATACTATGGAAATTAATATTAATTGTGATTTAGGAGAAAAATCCAAACTTCACTCAAACATCAATGATCCAAAATTATTAGAAATTGTTAATTCAGCGAACATAGCATGCGGCTATCATGCTGGCGATCATGAAACAATGAATAGCACTATTTTAATTTCAAAGGAAAATGCAGTAAGTATTGGTGCACATCCATCTTTTAATGATCCTGAACATTTTGGTAGAAAAAGACTTAATCTTTCTAGAAACGAAATTGAAAAACTAATTAAAGATCAATATGAAACTCTTCAAAGTATTGCTGAAAAGCATGATGAAAATGTAACTCATATGAAGCCACATGGTGCTTTAAATAATATGGCTTGTGAAGATATTGATTTAGCAACTATACTTGCAAATGTAATTTATAAACTAAACAAAGAATTAATTTATCTTGTTCCTACAGGTTCCAAAATGGAGATAGCAGCAAAAAAATTAAACATGAAAATAGCTTGTGAGATTTTTGCCGATCGAAATTACGAAGATGATGGTAATTTGGTATCTAGGTCTAAACCAAATGCATTAATAACAGATCCCAATGTAGCTAAAAAACATGTTTTATCTATGGTCAAAAACCAATCTATTAATTGTTATTCAGGTAAACAAATTCCTTGTGAGATAGACTCTGTATGTATCCACGGTGATAATGAAAGTTCTTTAAATACAGCAAAAGTAATTAAAGAGGAGCTTGAAAGGAATAAATTAAATTTAAAAGCTCTCAATAAAATGAAAAAATTTACTTTGTGAAATATTTAAAATTCATATCATTATTTACTTTTTCAATCTTATTATTCTTTAAAAGCTATGCCTATGGAGGGCAACAAGAGAATTTAGAAAGAGAAGGTCCTCCTCCTGCAGGACCTTACAAACTAGGGTTTAAAGAATTAGAAAGAGCGATTAAAACTGAAAAAAAAGGGAAATTTAAAAAAGCTAAAATAAAGTTTGAAAAAGCTTTAAATTATTTTTTAGAAGCAAATGCAGAAGATCCTGCGAATCCAGATATTTTGAATTATTTAGGTTTATGTAGCGCAAAATTAGGATTTGATGAGAATGCTGAAGTTTACTAT
The DNA here is from genome assembly GCA_902560565.1 of uncultured Pelagibacteraceae bacterium. Lineage (GTDB taxonomy): Bacteria > Pseudomonadota > Alphaproteobacteria > Pelagibacterales > Pelagibacteraceae > Pelagibacter. The sequence goes on along the minus strand of CACEMG010000008.1, from coordinate 36,167 downwards.
CTTTTGGGATTAGAGTTAGATGATCAGCATAATAGTATTAAATATAATCTTGGAGTTTTTTACAAAAATCAAAATAGAATTAGTGATACAAAAAAAATTCTTAGTTCTCTTAAAAATTGTGGATGCAAAGAATATGAAAATTTAAGAATGCTTATAAATTAGGTGAATAGAGGTGTAAAATTGTCCCCTAATTAATATGACAGTTGTTTAAAAAAAATTAATTCCTATATTGTAACTATGTTTAAAAAAATAAGTATCTATATACTCACTTTTTTTCTTTCAACTGTATCAGCCTATTCTGCTGGGGGCGATTCTAGCGGAGGAAGCGGCGGTGAAAGCAAAGTTTCAAAATATGATAAAGGTCACAAACTAGTTTTGTCTGGCAAGCATTGGGAGAAGAAGGCAGATAAATTTTTAAAAAAAGGTAATAAAACAAAGGCAGAAAAAAATTTAATTAAAGCAGAAAAGAAATACGAGAGGGCCTTTAAGTTATTTTTGGAGTCAAATAAAGAAAAGCCAAATAACGCAGATACGCTTAATTACTTGGGTTTTACAAGTAGAAAACTAGGTAATTTTATTGAGGCTGAAAAATATTATTTATCTGGTTTAAAAATTAAGCCAAATCATAAAAGAATTAACCAATATCTCGGTGAACTTTACTTGAATACAAACAGAAAAGATAAAGCAATAGAGCAATTAAATATTTTAGAGAGTTGTAACTGTAAAGAATATAATCAACTTAAAGAAATAATAGAAGGAAAAAAAGTTTCTAAATATTAAATAATTTTAATTCTAAAGATTGAAAATAAATTTTTTTTTTAATAATATGAAGTACTTTGATTGAAGAACTTGTCATACTAACACAAATTATCTTTATTGATATAATTTTGGCTGCAGATAATGCAATAATAATTGGATTAATTGCGGCAAATTTTGTACCTAAAAACAGACGGCAAATAATACTTTGGGGTGTTGCCGGGGCTTTAGTTTTTAAAGTAATATTCGCATTATTTGCCACATACTTATTCAAATTTTATTTTATAAAGATTCTTGGTGGTTTATTGTTGATTTGGATTGTTTATGATCTTAAAAAAGATTTATTTGAAATTAAAAAAATAAAATCACCAACAAAGAAATCAAAGGAACCGTCTTATATACAAAGTGTTTATAAAGTTCTGTTTGCAGATATAACAATTAGTTTTGATAATGTTATAGGTGTAGTTGGTGCTTCAAAAGGACATTTTGGCTTTATGATATTTGGATTAGTTTTATCTGTAATTCTAACTGGAGCTCTTGCTACTGTTCTCGCTAATTATATTCAAAAACATTTGTGGATTGCGTATGTTGGTTTAGGTTTTATTTTGCTAGTTGCCCTTCAACTAGTTATTGGTGGACTAGTAGATTTAGAGATACTATCAATAAACGAAAATTTTAAAAAATATTTTTAATAAGAATATTTTTTTGTAGGATATTTTTTCGATTTAACTTCAGATTTAAATTTTGATACTGCCAGATTTATAATTTTTTTAATATTTACGTATTTTTTGACAAACTTAATTTTGGCATCAGTTAAACCTAAAATATCGTCTGTAACTAAAACCTGTCCATCACAGTGAACTGAAGCTCCTATACCTATAGTTGGAATTTTTAATAATTTAGAAATTTTTTTTGAAATATCGCTATAGGTACATTCTAAAACTATACCAAACGCACCACTATCCTCTAATGCTTTAGCATCTTTAAAGAGTTTTTTTCTTTCTTTTTCGGTTTTACCTACTGATTTAAATTTTCCTTTTATTGTTTGCGGTGTTATACCTATATGACCCATTACTGGTATCTTATTTTTAACTAGATGGCGAACTATATGCCTCACTCTAACTCCACCTTCTACTTTAACAGCATCACACTTTGTTTCCTTGATTGCTAGTTTAGAGTTTTTTAGAGCTTCGGATTTATTTCTGTATGTATTATAAGGCATATCAATTACTAATAGACTTTTTTTAACACCCATTCTTACACTTTTTGTATGTTCCAGCATCATTTTAAGATTAACTTTTCTTGTAGTGTTGTAATTGTAAAGTACTGATCCTAAAGAATCACCAACTAGTACGATATCTGCATGATTGTCTACAATCTCAGCTATATTTTTAGAGTAAGCGGTCAGACAAACAATTTTTGATTTATTTTTTTTCTTAATAATTTTTTTTATTTTATTATTCATCATTCTAACTCTATGGTGCTTGGTGGTTTAGATGTTATGTCATAAACTACTCTATTAATACCTTTAATATTATTTATTATTTTGTTTGAAACAAGTTGCATAAATTCTTTATTAAAATCAAAAGTATCAGCAGTCATACCATCTTCTGATGTTATTGCTCTTAACAAACACATATATTCATAGGTCCTGTTGTCTCCCATAACACCAACGGTTTTAACAGGCAACAACGCAGCATATGCCTGCCATATCTTGTTATATAAATTGAAATTTTTTAATGATTTAATAAAAATATCATCAGCATCTTTTAAAATTTTAATTTTTTGTTCTGTTATTTCTCCAGGCATTCGAATCGCTAGACCTGGACCTGGGAAAGGGTGCCTTAATACTATTTCTTTTGACAATTTAAGTTCCAAACCTAATTTTCTAACTTCATCTTTAAACAGCAGCCTCAATGGCTCAACTAATTTTAATTTCATTTTCTTTGGTAAACCGCCAACATTATGGTGAGATTTTATTTTAGAGGTCTGGCTCCCTGTTACCGACTTACTTTCAATTAAATCTGGATATAATGTACCTTGTGCTAAATATTTCACGTTTTTTGTTTTTTTTGCGTATTTTTCAAAAATTTTAATAAACAGATTTCCAATTATTTTTCTTTTCTTTTCTGGATCAGAAACTTTTCTAAGCTTATTTAAAAAAAGGTTTTTAGCATCTACATAAATCAGATTTATCTTAAATTTTTTTTTAAAAGTTTTTACAACTTGAGCTTCTTCATTTTTTCTCAATAAACCTGTATTTACAAAAATACATATAAGCTTTTTTCCTATTGCGTTATGAATTAATTTTGCAACAACACTGCTGTCTACACCTCCGGAAAGAGCACATATAACTTTGGAATTTCCTACAGTTTTTTTAACATCATGTATAAGAATTTTTTTTTGATTTTTAGATGTCCAGTTTTTTTTAATCATACAAATTGAAAAAACAAAGTTTTTTAAAATTATTTTTCCTTTCTCTGTATGAGTTACTTCAGGATGAAATTGGATTCCATAAAGCTTTCTAGAGGAATTTTCAATTACTGAAAATTTAGACGTTTCAGTTTTTGCTACCACTTTAAATCCTTTTGCTAATTTAGTCACTTCATCTGAATGGCTCATCCAAACATTATTTGAACCACTTTTATTAAAAAAATTTTGAGTTAGCCTGCTGTTCTTTATTCTGCTCAATTTTGCTAGTCCAAATTCTCTATTTTTTGCTTTTTTAACTTTACCACCTAATTCTTTAGATATTACTTGGTGACCAAAACAAATCCCTAAAATCGGTATATTCAATTTAAACAACTCTTTTTTGAACTTTACTTTTTTTGATTGATAAACGTTTAATGGACCACCTGATAAAATTATTCCTCTAATTTTAGATTTATCTAATTTTAAATTTAATTTTTTATGACTTATAATTTCTGAATATACACCTAACTCTCTAACTCTCCTGGCTATAAGTTGTGTAAATTGTGAACCAAAATCAATAATAAGAATCTTATTTAAATTATTGTTAAGATCCATTTTTTGGTTCGATGTCTGCTAACGATTTTTCAATATTTTCTATTTTTTTACAAAGATTTTTACAAATAGCGGAAAAATTTTCTTTAAGTTCTTTCACTCTAGAATAGTTTGATTTTTTAAGCTCATAATTAATTAATAAGTGCATTGCTTCCTCATTTTTAGGATCCAATAATAAAGTAGTATTTAAATTTTTAATTTCTTCCTTTTCATTTTCTTCATTTTTGTAAATCTTTGCTAAATATAAGTAAGACTCTGCATCTTTTGGGTTAAAAACAATATTTCTTTGAAATAAAAATTTAGAGTCTTCATAATTTTTTTCATCAAATTCTTGTTTAGCCTCACTAAAGAAATTTTCAGATAATGAATTATTGGTTATAAAAAAAACAGCAACAATAACAGCCAATAAATTAAATACTATGGTATTAATACTTTTCATCTTTTTTAATTTCATCTATGTTATGTACCATACTTTCATAAAATCCTGCTTTTGTAATTTTCACAAATTTAGGTTTATTTCTTAAATTTAAAACTTTTTTTGATCCTAGATAACCCATTGAAGATTTTAAACCTCCAATTAACTTAAAAATTATTTTATCTACAGGTCCTTTGTATTTAACAAAACCTTCAACCCCTTCTGGGACATATTTAGATTTATCTTTTTGTTTTGTTTGAAAATACCTGTCGGCAGAACCTTTGTTCATTGCTCCAATTGATCCCATTCCTCTAAAAACTTTAAACATTTTACCATTTTTTTTTATAATTTTGCCCGGTGACTCATTCGTGCCAGCAAACAAAGAACCAATCATTACCGCATCGGCTCCTGCGGCGAGAGCTTTTGCTATGTCCCCTGAAAATTTTATACCGCCGTCAGCAATAATTTTAACTTTTTTATTCCTGAGACCTTTTTTTACATTAATTATTGCACTAAGTTGAGGAACACCTATTCCAGCAACTAGTCGTGTTGTACAAATTGAACCTGGACCAATCCCAACTTTTATTAAATCTACACCAAGATTTGCTAAGAAATTTGCAGCTTCTGCAGTTGCAATATTTCCTGCACACAAAAGCGTCTTTTTATTTTTGTTTTTTTTTATTATCTTAATTATTTCCTTTACTTTTTTTGTGTGTCCATGTGCAGTATCTACAACAATCAAGTCAATTTTTTCTTTAATTATTGCTAAAGCTCTTTTTGATTCTAGTTCACCTGCGCCAACAGCTGCGCCAACTTTAAGATTTTTAGATTTAACTTTTCTAATTTCTTTAATTTGATTATCGATTGTAAAATTTCTATGTATAACTCCTATACCTCCTGCTTTAGCTATTGCGATAGCCATTTTAGACTCTGTAACTGTATCCATTGCTGAAGATAATAAGGGTATATTAATTTTACAATCATTTCTTAAGTAAGTGGTTGTATCAACTTGTGATGGTAAAATTTCGGAGTATCTAGGTGCTAGAGTAACGTCATCGAAAGTTAGTGCTTCTTTTATGGGATCCATAATCCTATATATACGATTCTTAAAAAAATAAAAGAGGACTTAACGTAAAATTTTGCAGATTATAAAATTTTCTTTTGAGTCTTTCCTGCTAGATAATGGTTTAAAAACTCTTACATCTTTAAATATATTTTTGGCCTCAGAAACAATTTCATTAAAACTCGTTCCCATAAATAGCTTAGAAATAAATTTTCCCTTATGATTTAATTGATTTTTTGCAAAACTCATAGCTTCCATACAAAGCTCACCGGTTACAATAGAGTCAAGATTTTTGTTTCCAGTGGTATTTACTGCCATATCAGAAACTACTAAGTCTACTTTTTTGTTAAAATATTCCCTTATTTTTTGCTTATAAGTCTCTTCTGTAAAATCACCAATTAATTGTTCAACCTTATTAATTTTTTCAAATTCTAATAAGTCTATTGCTAATATTTTTCCATTTTGGATCTTTTGTGAAAAATATTGGGACCAGCTACCTGGTGCTGCTCCTAAGTCTATAACTGAAACTACTTCTTTTAATATTTTAAATTTTTCATCAATTTCTTTTAACTTATAAATTGCTCTTGAACGATAACCTTCTATTTTGGATTTTCGAACATAGATATCTCTACGTTGTTTATTTATCCAATTTTTTGAAATTTTGTTTTTTTTCAATTAATGACCAAACCTTAAACTTTTTAAAATACTCTTATTTTCTAAAGTTTGAATTTGTATTTTGACTGAGCTATCAATCCTCATATCTTTTTTATTATCCCAAATACCTGCTGCAAGATGCATTATTCCAATTTTGTTATTTGGCAAAAAAGGCTCTACAAATGTATTATTACTTTCATCAAATTTTGGTAAAAGATTACTTGCAATCCAATTACAGTTTAACGGAAGAAACTCGGTATCAACTTCATCTATATAAATACTCATATTAATTGCTAGACCCTCTGAGCCAAATATTTTTCCTGATTTTAAAGTTGTTTCTAAGTTTTTTTGCCAAGTATTCCAACAACTTGAGTTTTTCTCAAGTGAAAAAACTCCTATATTAACATGAGGTGCAAAAGCGAGTTTTCTTGCTTTATCCATTCCTATTTTTGAACTAACAGCATGTTTAAAATTTTGTGATTTTATTAATGCTAGTTTACCAAATAACCAATTTACTTTAGAAGTGACTCTATAGCCTGGTCCTATTGTTTGAGTAATTCCTAACTTGCCATTTTCGCAAGCTTTAAAATATAAATCTATTACATTCCAGTCATTTACCCAGGCATCACAATCAATCCAAAGATATTTTTCATAATTAGGAAAATACTTTGGCAAAAAAGCCCTAGAAACTTGACTCTTCAGCCACTCTTTTCCTCTAACTTTTATTGATGAAACTTGAATATCCCAATTAGCGCTTTTGATCTCGTCTACTTTATCTGAAAGTTTATTTAATTGTTCTTTTTCTAAGCCAGCATCTAAAATACATATTGCTACGGAGTTATTTGTATTGAATTGTTTAATAGAGTCTATTAGTTCATTTAATAAATTAAAATAATTTGAGTCTGCTAAAGAAACTATTGCGTTTTTTTTCATTTATAACATATCTTCAGGCTCATCTTCTTCTGATGTTTTGTTTGATAGCGAACCTTTTTTCAATTTTTGGTAACGAAAAATGCTAAAAGGAATTGCTAAAAGATAAATTGAAGAACCCAAAGCAATAACATTAAAAGGGAATATTAATAAAAGCCCGAAAAGTGAAACTATCCCTAAAAGTAAAAATATTGTTGTACTTCTAGGTACAACAATCTTTTTAAATGAATAGGTAGGTATTTTACTTATAAGTAAAATTGATACAATTATAAAAAGAATTGGTGTAATTAATTTTAGATCAAAGTTAAATATATTTAAACTACTCTGTTCATAAACAAGAGGGCTTAATACTAGTATACCACCTGCCGGCGATGGAACACCTTCAAAAAAATTATCTTTCCAAGATGGCTCTCCGCCTGTATTTATATTAAATCTTGCTAATCTTAAAGCAACGCAAACTACATAGATTAGAGAAATCAACCAGCCAATTTTCCCTAAAGTATTTAAAGTCCAAAAATACATTATAAATGCTGGTGCCACACCAAAACTAATAATATCTGTTAGTGAGTCTAGTTCTTTACCAACTTTTGAAGTTCCTTTAATTAATCTTGCGATTCTACCATCTAGTCCATCAATAATCGCAGCGCATACAATAGCTACTATCGCAAGTTTAAAGTTTTGATTAAGAGCAAAATTAATAGAGGTCAATCCAATGCATACACCGATAAGAGTTAATGTATTAGGCAATATTACTCTAGCGCTTTTATCTGTTACGATTTTAAACTTTTTTCTTGGTTCGTTCATTTTATCTTTTAGCTATAAGCGACTCTCCAGCTATAGTTTTCTGATTGACCTTTACTAATGGTTTATAATTTTCAAAATATAAGTCTGCTCTACTTCCAAATCTTATCATCCCTATTCTCTCTCCTTGAGTAAGATCTGAGTTTTCTGAAGTCTCTGTAACAATTCTTCTTGCTATTAAACCTGCGATTTGAACTACAATTATATCCTCGCCTTTTGAATTAGTAATTTTATAATAATTTCTTTCATTATCTTCGCTAGCCTTATCTAGGGATGCATTTAAAAATTTACCAGGTTTATACAAAATTTCGGATACTTTTCCAGCGCAAGGAGATCTATTTACATGACAATCGAAAACATTCATAAAAATACTCACTTTAGTAAATTTTTTATTTTCTAAGTTAAGTTCTTTTGGTCCATCATTTTCTTGAACTTGCAAAACCAAACCATCTGCTGGACTTACTAAAAAATCATCATCATTGATTGAGTATCTTTCAGGGTCTCTAAAAAAATAGTAACACCAAATTGTTAGAACTAATCCAATTAGTCCAAGGAATGTGCTTATTAAGTATAAAATAATTGTTGCAATGGCAAAAATTACTAAAAATTTGTAACCTTCGTTATGTACTGGTGGAAATACTTTGTCTATCATAATTATATATTTGGTAATATGGTCCTAATATGTATATTAAACTCCAAAATTCAATTATTAAGATATATACTCTAATATGAGCAAAATTAAGGTTAAAAACCCAATTGTTGAGCTAGATGGCGATGAAATGACTAGGGTAATTTGGGATTTCATAAAAAATAAGCTTATCCTTCCTTATTTGGAGTTAGATATAAAGTATTACGACTTAGGAATTAAAAGTAGAGATAACACTTCAGATAAAATTACAGTTGACTGCGCGCATGCAATTAAAAGATATGGAGTTGGAATAAAATGTGCAACTATAACACCTGACGAAGCAAGAGTTGAAGAATTCAAATTAAAAAAAATGTGGCGATCTCCAAATGGAACAATAAGAAATATTTTAGGAGGAACTGTTTTTAGAGAACCTATATTATGTAAAAATATTCCAAAACTAGTTCCAAGTTGGGAAAATCCAATCTGTATTGGAAGACATGCATTTGGAGATCAATATAGAGCAACTGATTTTCAGGTGCCAGGAAAAGGAAAATTAGAGATAAAATGGACTTCTGAAGATGGAAAAGACAAGAAAGAATTTGAAGTTTTTAACTTTCCTGGTCCAGGTGTAGCTCTTTCAATGTATAACTTGGATCAATCAATAATAGATTTTGCGAGATCATGCATGAATTATGGTCTTAATAGAAAATGGCCAGTATTCCTGTCAACTAAAAATACAATCTTAAAAAAATATGACGGAAGATTTAAAGATTTATTTCAAGAAGTATATGAAAACGAATTTAAGGAGAAATTCAAAGAAAGAGGAATTACTTACGAACATAGATTAATTGATGACATGGTTGCATGTGCAATGAAGTGGAATGGTAATTATATATGGGCTTGCAAAAATTATGATGGTGATGTTCAGTCAGATACAGTTGCACAAGGTTTCGGATCATTAGGTTTAATGTCTAGTGTTCTAATGAGTCCAGATGGAAAAACAATTGAAGCAGAAGCTGCACATGGAACTGTAACTAGGCATTATAGATTACACCAACAAGGTAAAGAAACTTCAACAAACCCTATTGCATCAATATTTGCATGGGCAAGAGGTTTATACCACAGAGCAAAATTAGATAATAATGAGGATTTAAAAAAATTTGTCAAAAACTTAGAAAAAACTTGCATCCAAACTGTAGAGTCTGGATCTATGACCAAAGACTTAGCAATTTTAGTAGGTCCATCAACTAAGTATTTAACAACAAATCAATTTTTAGATGCAATTGATACGAACTTGAAAAAAAGATTAAACTAAAGCCTTTAAGCTTTTAAAAGCATCCTCAATTTTATCTTTGTTTACTCCTCCAGCTTGAGCGAAATCAGGTCTTCCACCACCACCTTTTCCACCAATAATTTCTGATCCATTTTTAACAAATTTAACAGCATCATATTTACTTTTAAGCTTATCTGTTATACCGACCGCTAAACCCACCTTGTCATCTTTGCTTGCAAAAATAATTACTATTCCCTCTCCAATTTCTTTTTTTCCACTATCAATTAATCTTCTTAATTCTTTTGGGGGAAGTCCATCAATTTTTTGCATTCTTACATTAACACCGTTAATTTTTTCATCATTAATAATATTTTTTGATTTATTATTTATTATTTCATTGATGGATAATTTTTCTAGTTCTTTATTTAATTCTTTAATTAAATCTTTTTTATTTTCTTTATTAATATTAGGTTTTCCGCCAAGTTTTTTAATTTCTTCTGATAAAACTTTAATTGTTTCTTCATCCTTTTGTTCAGAAAGATTAGATTGTTTTTCTTTATTTTTTAAAAATTCATCTAATTGTTTGTCTCTAAGAGCTTCAACCCTTCTTACACCCGCTGCTATAGCTGATTGACTAACAACTTTAAATTTCCCAATATCACTGGTATTTTTTACATGTGTTCCACCACATAATTCAGTTGAAAAATATTTATTTCCTTCTTCACCCATAAAAACCACCCTAACTTCATCTCCATATTTTTCTCCAAATAATGCTAATGCACCATGAGCAATACCTTCTTTTGGTGTCATTATTCTTGTAATTACCTCTGATTTTTTATTTACCATTTGATTTACATGTTCATCAATTTTTGTCATTTCATCTGTAGAAATTGGCTTCATATGACTAAAGTCAAAACGTAATCTATCTGGAGCAACTAATGATCCTTTCTGCATCACGTGTGTTCCCAGAATTCTCCTTAAAGACTCATGCAATAAATGGGTTGCTGAATGATATGCTTTCACATTTTCTCGTCTTTCAATATCAATCTTGAGCTCAACATTATCCTTTAAATTAAACTTTCCTTTTTCGACTTTTCCGTAATGAACAAATAGATTACCTAACTTTTTTTGAACATCTGAAACTTTAAAAATATTATTTCCATTAGATATTGTTCCATTATCACCAACTTGACCTCCAGACTCGCCATAAAATGGGGTTTGGTTTATAATTACCATACCCTCATCACCTTCTTCTAAACTATCAGATTGTTTATTATCTTTAATTAAACTTAAAATTACTCCTTCTACTTGATCAGATTCATAACCTAAAAATTCAGTTGAGCCTATTTTGTCTTTAATTCCAAACCATATTTCATCTACTGAACTATCACCTGATCCTTTCCAATTTTTCTTTGCAAGTTCCTTGCTGTCTTTCATTAGTTTGTTAAATTTTTCGTGGTCTAAGCTTAGTGATTTATTTTTAAGAATGTCTTCTGTTAAGTCTAAAGGGAAACCATAAGTGTCATAAAGTTTGAAAGCTACTTCACCAGGTAAAACTTTATCTATCTTTTCAATCTCATCATCTAATATCTTCATGCCTCTTTCTAAAAGAACTAAGAATTTTTCCTCCTCCATTTTTAATGTTTCTTTAATTAACGATTGTGCTCTATCCAATTCAGGATAATTGCCAGACATTTCGTTTTCTAAGGTTTTAAATATATTATAAAAAATTGGTTCTTTAGCTCCTAGTAGATGTGAATGCCTCATTCCTCGTCTCATAATTCTTCTCAAAACATAACCTCGTCCCTCATTTGAGGGCAAAACCCCTTCTGCTAATAAAAATGAACTTGCTCTTAAATGGTCCGCAATTACTCTAAAACTAGACAGGTTTTTATCTGTAGGTTTTACTTTAACAGTATCAGAAATTGAATTTATTAATTTTAAAAAGTGATCTGTTTTATAGTTATCATGTGTACCTTGAAGTAACGCAGCAATTCTCTCAAGTCCCATTCCAGTATCAACAGATGGTTTGGGTAAATCAATTCTTTTATCTTTAGTTACTTGCTCATATTGCATGAAAACTAAATTCCAGATTTCAATATATCTATCACCATCCTGATCTTTTGTTCCCGGAAGACCTCCTTGTAAATGATCTCCGTGATCATAAAATATCTCAGAACAAGGTCCACAAGGTCCTGTTTCGCCCATTGACCAAAAGTTGTCTGATGTTGCTATTCTAATTATTCTGTCCTCACCAAAACCTGTTATTTTCTTCCACAAATTAAAGGCTTCATCATCCTCATTAAAAACAGTGAAATAAAGTTTATTTTTGTCTAATCCAAAATCTTTTGTAATTAAGTTCCAAGCAAGCTCAATTGCTCTTTCTTTAAAATAATCTCCAAATGAAAAGTTGCCCAACATTTCAAAAAATGTGTGATGTCTTGGAGTGTATCCAACATTTTCTAAATCATTGTGTTTTCCACCAGCACGAACACATTTTTGAGAAGTTGTAGCTCTTTTATAATCTCTTTTTTCAAGGCCTGTAAAAACATTTTTGAACTGAACCATTCCTGAGTTTGCGAACATCAAGGTTGGATCGTTATTTGGCACTAAATTACTTGAGTCAACGATCGTATGACCGTTTTTCTCAAAATATTTTAAGAAAGTTTTTCTTATCTCGTTTAGTGATTTATCGGCCATATTTTTAAAATACAGCTTTTTTAATTGATGTCTAGATAACTATAGGGAAAAAAGGCGCTTAAAATAAGCGCCTTTTTAGATAACTAAAAGTTAATTCTTTTTAGATGGTGTCTCTTCTTTTTCTTCTGCTTTTACTTTTTCTTGATCGATAGGATTGCCCTCAATCTTTTTTGAAATTAAGCCAGCTTTCTCTCTAATAGCCATTTCAATTTCAGCAGCAGCTTTTGGATTTTGTTCAAGGTAAAGTTTTGCATTTTCCTTCCCTTGTCCGATTTTCTCACCTTTGTAAGCATACCAGGCACCAGATTTTTCAACTATGTCTGCTTTTGCTCCAAGGTCTATTAATTCCCCTGTTTTGCTAATTCCTTTTCCATACATTAAGTCGAATTCAACAACTTTAAATGGTGGCGCAACTTTATTTTTTACTACCTTAACTCTTGTTGCATTTCCAATAATTTGCTCTTTATCTTTAATCGCACCAATTCTTCTAATATCCATTCTAACTGATGAATAAAACTTTAATGAGTTACCACCTGATGTAGTTTCTGGACTTCCAAACATAACACCAATTTTCATTCTAATTTGGTTAATGAAAATAACCATAGTGTTTGTTCTAGAAATCGAACCAGTCAGTTTTCTCAATGCTTGGGACATCAATCTAGCTTGTAAACCGACATGATGATCTCCCATATCTCCTTCTATTTCTGCTCTAGGAGTTAATGCAGCAACAGAGTCAACAACTAGAACCGACATTGAACCTGATTTTATTAAAGTGTCAGTAATTTCTAAGGCTTGTTCACCAGTATCTGGCTGCGAAATTAATAGCTCTTCAGTATTAACACCTAATTTTTTTGCATAAACTGGATCTAATGCATGCTCTGCATCAACAAATCCACAAATACCACCTGCCTTTTGTGCTTCTGCAACTACTTGAAGCGCAAGTGTTGTTTTTCCAGAAGATTCTGGTCCATAAATTTCGATAATTCTTCCTTTTGGAAGACCACCAATTCCAAGAGCTAAGTCTAAGCTTAAAGATCCTGTTGAAACTGACTCAACATCCATAGCTTTCTGTTGACCAAGCTTCATTACAGAGCCTTTACCAAAAGTATCAGTAATTTGATCTATAGCTGCGTCTAGTGCCTTGTTTTTCTCTTTGTTTTCCAAATCTTTATCTTTTGCGGTTTTAACCACTTTTAAGTTATTTTTTGTCATTTAATGCCTCTTTTTTTTGCGTTTTTTGTCACTCGAATCATGATATTAAATGTACACATTTTGTTCTCATTGGCAAGAACTTAATTTATTTAGATAAAATAAGCTAAAAATAGCCTAATTATTGAAACCTAGATGATCGGCGCTCAAAATACCAACTGATTGAAGAAGTTTAAATTTTGATAATAAAAATTCTCTCTCTGAATTTGCAAGACTTATTTGGGAATTGAGTAAAATAGAATTTGATTGAATCACATCCAATGTGGATCTACCTTTGCCACTTTCATATTCTGCAGTAATTCCTTCATTTGCTATTTGAGCCGCTCTTACCTGCAACTTAACAGACTCTAACATACTTACATTTGATTTCATGTTTGACCAAGCAGTGGTTACATTAGTATCGTTAATTCTTAATGCATTATCTAATAATAATTTTTTTCTATTTCTTAAGTTTTTAGATTTACTTAAGCCAGCATAATTTTTTCCTCCAGAAAAAAGTGGCCATGATACTGTTGCTTGAACAGTCTCTTTATCTTGTTGGTCAATTGTAGAACTTAAGTCATCAGTTTCTTTAGTTTCAAAAGATAATGTTGCTGATGGTGACAAATCAGATTGTGAAATCTTTACGTCTTGTTCTGATTGCTCATACTCTAGTTTTGCAATAATTAGTTCCGGGTTATTGGTTTTTGATAAATTAATTGCATTTTCTAAAGTCATAGGAATTTTTAAATTTAAATCAGAATTTTTATTTAATGCAAAAGTATCCTGAATTGGACCAATAACATTTTCATAATTTAATCTTGCTGTAACAACTTCATTTTTAGCTTGAATAAATTTTGCTTGTGCCTCTGCTAATGAGGATTCTGATTGTGCGAGATCGGCCACACTAACTTCTCCTCTATCTAATCTAATTCTATCAGTTTCAACTTGTCTTTCGAGTAAACCAACATTTCTTTCATTAATTGAAAATTTCTCATTTGCCACAATCATTCCAGAAAAAGCTTCAACTGCTTTAAGTAGTATTTCTTGTTCAGATTTTAATAATTTTGCATTAGCTAGATCTAAGCCCAATTTACTCTTTTTAAAATCAGCAACTCCCCCAAAACCTTGAAATATTTTTTGTTCTATTTTAACTGATTTTGACTCTGGATTAACATCGGTAATTGTAGCATTAGTGCCATCCCGATTAGTTAATCTTGAGGTATCTTCTGAACTTTTAGATCCCGATAATGTTATCGAAGGTAAAAAATCACTTCTTGAAATATTAAGATCTGATTTTGATACTTTAATATTTTCTCTTTCAGCATTTAATTCAGGATTGTTTTGATATGCCTCTTTTAATGCCTGGGACAAATTAATTGCAAAAGCATTAGAGGTTAAAAAATAAAAAGCTAAAATTATTAATATTTTTTTCATTTATTGTATTTTAGTTTTGTAATTTGATGATGTCCATTTAATGACATCACAATTGACGAGTATTTCGTTGCAGTTTTAAACATATGTTCAGTAATTCTTTGGTATGTCATCATAAAATTTAATACTTCTTGTTTATTCATTACCTTGGAGTTTTTCTTATTTTTATTTTTTATTTTTAATTTTTTTTCTTGAACCAATCTCCACTTTCTTAATAAAGCAAAATTTTCTACTTTCAAATATAACAAACAATCCATCATGCTATGAAATTTTTTATATTTATTTTTAAGATTTAAATTAACATATTTTCTCCACTTCATAGATTTATCATTAAACCTTTCTAAAGAATTTATGGGTTTTATAAGTTGTTTTGTACTTTGAGATTTTGCACCAACACACCAGCCTTCGAAAATTACAATATCTGGTTTTGATTTGACTTTATACCATTTATTTTTTGAAAGCCTATCATCTATAGATTTATCAAATTTTGGAAGAGATAAGCTTTTTAACTTTTTTGCTTTAACTTTCCTAAACAAATTAAGCATCATATCAATATCATGAGTTCCTGGAACTCCTCTAGTTTTTAACAATGGATGAACTTTTTTAGACAAAATAATTCTTTCTTTCCTGGTTTTATAAAAATCATCAATTGAAATTTTAAATACATTTAATTTAAAATATTTTTCGAGAATTATTTTAATTATTGAAGAGATTGTTGTTTTCCCAGTTCCTTGACCACCTGATAAACCAACAATCATGGTTTTGTTTTTTTTCACTTTTTTAGCCATCCAAAAACAAACCGGTATAAGGAAAGATCTCAACATTTTATCTTTATTTTTAAATTTTTCACTAGAAATTTCTTGAGTTGATATAAACCTATAACAAGGTTTTTTAACTTTATTTAAACATGCAGAAATTCGGGACATTTTATTTTTTATCTAAAGGATGATTCCGACCATCATTTACAGCTACATCTTTAAATTTGAAAACATCAATGTCATCTATACAAGCAACGTTTATTCCATAAATTTTTGGATTTATTCTTGGTCTATTATGTGTATGAATTCCACAGTTAGTACAAAAATAATGTTTAGCAGTATTAGTATAAAATTGATAAAGTTTTAAAGAATCTTCTCCTTTAGTTAATTTAAAATCATTTTCACCTAATACTCCAATTACATATCCCTTTTTTTTGCAGATAGAACAATTGCATCTCATTATTTTTTCAATTCCACTATCTGGAATGTTTACTTCAGCTTCTACATTTCCACAGTGGCATTTTAATTTTTTTATCATTATTTTTTCCTATCTAATATATGATTATGTCCATCATTTATTCTTACTTTAAATTTAAATAACTCATCTTCTGTTATTCCATTTAAACATCCTACATTTATACCATATGTACTAGGATCTGCTCTCCTTTGATTGTGAGTATATATTCCGCAATTAGTACAAAAATAATGTTTGGCAACGTTTGTATTGAATTGATAAAATTTCAATAACGCTTCTCCTTTTGTCACTTTCAAATCTTTTTTATCAATCACAGTGCTTATTGCTCCCTTCCTTTTACACATTGAACAATTGCATCTGTAAAGATCTTCTAAGCCTTTGGTTAAATTCACTTCAATTTCAATTTGACCACAATGACAATTCAATTTTTCCATAATTTATATCCAAGCAATCTATCCCTTGTCCAAGTTATCCACAATCCAACAAAATGTAGTTTGGATGTTCACGTTTTGATTCACTTTTGATTCAGTTCCAGACTCAAAATACAACCTATTTGACACTATTGAATAAGTGTTGTACTAATGAGAACAAAATAAGAACATTTATTATGAAACTGACTATACCTTACTATTTACACAAAGCAGGAGCTGGTTTTCCATCTCCAGCTACCGATTACATAGAAGAAGACATAGATCTAAACGTTCACTTAATTAAGAATGTTCCAGCAACTTTTGTAATCAGAGTTCAGGGAAAATCAATGACTGATGTTGGTATCAATGATGGAGATATATTGGTCGTCGATAAAAGTTTAACACCTAGAAATTTTTCAACTGTAATTGCAAATGTTCATGACGAATTAGTGGTTAAAAGCTTTGTACAAGAAAGAGACAAAAAATTTTTAACCTCAGGATCTAAAAATTTCAACGATAGAATTTTAATTAACGAAGAAGAAGATATTTTTATTTGGGGAGTTGTAACTTATGTCATCCACTCAGTATACTAAAAAAATTGCATTAATTGATTGTAATTCTTTCTACGTTTCTTGTGAAAGATTGTTTAATCCAAAAATAAGAAAAAAACCTGTTGTAGTTTTATCTAATAATGACGGCTGTATAATTTCAAGATCTAATGAAGCAAAAGCTTTAGGTATTAAAATGGGTGAACCTTACTTTAAAGCAAAAGATACAATTATAAAAAATAAAGTAAATGTATTTTCATCAAATTATTCTTTATACGGTGATTTATCGAGAAGAGTAATGAGAACTCTAAAAAGATTTAATTCCGATATAGAGGTTTATTCAATTGATGAAGCATTTATGGATTTATCGAACTTTTCTGACGAAGAAGTTGAAGAAGTTGGGAAGGAAATCAGGAATACTGTTTTACAGTGGACGGGGATACCAACAAGTATCGGTATAGCAAAAACAAAAACTTTAAGTAAAATTGCAAATCATATTGCAAAGAAAAAACAATCTGGTGTTACAAGTTTAATTGGTATTGAAAATCTTGATCCGATATTAGAAAAAATTGAAATAAATGATGTATGGGGAGTTGGAAGACAGTTAACTAAATTTTATCAAAAAAACGGAGTTTATAACGCCAAGCAATTAAAAAATAAATCAAATACCTGGATTAAAAAATGTTCAAATGTTTTAAGTTCAAGAACAGCTATGGAGCTTAGAGGTATACCTTGTATTGATTTAGAAACAACGCAATCAAAGAGAAAAAGTTGTGTTGTGTCTCGTTCATTTGGAAAAAGAGTTGAACATTTCCAAGAATTAAAAGAAGCAGTTGCAAGCTATTGTTTAAATGCATCTGAGAAAATTAGATCAGAAAATTTAGTTGCAAAAGCGGTAACAGTTTTTGTTAGAACAAGTCCTTTCCAAAGAAATTTTAGTTATTATTCAAATTCAAAAACAGTTGATTTTCCAATTGCAACAAACAATAGTATAGAAACTGTTACAGCTGCAGTTTCAATATTAGAAGAGATATTTAAACATGGTTGCCGGTATCAAAAAGCAGGAGTGATGCTAACAGGATTATCGAATGAAAATGATAAAGAAAATTTATTCTCATCTGAAAAAGATGAAAAAATAAATAGACTAATGAGATCAATGGACAATACAAATTATCGTTATGGAAGATCTACATTAAGTCTTGCAAGCGCAGGCGTTTATAAAAAATGGAATATGAGAAGAGAACATTCATCTAAAATTGATACAGCTGACTTTTATTCTTTACCCAAGATAAAAGCTTAAAAATTTTTATTCTTTAAACTTATATTTGTATAAGTGAAAGTGGTAGTACCAGTATCTCCAATACGATACATTCCAATTTTAATATAGGGTTTATTAGGGCCATAGGGGCCATCTGTTCTTTTTTTAATAATTGGAACATCTAAGTGTTGAATGATTAATTCTTCATCTAAAAAATATTTAGCTGATACAAATTTTTCTTTATTATTGTACTCAATTTCTGCCCTAAATTTCTTATTCTCTCCTGGCTTTAAATATGCCCCATAGCTGAGTTGTTCACATTTTGGTTTAAAACAATCAGTGCTATGTTGATTTCCGACGGCCCAATATTTGTTAACTTGAACCATTGATGGAGGTTTTCCAGAGGATCTTCCATCATGAATCTGAAAAAAATGTGAACGATATTGCGGTGCTCCATCAGGCTGTATATTAGCCTCAAATATAGTAAAACCTGGACTAAGTTTGTGAGTAATTTCTTGTCTACCAGAATATTTATAACCTCCAGTTGGTTTTTTATCTGGTTTACATTTTCCAATCTCACCTTTATCTAATTTAAATACTGCACTATTAACCTTAAAAGAATTTTTATTGTAATTTTTTTTTGGTTTTCCGTTAATAACCAATGCCTCTTTATCAGTTAATCCACAAGAAATTTTCCATTTATTTTGTGTTTTCCATTCGTCGGCATTTGCCAAAGTATAAAGTGAAAAAAATACAACTATAGTTGATATGATTTTTTTCATTTTTATAAATTACTTAGTTGTTATTTTTAAATTTCTCTTCTTTTTTAGGTTTTCTAAGAACTATACTGTCTAAATAGATCGTTTGGTCTTGAAGACTTTCCCAATCTGAATTCCAATAACCAATAGTTCTGTGTCTATAAATTCCAAACTTCATATAACCACCTGTGCAAGTATCTGCCAGAGTTTTAATATTTTTTAAATCTGCAATTACTTCATTATTTTTATAAATTTTAAATCGCCCAGTCTCATCTAACTTCCAAAGAACATGAAATTTAAGGTGTGTCCATTTCCCTTTTAGATCATCAATCTTACCAATTATAACTGGATCGGACGCGTATGCAGATTTACTTACCCAAGTATAATAATTTTCACCCTTATACTTTGTATCTTGAGCCCAAAAGTGACAACAGTTATGGCATCCTTTGGCTTTATTATCTGTATGCATTTGTCCAATTACAACAACTGCACCCTTTTCTAAACTTTTATAATTTTTATCAAAGTAAACTGCATATTCATAAATATGTTCTTTATTTTTTAATCTAAGATCTCCTAGGTGAATTTCTTGTCGACTCCTATTTCCTTTACCATCACATCCAATTTGTAATTTTGCAGATTTTCCTTTTCCACATCCAGCATCTTCTCTATTTACTGTAACCTGAATACTTGTTTTTCCATCATACACGGGAAAGCCATCGCTTTGTTTAACTTCTTTAATTCTATTTGTTTTCTTATAAGACAGTGATAAAAATTGTTCTTTATATCCCTTAATATCTTTAAATTTAGTTCTATGTTGATCTGCGCTAGTCAAATTCGTAAGAAATAAAAATATTGAAACAATGAAATAAAATAATTTCATTTTTTATATTGGTTGATCCCCTTCTATAGCAACTCTATCCATTACTCTTTCGTGTCCCAATCCTCTTCCAGGAAAAAAATCTGATAAACCTTGATGTTGAGTACTTCTATTATCCCAAATCGCAACAGCATTCTCAGTCCACTTAAATCTACATGTAAGATCTAATCTTTCTTGATGAGCATATAATTTTTTTAATACTTCATCACTTTCATTTTCGTTAAGGCCCTCGATTCTTTTTGTGTACATAGAATTCACATAAAGAATTTTATTCCCCGTTTCTGGATGGGTTCTAACAATTGGATGACTGTTTGAATATTCATCTATATTACCATTACCCTCCATACCTTTATATGCTTCAACGAATGCTGCAGCACCAAGAGAGCTATGAATAGCTTTCTTATCCTCAATTTTTTCTTTAAGTTCACTATCTAAAGTTTCATAAGCTAATTCCATATTTGAAAACATTGTATCGCCACCAACAGGAGGAATTTTAATTGATCTTAAAATGATAACTTTTGTAGGCTTTGGATTATAACTTACATCAGTATGCCAATTTTCTCCCCATTGGTGTTTTTCATCAGGTTTTTTGATTATTCTTATTATCTCTGGAAACTCTTCTCTACCCTTTACATAAACATGTTTTTCAAGAGGTCCAAAGTTCTTAGCAAAATTAATCTGCTGTTCTGCTGTAATATTTTGATTTCTAAAAAAAAGAACCTTATGTTCTAGCAATAAATCATTAATTATTTTCCAATTTTTTTCAGAAGAGTCTTTTAAATCTACACCTTTGATTTCTGCACCTAATGCGCCTGAAATAAGATTAATTTCCATAAATAAATTTTATCAATTTTAAAAAAATTAAGAAGTAAATTATTTTCCTATAACAACAATTGTTAAATCATCACTTAATTTTTTTATTTTTGCCGAGTCAGTTATCTCTTTAGTAATATTATTAAGCTCATCATTAACATTTTTGCTAAAATTATTATTTATGACCTTTTTTGAGCCTTCAATGCCAATTTCTTGATTATTTTCATCTAAACTTTCAGACAATCCATCGGTAAATGCATATAACCTGTTACTATTAAGATTAATTTTATTAATAGAATAATTTGATTTTGTTTTTTGTATAACCACACCCAGTGGTGGAGATTTGCTTTCAAATTCCTCGAAATTACCATTCTTGTCTCTTACTAACGCTGGTTGATGACCAGCATTTACCCATGATATTTCTCCTGAAGTTAAATTATAATTTCCAATAATTGAGGTAACAAACATTCCACTTGTTTTAGTTAAAAACAAATCGTTATTCATATGGAATGCAATTTCATCTACATCCACTTTATCTCTAGACATAATTTCAAATAATGTAGATGCCTTAGCCATAACCATTCCTGCATGAATTCCTTTTCCGGCTACATCCGCAATAATGAAATAAACATTATCATTATGAGGATAAAAACTAAAAAAATCACCCGAAACCTCTCTTGCAGCTATATTTATACCTTGTACAGGATAATTTTTTAAATTTCTTTTAGGTAAAAAGTTTTCTTGGACTTTTACTGCTAGTTTTACTTCTTTTGAGATTCTTTCACGCCACTTATTTTTTTCATCTTCGCTAGTTTCTAACTTGCTCATCAATTTATTGTAATAAAGACCAATTACACCCCCTGCAGTAAATGGATCTTGTGGACCTCTAATTTTGAGATCTCCTGACTCAGATTGTTTATCTAAAATTGATATCAAGTCATGTTCAACAGAAACTGCATTGTGCTCAGTAATATTTAATCCTAGCTCTTCTTGCACAGGGCTTACTCTTAAAGGATAAAATTTATTAATTAAACTCAACACTGTGAAAGATGAAATAAATGTAAAAAATCCAATAGATAAAATTCCGATTAATTGAATTTTAATTTGTGAAAATCTATCTAAACCAGTATCTAAAATTGTTAAATCTGAAAAAAAACCAACTGCTAAAGTTCCCCAAATACCTGCAGCCAAATGTACTGGGACTGCACCAACTACATCATCGATTTCTAATTTATTCAAAATTTCATTTACAGTAATTGCAATTATTGCACCTACTATTCCAACAAAAATTGAAGTGGCAGATGTCATTGAATTGCACCCAGCTGTAATGGCAACTAATCCAGCTAATGGACCTAAAATAATATAAAAAGGATCAGGTTTTTTAAACTTTACGTAAGAGATTGTTAAACCAGTTAATAAACCAAAAGCAGCTGCCAAAAAGGTGTTAATTAAAATTAGTGGTACAGTTTCATCCATTGCACCATTGCTACCTCCATTAAAACCAAACCAACCAAACCATAAAATAAGTGTTCCTAATACTGCCAAAGGAAAACTAGATCCAGTAAATTTTCCTTTATTTGCCTCTGAATATTTACCAATTCGTGGTCCTAATATTATTACTGCTGCTAAAGCAATCCAACCTCCAACCGAGTGCACAATTGTACTTCCAGCAAAATCTACAAATCCTAAATCAGAAAGCCAACCTGTAGTTTTTATTGAACCAGTAGCAACTAATAATTGACTAACTGTATCATATTTAGAGAGATAACTTGAAGACCACGCCCAGTGACCAACAATAGGATAGATAATTCCTGTTGCTAAAACTGTCATGATTAAATAACCATTAAATTTCATTCGTTCAGCAACAGCGCCAGAAATAATTGTTGCAGCGGTCGCAACAAACATTGCCTGAAAAACAAAATAAGTCATGTATTCTGCTTTTTCTGTTTTAAAGAAAAATAAGTCAGTACCAAAAAAACCGTTATAGGAAGTACCAAACATTAAACCAAATCCAAAAATCCAAAAAATAACTACCGATACACCGAAGTCTGCTGCATTTTTGAGAGCAACGTTAATACTATTTTTATGTCTAGATAAGCCAGTTTCCATACACATAAAACCTGCTTGCATTATGAAGACTAAAATTGCGCAATCGATGACCCATAAAGTATCAATATTACTAGTAAGCACATCTATTATTTCTTGAGCCATATCTTTTTCCATAGTATTAAAATTTTTGAATATTTAAAATGTTTTCTAATGAACTTTCAAGCTGAGTTAAATTTTCTCTTTTTGAAATAACAAAAATACTTACTAAAAAAATTACAATTAGGATTATTGGGATGAACATTATGAATGATATTTTTTGATATATTAAAAATAAATATACTAAAATAAATAAAATTGATCTTATCAAAACATTCAATTTAAATACACCTATTATTGCTAATGAATGCTTTATCAGATTTATAAAACTCATCTTAGAAGGACCAAAATATCTTTTACCTCTTTCTGAAGAAATTGCTACTCTATCATTACAATTTTTTGCTAATGATCCTGAAAAGCTGCCCCATGTTGCTTTATCGGTTAACATTTTTTCTATGGTTGATTTTGTCAAACATGTATAATTTCCGAATTTAATAGATTGGCCTGTAAAAGTATAAGTTATAATTTTATGAAATGAATAGCACAGTTTAAATAAAATACTTTCTGATCTTTTAACTCTTTCTCCTACTATTGTTTTATTTGGATGATAATTAAAGTTTTCTATAAATAATTTAATTTCTTCAGGTCTATCCTCGCCATCTCCATCCATCGGAATTACATAATCGAATTCTTCATTTTTAATAATATGATTAAGACCTGTTGCAATACATCTTGTATGGCCAATATTTTGTTTAAGATTTAAAATTTGAACTGAATTTAAATTCGAAAAGTTTGAGAAGGTATCTGTAATTTGTTCTGTAGATGCGTCGTTTACTAAAATTATTGAAAAAGTATGATCTATTCCACTTACTTCATGATTAATATTTTCTAAGAGTTTGGTTGCAGATTGCCAATCGTTATAAATCGGTATCAATATTATTATTTTCATTTTTAGTTTAGAGAATTTAGAAATCTAAATAATGAAGCAAATATTCCATGTCCTGAAAGTTCGATCATTGCAATAATTGCAATAATAAAAATTACTTTTTTAAATTTTGTATTTAAAAACTCATTCATTTATTTCCCACACAAATTTCATCTATACAAATAAACTTATTATAAGTTTCTAACTTATTTTTATCTACGTTGCCATCCCAAACTGGTCTTGATTTTAAATGGTAAGATAAATTTCCAGCATTCCATTCATTACCTAAAACAAAATTAATTGGATCTTCAAATTCCTTATTCCATTTCGCTTCAACTTTATTGGCAATTTCTTTACCAGGGTAATCTGTTCTTTTGTCTGTTTTTACAATTGAAATATATCCGTAAGTGACTGGAGATAATAAAAATAGGAAAACAAAAGCAACGAAAAATTTTTTGAAATTGACTTTAGATATTTCTTTTTGAAAAACATAAATTATCAATGTGCCAAAAAATAAATAAAACGGTGTCATCCACATAGTTCTTATCTTTGAGCCTGTAATCATTGAGGTTAAAAGCATTAAAAAAATAGGAAGAATATTAATCGAAATTAAAAACAATAAGTTTTTATCTTTAAAGTTTAATTTGTATCTTAGTTTTTTAATTAATAGCATCGCCATAACAATAAATGGTAAAATAATTCCAATTTGTTTTAATAGAAATATTATTGGATATCTCAAATGATCAATAAAATTTGAAGTCTCCAACCCAGATCTTGCTAACCCATATGTGATCGTAATAAAATCGTTTTTAAATAACCATATTAAATGTGGAATTAATAAAACTAAAAAAACTTCAATTGATAAAATATAATTGAAGTTAAACTTTCTCTCCCTTTTTATAAAAATCAAATAAAAAAAAAGTAGGTCAATTGAAATTAGTAAATAAATAAATAAATACTTGGATAAAAATCCTCCAGCAGCAAAGAATCCAACTAGTGCACAATCTTTAAAAGTTGGTACTTTTTGATTAAAAACTTTCCATGAAAAATAAACAGTTAGAGTCCAAAAAGGAATTTGGCAAACATTTACGTTAAATTCTGGAGTTGTAAAATTGTAAAAATATATTCCCTCTAATAAAAAAACAGAAAATAAAGCTAAAATTTCATTATTTAAAATTTCTCTACTAAATTTAAATACAATAAAAAAAGAAAAAACTATAAATAATTGACTAAGAAGATAAAAAGCCCAATCATTTGAACCAAAAATGTTAAAAAAAATCTCAACCATGAAAGCGCTCATAGGAGGGTGCTTGTTAAATCCCCAATCTAAATTACTTCCCCATGCAAGAGCTTCGATTGTATCTAGTGGTAGATTGTTATTTGTTAAGGATGGAATCAGCGTCCATAAAATTAAATGGCTTGCTAAAAAAAAGTAAAAAATATTTTTTATTTGTTTTTTATAAAGCACCATTTGTATGAATTTACACAATTAAAGCTAGCTTGACACTACCTATTTGCTGAATATACTGCCAGCGCTTAAAACGTTAACATGGTCAAGATATCAAAAAACTATATTCCAAAAGAATCAGAGAAATATATGTGCGAAAAGCATAAGCTATTTTTTAAAAATAAACTCACTGAATGGAAAAAAGATTTAGTAAGAACTAATAATGAAGCTCTCTACAATAGTTCTCTTGATGATAATAGTACATCTGCGGATATAGTAGATCAAGCAAGTTCTTATACTGAAAAAAATGTTGAGATGAGAGCAATCAATAGACAAATTAAATTAATCTCAAAAATAGACTCAGCACTAAAAAAAATAAAAGATGGGACTTATGGTTTCTGTGAGGAAACAGCAGAACCAATTGGTTTAAAAAGATTAATGGCAAGACCAATTGCTACACTTTGTATTGCTGCGCAAGAAAAGCATGAAAAAGATGAGAAAGTTTACGCTGATGATTAAGGTTTTGGGATTTCTCCACCTCCCATAAAATTATATCCCTTTATAACTGCTTCTCTCTTTGAAATTTCTTCATACCATTTACATAAACTTGGATAACTACTTAAACCAATATCATGCCATTGATGTCTTGCTACCCAAGGCCATGTAGCTATATCTGCTATTGTATAATCATCTCCTGCAAGATATTTAGATACTGACAATCTATCATTTAATCTTTGATATAACTCTTTGGTTATTTTGAAATATCTCTCTTCACTATATTTACTTTTACCTTTATTAAAATGATAGAAGTGATGGTAGGCTCCAATTTGTGGTCCAACCAATCCCATCTGTGCCATTAACCATTCGTCAATATTTGTTTTATTTTCTCTGTGATAAAATTTTTGAGTTTTATCAGCCAAATATATTAAAATTGCACCTGATCCAAAAACACTTTTATCGTTTTCACTATCTTTTATAACTGGAATTTTGCTGAATGGACTTATCTTTACGAAGTCTTCTTTAAATTGTTCACCTTCTGAAAGATTTACTTTTGTAACTTTGTAAGGAAGCTTGGTTTCCTCAAGCATAATGCTAATTTTTTTTCCGTTTGGAGTATCAGCCGCAAATAACTCAATCACTTTTTACACCAAGTCTATTCTTTATTGTTTTTGATGATGTGGTGAATTCAAATCTATATTTTTCATTTGGTCTCGCTAATTTAAAGCATGCTCTAGCTGCAAGAGCACCCTCATGAAATCCAGATAAAATTAACCTAAGTTTGCCAGGATAATTACAAATGTCACCAACTGCATATATCCCTTTTTGATTGGTCTCAAACTTTTCCGTATCTACTTCAACAGTTTTTTTATTTAAATTTAGCCCCCAATTAGCAATTGGGCCTAGCTGCATAATAAGACCAAAAAAACCAAGCGCGAAGTCCGTCTTAATTTTTTTAGTTTCTTTATTATCATTCTCAATCTCTATTTCTTCAAGCTTACCGTTGCCAATTACCGTCTTAAGTTGATAATTGGTAATTAAATTGATTTTACCAGCGTTTGAAAGCTCTTTTACTTTGTCAACTGTAGCCTGAGCTGCTCTAAATTCATCTCTTCTATGTATTAAGTTAACTTTTGATATTTTTGATAATTCTAAAGCCCAATCTAGTGCACTATCTCCTCCACCAAAAATAGATACTGTTTTACCATCAAATATTTTTTTATCTTTAATTGAATATAAGATAGTTTTATTTTCAAACTGTTCGCATTCTTTTGGTGAGAATTTTCTGGGCTCAAAGGATCCAACCCCTCCTGCAATAATTACATTTGGTGTTTCAAACTCTGTTCCTTTGCTTGTTTTTACTTTCCATTTTTCGTTATCTTTTTTTAATTCATCTACTCTCTCACCTAAATGAAATTTTATATTAAAAGGTTTTAACTGTTCTAAAAGATTATTAGTTAATTCTTCTCCTGTGCATTCCGGAATTGCTGGAATATCATAAATAGGTTTATCAGGATATAATTCAATACACTGTCCACCAATTTTATCAAGATTGTCTACTATCTCGCAATTAAGACCAATTAATTTTAATTGATGTGCAGTAAATAATCCTGTTGGACCCGCTCCAATAATTAATGCATCTGTTTTAATCATTAAATTTGCTTTTCAGGAAGATGAACTTCAAGACCATCTATCTCGGGGCTTACTTGAATTTGACAACTTAATCGACTACTTTTTTTTGGTTCATACGCTTGGTCAATCATATCGTCTTCGCCTTCACTTTTTTTATTAATCTTATCAAACCATTCATCTTTGACATAAACATGGCATGTCGCACATGCCATTCCACCACCACAATCAGCATCAATACCTGGTATATTGTTTTGAACAGCACCTTCCATAACTGTTAATCCCTCAGCCACATCTACTGTATGAGATGTTCCGTTATTTTCTATGTATGTAATTTTAGCCATGGGTCTTATATAGGTACAAAAAAAAATAGGGCAAGTACAAAGTACTTGCCCTATTAATAAGTTTTAACTCTTTAGAATTAAGCTCTTCTGCCAGAGTTAGCAACTGCACAAGACCAAATAATAACACCGAATGCGATCTTATTAACAAAGTCTGCTAAGTTGTAAATCACGTTAAGTGAGTTAGCATCAATACCACCTGTTAGGTAACCAAATACATAACCTAGTGGGTAAATAGCCCAACCTACTGTAACGATCATTCTTAAAGCACCAAATGCTGTTGCAAGTGATTTATTTCCAGATTTAGAAACAACTTTTCCTGCTTCTCCTGAAAATATTTCATAAAGGATGTAAATCCATCCAGCCATACCGATAATGAAACCAAGCATAGGGTTGATGAATCCAGCTTCTCCTAAATATCCACCTACTAACATTACTAAAGAACCAATTAAGATTCTCCAGAATATTCCAGTTGGAACTTTTTTAACTGCAGCTAGAATTAAATAAAATTCTATTAACTGTAGTGGTACAGTAATTAACCAGTCAATATATCTGTAAACAGTTGGAGTATCACCTGTTTCAACCCATACTGCTCTCATGTACATATAGTGAATGAATGCTATACCAGTTACTAATCCAGCTACGTTTACTGATTTTCTCCACTGAGTGCTAACATTAGCCTGCTCCATAAAGAAAAACGCTGTAGCTGCCAACATACCCATTGAAATTAACCAGAATGAAATACCAACGAAATCATCCGTAGCTAAAAAGGCTGTTGCTGCGTTAGCCGCTGTAGTTGCTCCAACAAGAGCAAATAAAGCTATAGCTAGCGTTTTAAGTTTTTTCATAAAAAACTCCCTCATTAGTTAGTTTTTATAGTTTATATAAACTACAGCAGTAAGATTACTTACTGCGAAGTTAGGGGTTAATTACCAAATAAAAATAGTTAATAGAAGACTTTTTTACCTCTAATAAGTATTGATTTTACTGTGTTTTTGAAATTTAATACAACCTAGGTACTAAAAATACTAACAAATTCGAGTCATACATATGAGTTCAAATTTTAACAAAATTTATGAGGAATCTTTAAAAAATCCAGAACAATTTTGGAAAGAAATATCAGAGGAGATCTTCTGGTTTAAAAAACCGACTAAAATTTTGAGTAAAGATAGTCCTCCATTCTACAAATGGTTCACCGATGGGGTTACAAATACTTGTTACAACGCATTAGATGTCCACATTGATCAAGGTAGAGGTGATAAAACTGCTTTAATTTACGATAGTCCAATCACAGGGAATAAAAAACAGTTCACTTACAAAGAGTTGAAAGCTCAAGTATCCAAATTTGCAGGTGCATTGAGCAACCATGGTGTTAATAAAGGTGACAGAGTAATAATTTACATGCCAATGATACCGGAGGCAGTGGTTGCGATGCTTGCATGCGGTAGAATTGGAGCAATTCACTCTGTTGTCTTCGGCGGATTTGCTTCAAATGAGCTTGCAAGTAGGATTGATGACAGTAAAGCTAAACTTTTGGTAACAGCATCCTGTGGTTTTGAACCAGGAAGAACTGTTGAATACAAACCATTAGTTGATGAAGCGCTTAAACTTGCTAATCACAAACCTGATAAAACTATTTTGTTCCAAAGAAAAGGTCATGAAGTCAAATTGAAAGCTCCAAAAGAGATAAGTTGGGATGAAGCTCTGTCGGATGCAAAAGATACTGACTGTATTGAAATGAATTCAAATGAGTTTGCATATATTTTGTATACTTCAGGCACTACTGGAGTGCCCAAGGGAATCGTTAGAGACATTGGTGGTCACATAGTTGCCTTAAAATGGACTATGAAAAATATTTATAACATAGATACCGATGATGTTTGGTGGTCAGCTAGTGATATAGGATGGATTGTAGGGCACTCATATATTGTTTATGCTCCACTATTCAAAGGATGCACAACAGTACTCTTTGAAGGTAAGCCTGTTGGCACTCCTGATGCTGGTGCCTTCTGGAAAATAATTTCTGAGTATAATGTAAAATCTTTATTCACCGCTCCAACAGCTTTTAGGGCTATTAAAAAAGAAGATCCGGATGGAAAATTTTTTTCTAAATACGATTTAAGTAAATTTGAAGCTCTCTTTCTAGCTGGAGAACGAGCTGATCCAGATACAATCAAATGGGCAGAGTCTCTTTTAAAAGTCCCGGTAATAGATCATTGGTGGCAAACAGAAACAAGTTGGGCAATAAGTTCCAATTGTACTGGGATAGAGATGATGAAAACAAAATATGGTTCAGCTTGTAAAGCTGTCCCAGGATATGATGTAAAAATAATAAAACCAGATCAAACATTGGCAAAACCAAATGAGATGGGAGATATAGTTGTAAAACTACCTCTTCCTCCAGGAACATTTCCAACTTTGTGGAACGCAGATAAAAGATATGAGGAAAATTATATGACCAACTACAAAGGTTATTACCAAACTTATGATGCAGGTCACATAGATGATGATGGATATATTTGGATTATGTCTAGAACTGACGATATTATAAATGTTGCGGGTCATAGACTTTCGACTGGAGCAATCGAGGAAGTTTTATCTGAACATCAATCAGTTGCTGAATGTGCAGTAATCGGAATTAAAGATCAATTAAAAGGACAATTGCCCGTTGGTTTAATTGCATTAAAGGCAGGAGTAACAAAAGATAATGAGACAATAACAAAAGAATGTGTGCAAATGGTGAGAAATAAAGTTGGTCCAGTTGCAGCGTTTAAAACAGCTTTAGTAGTTAAAAGACTGCCAAAAACGAGATCTGGCAAAGTATTAAGAGGAACAATAAGAAAAATTGCAGATAAAGAGGAATATAAAATGCCAGCAACAATAGATGATCCAACAATTTTAGATGAAATTAAAGCTGACCTGATAAAAAGTAAAATTCTTAATATATAATTCTAGTTAAATACAATCGGTTTTCCCTCAGCATCTCCAAGGATTTCTCCATTTTTAACTTTAATTTTACCACCTATTATTGTTGCAACTGGACAGCCTTTAAATTTTTTTCCATTAAAAGGAGACCATTTACACTTGCTTTCGATATTTTCATTTTTGATTTCAATCTCTTTATTCATGTCAACTATTGTGAAATCAGCATCAAAATCTTTTTTTATAAAACCTTTATTTTGTATTCCAAAAATTTTAACGGGATTTTCACATACTAACTTGATTAATTGCTCAAGTTTTAATTTACCGTTATTAATATGGTTCAACATTACAGGTAACAAAGTTTGTACACCTGGCATTCCTGATGGAGAGTCTGGATATTCTTTTTTTTTGTTTTCTGCTAAATGTGGCGCATGATCTGAACCAATTGTATCATTGTAATTATTTCTAATAGCATACCATAAACGATCATAGTGTGATTTATCTCTTATAGGTGGATTCATTTGAGCGAATGATCCCAACTCATCATAACAGTCTGGTGCATAAATTGTTAAATGTTGAGGGGTAATTTCAAAAGTAATGTTTCCTTTATGTTGTGACAAAAAATCAACTTCTTCCTTAGTTGTTATGTGAAGTATATGTGCTTTTTTATTTAATCTAATCGCAATCTTCACAATTCTTCTTGTAGAAGACATTGCACATTCCTCATTTCTCCAAACAGGATGGCTTTTAACATCTCCTTTAACCCTAAGTTTTTTTCTTTGATTTAATATATCTTCGTCTTCTGAATGAACTGCAACAACTTTAGTTGTGTGTTTAAATACTTTTTCTATATCTTCCTCTTTATGTACAAGCAGAGTTCCAGTAGATGAACCAGCGAACAATTTTACTCCACAACACCCCTCTAGACTTTTTAAGTTTCCAAGTTCTTCTGAATTATCCGGTGTAGCACCAAAATAAAATGCATAATTACAGAACATTCTTTTTTTTGCTAAATTTAATTTATTTTTAAATTCTTTTGCCGAGGTTGTTGGTGGATTTGTATTAGGCATTTCAAATACACTTGTAATGCCTCCTACCACTGCTGCTCTACTACCCGTATGTAGATCTTCTGCATCAGTTGAACCTGGTTCTCTAAAGTGCACTTGTGTATCCATGCATCCTGGTAAAACTGTTAAATTTTGTGCATCAAAAGTTTCTTTAGTTTCCTCTGATATTTTGTCTGCAATTTCAGTTATTTTAGAGTTTTTTACTCCGATATCCTTCTTTTGAATTTTACCTTCGATAAAACAAGAGCCATTTTTAATAATAAGATCTAACATTTTAGAAAATAGTAATTATATTATTAATAATTAATAATCAATTATGAATGTGGATAAAATATATATTTTAGAAGATAGAGGAATTTTATACATTAATGGTGATGATTGTTTTGATTTTCTTCAAAACTTAATTACCAACGATCTAAAAAAAGTTTCAGAGAATAATAGTTGTTTCGGGTCCTTATTGACACCTCAGGGAAAATATTTATTTGATTTTATTATAGTTAAACATAAAGAGGGATATTTAATTGATTGTGAAAAAAAAATAATAGGTGAACTATTGAATAAGTTAAATTTATACAAACTAAGGTCTAAAGTCGAAATTTTAAATCTTAGTAATGAATTTGTGGTCGCTGCAATAAGTAAAGAAAAGTTTTTAACCTTTGAAAGTGCAAAAGATATTGTTGGAAATACAATTAAATATCGATCTGATCCTATATTCTTAGATCCAAGAAATTCAGCTCTTGGTGGTAGAATTATTATTAATTTAGAAAAACTTTATCTCTCTATAAAAAAACTAAATTTAAAAGCTTCAAATATTAAAGATTATTACGATCATAGTTTTAATATTGGTATTCCCCAGGTTAATACACATATGCTACAAGATAAAATTTTTGGTATTGAGTGTAATTTTGATGAGTTAAACGGTATTGATTTTAAAAAAGGTTGTTATGTTGGACAAGAGAATACAGCAAGAATTAAATTAAAAAATAAGCAATCAAAAAAGTTGTTTTCCCTTAAAGTTTTAAGCGGTGATATCAACGTGAACGAAGAAATAAAGCAAAAAAATAAATTATTTGGCAAAGTTCTTATTAATCAAGACTATCCATTTGGAATAATTAAATTTAAAGATACAGATATAAAAATAAAGAATGAATTTGAATGTGGAAATGCCAAAATCAAAATCATATTGCCAGATTGGCTAAATATAAAAATTAATGAAAACAATTAATAGATTTTATTACATAAACAAAAAATTAGATGAAATTAAAAATCCAATAATTGTTGAGCTGGGTGTCGCGGGTACAGCCCTTTCAACAAAAAATTTTTTAAATTATGTTAATAAAAACGGCGGAAAATTATATTCAATAGATATACAAGATTTTTCAAAAATTATAAATAATAAAGATTTTGAAAATATAAATTCATCAAAATGGAATTTTCTTCAGTCAAATGATCTTAACTTAGATAAGATTCTCAAAAACTTCCCTTCTATCGTTGATGGTATAGACGTTTTATATGTTGATAGTTTGCATGATCCTACGCATATTGAAAAAACACTCATCAAGTGGTTTAAATATGTGAATAAATTTGGTTATATATTTTTTGATGATACCGAAAGTAGAGTTTATAGAGAGCAGAAGGCATTATTTATATCTATTGGTAACGATGGTATTGATGACATTATAAAAAAATTTTATTATAGAAATTCAAATTTAGTTAAATATACAAAATACTTTATTGATACCGGGTTATCAGAATTTCATAAAATATGTGATAGACAAATTAATCCAAATTTTAGTAAAAAATTGTGGGGCTATAATTACTACTTTGGTAAAATAATTTTATTCCTTTTAAAAATAAATTATCTTTTAAAAAAGAAAGATAAAATAGAAAAAATTGACTAATAAATGGTGCGGTCAGTGAGACTTGAACTCACATGAGCTAGGCTCACACGGCCCTCAACCGTGCCTGTCTACCAATTTCAGCATGACCGCATTTATGCGGCAGAATAAGTGAATGACAATTATCTTTCAAGTTGATAGATTTAATATATGGAACTTAACTCGGAAATAAAAAAAGCAACCGATCCAATTTACAAGAAAATTTCAAAGGCTGTGCCTGAAATAGAATGGGCCGTACATGCTCCATATATATACAAAATTAATAAACTTAAAAAAGAAAAGAACGCAGTAATCCTTGCACATAATTATCAAACTCCAGAAATATATCATGGTATCTCAGATTTTTCGGCTGACTCACTCGCTTTGGCTGTTGAAGCTGCAAAAACAAAAGCCGATATTATAATAATGTGCGGGGTACATTTTATGGCTGAGACTGCAAAGCTGATGAGTCCTGAGAAAAAAGTTTTCTTGCCTGATATGAGAGCAGGTTGTTCTTTATCGTCATCTATTACCGGTGAGGACGTAAGAAACCTTAAAAAAAAATATCCAGGTGTACCAGTAGTTTCGTATGTTAATACCTCTGCAGATGTTAAGGCAGAAACAGATGTGTGTTGTACCTCAGCAAATGCAGTTAAAATTGTAAATTCATTAAACGTTAAAAAAGTAATCTTTCTTCCAGATGATTATCTTGCAAAATATGTTGCATCACAAACTGATGTTGAAATAATTTCATGGAAAGGAACTTGTCAAGTTCACGAACAATTTAATGATGAAGAAATTAATGAAATTAGAAAAAATAATCCTGGAATAAAAATTATTGCACATCCTGAATGTCCTCCAGATGTAATTAGTGCAAGTGATTTTGCAGGTTCAACTAGTGGAATGATTAAATACGTAAAAGATAATCAGCCAGAGAAAGTAATGATGGTTACTGAATGCTCTATGAGCGACAATGTTCAAATTGATAATCCAAATGTTCAATTCATAAGACCATGTAATTTATGCCCACATATGAAGAGAATTACTTTACCGAAAATATTAGATTGTCTTGAAAATGAGACAAACGAAATTGTTATGAGTAAAGAAACAATAGAAAAAGCTAGAAAATCAGTAGAGAGAATGGCAGAGATTGGCAGATAAATTCTGTGTCTAAAATAAAATTATCAAAAAAATATATTTATAAAATTTGTAAAGAGGCTTTAAAAGAAGATCTCTATCCCTCTGGAGACATAACTTCAAAACTTTTAAATAATTCAAATCGAATAAGAGCAAAAATTGTATCAAATTCTAGTGGCATAATTGGCGGCTTAGATTTAGCAAAACAAACATTCAAAATAGTTGATAAAAAAATATTATTTAAAATAAAAAAAAAAGAAGGATCAAAAATTAAAAATAAACAGGTAATTGCAGAAATTGTTGGAAATGTTAAGAATATTCTAACTGGTGAGAGAGTGGCTCTTAATTTTTTATCTCATATTTCAGGTATAGCAACTCAAACAAATAAATTTGTCAATAAGGTTAAGAAAAATACTAAAATTTGTTGTACAAGAAAAACTATACCTGGTCTAAGAGCCATTCAAAAATATGCAGTTAACTTGGGCGGAGGATATAACCATCGTTTAAATTTAAGTGACGAATTCTTAATTAAAGACAATCACATTGCCAATACAAACATAAGAGAATTAATTATTAAAGCAAAAAAAAATAAAAAAAAAATTACCGTTGAAATAGACAATTTAAATCAATTAAAAAAAATATTAGATTTAGAATTTGATACTATTTTATTTGACAACATGAATGTCAAAAATCTAAAAAAAGGTGTTCGACTAGTTAAGAACAAATATGAAACTGAGGCGTCTGGAAATGTCAATTTAAAAAATATAAGAAAAATAGCATCAACTGGTATAAATAGAATTTCTGTTGGACGCCTAACACATAGTGTTTCCGCAATTGATTTAAAATTAGAAATTTAAATTATTTTTTTAATTGTGCTTGTGCAGCTGCAAGTCTTGCAACAGGTACCCTATAAGGTGAACAAGAAACGTAATTAAGACCTGTGCTTGAACAAAAATTGATACTTTTTGGATCTCCGCCATGCTCTCCACAAATTCCTAGTTTAAGTTTTTTATTTTGCTTTCTTCCTTTTAATGTAGCAATTTCAATTAAATCTCCTACACCATCATCTATTGATATAAATGGATCGACATCAAATATTTTATTTTCAATATAATCATTTAAAAATTTACCACTATCATCCCTGCTAATACCAAATGTTGTTTGTGTTAGATCATTCGTTCCAAAACTAAAAAAGTCAGCATGTTTAGCTATATCTTTAGCTTTTATCGCAGCTCTCGGTAATTCGATCATTGTACCTACTAAGTAATCTATTTTTGTTTTATTTTCTGCTTCTACTTGATCTGCAACTTTATCAACCAGATTTTTCATTATTTCTATTTCAGCTTCGGTTGATACTAAAGGAATCATAATTTCTGGAATAATTGATTTAATTTTCTTATTCTTGCATTCAATTAG
>CACEMG010000007.1 GCA_902560565.1 uncultured Pelagibacteraceae bacterium | reverse complement strand
CAAACATTACACCAACGCTGACCATTGCTAACTGTACTGGTGGGCTTTTTTTAACTCGATAATAGCTGAATACGAACTTATCAATAAATAGCATATAAAAAATCATTGCCAAAATTGCAGGTGGTATTGTTAATAAGGCTGTAGGTAAAAAACCAAAACTAATTCCTAAAGATTGAAAGTAAAATGTTAATAGTACAGCTACCATTGTCCCAAAAGACATCATGTCGCCAGTTGCGAAGTTAGCAAACCTTAAAATACCGTAAACTAAGGTTACAAATATTGCCCCTAATGCAAGTTGTGATCCATATGTAAGTGCTGGAATTACCGTGTAATTTAAAAGTAATACAATTGCATTTACAAAATCCATTTATGCTCCTAAAAAAGATCTTCTAACCTCTGGATCATTTAAAAGTTCATTGCCTGATCCCTCAAATTTATTTTGACCTGTAACTAAAACATAGCCTCTATCTGATATACTTAAAGCTTGCTTAGCATTTTGCTCTACCATTATTATTGCAACATTAGTTTTTTTCACTTTAATGATATGCTCAAATAACTCGTCCATCACAATTGGAGAGACTCCAGCTGTAGGCTCGTCTAACATTAATACTGAAGGCTTAATCATTAATGCTCGCCCAAGTGCAACCTGTTGTCTTTGGCCACCTGATAGTTCTCCAACTATTTGTGATTTTTTCTCTTCTAAAATAGGAAATAATTCGTAAATATCATTCAGGATTTTATCTAAGTTATCTGTTCGTAAAAAAGCACCCACTTCTAAATTTTCTTTTACTGTTAATTCAGCGAAAACATTTTTACTTTGAGGAACAAAAGATATTCCTTTTTTGACCCTGTCTTGCGGTGACAAATTTGTGATGTCTTCACCATCAATCAGAACACTGCCAGATTTTAGATTAAGTAGTCCAAGCATAGTTTTCATTGCTGTTGACTTGCCTGCTCCATTGGGACCCAGGATTGCAACAATTTCTCCCTTATCAACATTTATTGTACATGAATTAATAATATCTGGACCGTCTCCATATCCAGCTGTCATTTTACTTCCCTCAAAAAATGCCATTTATTTTTTTCCTCTCCCTAAATAACTATCAATTACTTTCTCATTTTTTTTGACTTCATCAGATGTGCCTTCAAATAAAACAGAGCCTTCAGACATCACAATTACAGGGTCGCACATTCGGCTTATGAAATCCATATCATGTTCAATCATACAAAAAGTGTACCCTCTTTCTTTATTAAGTCTGAGTATTGCGGTTCCTAAGTCTTTTAATAATGTTCTATTTACTCCTGCTCCAACTTCATCTAATAAAACTAAATTAGCATCCACCATCATAGTTCTTCCAAGTTCTAAAAGTTTTTTTTGACCTCCAGATAAGTTGCCTGCTAATTCATTTGATAAATGCTTCAGATTCAAAAATTCAGCAACATCTAATGCTTTATTTTTGATTTCATCTTCTTCTGATTTAATAATTTTGGAACTCATTAAAACGTTCATTAATTTTTCTCCTGTTTGATTTCCAGGTACCATCATCAAATTTTCTAATACAGTAAGATTTGTAAATTCATGTGCAATTTGAAATGTTCTTAATATGCCTTTTGAAAAAAGCTCGTAAGCAGGAACTCCTGTAATATCATCATTATTGAATAAAACCTTACCTTGGTTTGGTTTTAAATTACCTGCAATTAAATTGAATAATGTTGTCTTGCCTGAGCCATTAGGTCCAATTATTCCTGTGATAGAACCTTTTTTAATGTTAAGTGTGCAATTTGATACTGCTGCCAATCCCCCAAAATATTTTGAAAGTCCATTAACTTGCAAAATGTTTGTGTTTTGCTGCATAAATTATGATTTATTTAATCTTTTTAACAAATTATTTAAGGAACTCTGTAACAATTTATAATAGCCAGCTTTTCTTAATTGATTTACTCCTTGCCAATTTAATCCTCCAGGAGTTTGTGAGTCGGAAACAAATTTTTTCATATTTTTATCAGAGTTTTCTAATGCTAAGCCAGCTAAAGCAAAATAAAGTGACGTCACGTATTCTTGTGCTTTTTTTCTGTCAGTTTTCTTTTTTACTAACCAATCTGATAAATTTTTCAGAGTTTCATAAAATACTGCCATTGTTCCTGATATAGCCCAAAAATTATTAGATAATTTTTCATTTTTAATTTCAACACTAGTTCCAACTTTATTAAAAAATTTCTTTACTTTTGCGTTTGGTGGATACATTACAACTGGACCTAGCCCAAGAGATATGGGAGGCATAGGTATTGCTCTTACTAAATTTACCTCACAATTAATTTTTTTTTTAAGATTAGAAAGATTTAAAGTTGCAACAAAACTTACAACTGTTTGATTTTTTCTAAAATTTAAATTAGGTAATATTTGATTAGCAACCGCAGGTAGAACTCCAATAAATATCCAATCAGATTTATTAATAACTTCTTGATTATTTTTTGCAATTATTACTTTTTTAAATTTTTTTTTTAGTTTTTTTGCTTTTTTTTGGTTTCGAGGTGAAATTATTATTTGTTTAAATTTTAAATCAGATCTAAAAATGCCGTTAATAACATCTGATGTAATATTTCCCGTGCCTATAAATCCTAGTTTCATAAAAATAAGATAACATTATTATTACACCAAAAATTTCTAATTAGTAAAAAAATGAAAGTTTGATTGTGGTAAATTGTGGATAGTCCTATAAAACCGGGAGCTAAAGATGGCTAGATAGGACTATCTGAGAACAGTATAACACATGGTATAAAAATTTCATTAATGATTTAATCAAATTTATTTAAAAAATTATGAAAAAAAGTCACAGACCCCAAACTAGAGTTAAAAATCCTGAGCCAAAAATAGAGAGTCCAGATTGGGTTATATGGGCAGCCTGGGCAGATAGAATCACTTTCGAAGAGATTAAGAGTAAAACTGGAAAATCAGAAAATGAGGTAATTAAAATTATGCGAAAATCTCTTAAACCATCATCCTTTAGACTTTGGAGAAAACGCGTTCATTCAAAAAGTATAAAACACAGGAAAAAATTTGAAGCCAATAGAAAAAATATCAGAATTAAAATAAATAAAAACAATTTTCAAACCTAGTAATAAATTTATAAATTGTTATATGTAAATTATGAAAAATATAATTATGTATACTGGCCCTATGTGTGCATTCTGTGATGCAGCAAAAAGACTTTTTAAAAGAAACAACACATCGTTTGAAGAAATTGATATAGGAAATGATTTAAAGATCAGAGAAGAGATGATCAAAAAAAGTAATGGAAGAAGAACTGTTCCGCAAATATTTATAGGAGACAATCATATAGGTGGATACGAAGAACTTAGAGCTTTAGAAAAAAGTGGTGA
Source organism: uncultured Pelagibacteraceae bacterium (assembly GCA_902560565.1). Classification (GTDB taxonomy): domain Bacteria; phylum Pseudomonadota; class Alphaproteobacteria; order Pelagibacterales; family Pelagibacteraceae; genus Pelagibacter. The sequence goes on along the minus strand of CACEMG010000007.1, from coordinate 50,567 downwards.
ATTAAAAAATATTTTAGGAAATTAGTTATCTTAAAACACTAAAGGGATTTCTCAAACAATCTAAATTATCTAAAGTATCAAAAAATACTGCACTTAAACTACTTGAATGCGATGTTTGACATTCTCTTAACTCGCTTTCCTCTTTTGCTAATGATAAAACAAATTCTGATGGAGACTTTCCTAATGTATGTTTAACTCCATATGAAGTTGCTGCAGATGTACCTGCTTGAATAATGTTACCTGTTTTTACCATTGTATAAGTAGGACCTACTAATGATGTTGTTTGCGCACATCCATTTAAAAATAAAACAGCTAATAATATAACAAGTAGTTTTCTCATGTTTCCCTAATTAAATTATTAATATTATATATAAAAAAAAGTTAAAGAAAAATTTTCATAAACCAATTTGAGTTTATTTTACTTATTGTTTTTTTCCTCAATTACCGGCTTTTTTTTCTTAATTGGTTTTAATAATTCTGTATTTTTTAAATCTAAAGCGAGACATGTAATATCATCTCTTAATTTTTCAGCTCCCCAATTAAGTTGTTCTGCAATTGTATCTACAATAGTTTTTGGTGTAATATCTTTAAGATCTGTAACTATTTTTTGAACACCCTCTGCTCCAAGTTCTTGACCATTTTTTAAATATCCTTCAGTCACTCCATCTGTATAAACAACAAAAGTTTTGTCTTTTAAATTAATCGTCTTAGATTTAACCATTGACTCTGCAAAATACTTAATAATACCAATTGGTGGCATTTCAGATTTTATAAACTCAAAATTTTTATTACGATCAAATACCATAATGCTCTCGTGACCAGCATTAACAAAATTTACATCACCAGTTTCAATATTAAATTTACCGAAAACTGCAGTAACGAACATGCCTTTAAATTTTGCCTCTACTAATTCGTTATTTACTCCAAATACTACTTTCTCAAGTGGGAAAGATAATTTGGATAAAGTTCTAAATATGGATGATGCCTTTGCCATATACATCCCAGCTTTAATTCCCTTTCCGGATACATCGGCTAGTGTAAAAAAATATTCATTAGATCCTACCTTCACAACATCAAAATAATCTCCAGAAACGTCTCTTGCTGGAACATTTTTCGCATAAATAAAATTTTCAAATCTTTCAATATTTGGAAAAAGACTTTTTTGGACCCCACCAGCAAGCTCTCTTTCTTTTAGAAGTTTTGCTTCTTTTTGTAAATTTGATAACGCAATTTTGTTTTCTTCTAAAAACCTAAAATATAGGCCTGTTAAAAAAGTTAATGTTAGAATAAAAATTGGATAGCTAATATCAACTAATTCAGATTTTAATAGGAAATAACTTACGCCAATAACTATAGTCACTAACAAACTTCCAAAAAATACTAATAAACTAAATTTTGGCTTTATTCTTTGTGATAGGAAAAAGGTTATGAAGCCAACGAGTATAGAAAAAAATAATTCGAATACATATGTATTTGGATTTCTGACTAAATAAGATTGATCAACTATATTTTCTATAACATTAGCGTGAACTTCTACCCCTGGAATAGTTTTTCCTAAAGGAGTTTTAACTAAATCAAATAGACCTTGTGCAGAGGCTCCAATTAGAACATATTTATTTTTAAATCGTTCTTCATCAAATTTACCATCATATACTGAACTAGCTGATATATATTGGCTCTTTAAAGATTTTTTATATTTAATCCAGATTATTCCATTTGGATCTGATAAAATTTTGTGTGGTCTAGAACTTATTCTAGTGATTCCAACCTCATTCATTTCCACATATAAATTTTTTTGTTTACCTCCAACTCTAATCATTTCAAGTCCCATAGTTGGATACATTTTTTTTTCGAATTGAACTATTAGTGGTAACGATCGAATAATCCCATCAGTTTGATCTAAAAAAGAAATTGAACCAAGACCTTTGACACTTTTTTCTAACATTTCTAAAGATCCAATTGAATAAGGATATGAATAAGTAAAATTTTTGGGATCACCTCCTTTAGATAGAAATTTAGCTTTAGCTTTTCTATCGTAATTACTATGAGAAGGAACGTTACTTCCCAAAACTGCAGTTACAGATTTTGAGTTTTCTAATTGTTCTTGAAAAATCTGATCGTGTCCTTTTAAATTTTGAATTTTGCTTACATCTGTCGGTATCAAATTATAAGCTTTTAAAAATTCATCAGGTGATTGCTTGTCTTTTTCAGTAAAAAAAACATCGAAACCAATTGCTTTAGGGTTTGTGGCATTTACATTTTCTAAAATTTTAGCAAAAACTGATCTACTCCAAGGAAATTGACCGAATTTTCCTAAACTTTTTTCATCAATATCAATTATAACCACATCTGTTTCATTTTTATTGAGTGGAAATATTTTTTGATATAAATCAAAACTTATAAACGATATTGACTTAACGAAACTCGGGTTAGCTATTTTTATTGAAATTAAAAATATTAATAAAGCAACAAAAGTTAAATAATTTTTATATTTTAATAATAATAGCTTCACCCTTAGAATGTATATCTATTATAATTAAAGTAAATAAAAGTTAGGGGTAGGATTTAAGATATTATTTCTTTCTTCTCTTCTTTTTTCTCTTCTTTTTCTTCTTGGCTACTTTCTTTTTAACTATTTTTTTCTTCTTAACTACTTTTTTCTTCTTAACTACTTTTTTCTTTTTAGGTGCTTTTTTCTTAACTGCTTTTTTCTTTTTAGGAGCTTTTTTCTTTTTAGCTTTTTTCTTTGTAGCTTTTTTCTTAGTTGCTTTTTTCTTAGTTGCTTTTTTCTTTGTAGCTTTTTTCTTAGTTGCTTTTTTCTTAGTTGCTTTTTTCTTTGTAGATTTTTTCTTAGTTGCTTTTTTCTTAGTTTCTTTTTTCTTAGTTGCTTTTTTCTTTTTGCCTTTAGATTTTTTAGCTTTTTCTTTTTTCTTTTTACCTTTTTTCTTTTTAGCTTTTCCTTTTTTCTTTTTGTCTTTTTTCTTATTAGCTTTTTCTTTTTTCTTTTTGTCTTTTTTCTGCTCAGTTGCTTTTGGCGTTTCTGGTTCAGCAACATCTATTTCTTGAGCATCTACTTCTACTTCTTCAGCTATATTTTGATCTACATCTAATTCTGTTGATTGAGGTTCGTTTTCATTTAATAGAACCATTCTCTGTTCATTATCTTTTTTAAGATTTTCTTTTATTAAAACTCTTATTTCCTCTTTTTCAAAACCTTGTGCTTTTAATTCCTGTCTAATTTTTTTTCTTAGTGCTTTCTTTTCCTCTTTAGATGCACCTGAAGCTTTTGCTACTCTTAAAGCTTTCATTTTTTTATTGAATTTTTTTAGTTGTTTTTTTGTAATCTGTCTTGCTTTGCTAGGAGCCTTTCCTTTTGACATACTTGCAACACTAAAAGGTTTATTCAATAATGTTTGGCCCAGATTATTTCCAACTAATACTGCTCCTGGTCTTAGTCCTAAAGTATTATTTTTTCCTGGTCCGATTAATAATGTATCTGTTCTCCCTTTAGATACATTTGTTTGAAATTCTGTACCTCTTGATCCTAGTGTACCCTCTGGAACTTCTACTGTTAAACTATCTGGATTTTTTTTGCTAATTAATCCTGAGATTACTTTTAAACTTCCTTGTTTGACGCTAGCAACAATTTTACCATCGTTAGTTTCTGGATCGTAAATAAAGGTGTCCATTACAACTTCAGACTCAGAACCAATTGTAAATGTTGATTGATCTAATAATAATATTTGTGTTCCTGAATCTTCAGATGCGTATATAGTTTCGTTAAGATAAATTTTGTCTCCAGCTTTTAAAGTTCTAGTTTCAGTCTTAACAGTTCCATTAATTGCTCCAACTATTCCAACCAACTGTTTCTCAATGCTTAATTCTTCAGCAAACGAAATATTGCTTAAGAATATTACACCTACAAGTAGTGACAAAATTTTCTTCATATAGATGAATTTATATCAATTTTTTGAATACCATAAACATATATTTTACTCACTTTGAGTTTTTTCAACCTATGTTTTGTGTAAAAATCCCTAATAAACCAGCTTTTTTAAATATACAAAAAAATTTAATTATTGCCTCTTTATATTTTACCTTAAATTGAATGATCTCGAGATACCAAAGCCAAAAGATTCTGCAACATAATCATAATTTATAATATTAGCTTCGGAAATTGTCTTATCATATGAAAAAGACAAATTTATTAATTTATTAGGATCTAAGAATGGAAAAAAATCCCCTAGAGGTTTTAAAACAATTACATCGAATGTATTTGCTACATCTGATCTAATTAAAGCTGAATTATTACTAGAGTCAAATTCAAAATATTCATTGAATGAAAGTGCATCTCCAACTGAGATATAAGCATAAGGCAAGTTAAAATTAACTCTAAAATTTAAATCAAAAGTTTCGTAGTCATTAGCGCCAACTTTATTTTCAGATATGCTATATCCCGTACCTATACTTGTTGAAATAATTTCAGTAAGTAAATAATCATGTCCTATAGTAACGCTGTGCCCTATGGCATTTGACTCATTTGCTGTAGTGTCAGATGAATTATGGTTTCCTTTTGAATCGGAAAGTGTGTATGAGTAACTATAAGTGCTCCTATCACCACTTGGAAAAAAACCAGATAATCCTGCCATTGTTGAAAAACTATCGGCATCATCTATATAATCAGATTTGCTTAACATTCCAAATATTGATATTCCCTGATTTCCTATTTGAGTATCGTATGCAGATGTAAGTGTATAACCTTCAACATCGTCGCCTGTTTCTATTACTTGTCTAGAGTCTGAGACACTTGCACTAAGTAAAAAAGATGAACTTTCGCCAATCTGTCTTACTGCAGAAATATCAGTACTCGCACTGTAAGTTCTGTCATGCATTGGCGTGGTAAAGACATCAAGTGCATCCGAACTCATTTGTAATCTTGTTGTCGATACACTGTTAACATTATTACTTTGAGAAAGACCCCAATTCACCCCTGCAACAAAATTCCATAATTTAGGTCTTGCTCTGTCTTCTAGCTCTTGCTCTATTTCTGCAACCGTTAACAAATCTTCCTCAGTTGCATCTTCGTTGCTTTTAATTTCTTCTATAACAATTAAAGCTTTATCTGGTGAGTCTGCTTGAACAAGAACAGAAAGTAGATACATTTTAATTTCAATATTATCTGGGTAAACCATGTTCAATCTTTCTAATGTTGAAATAGTTTGTTTGAAGTTACCCATCTTTCCTTGTTGTTGCGCGTACTTTATATTTAATTCTAAATCATTAGGTTTTTGCAATATTTGCATGTAAGTGATATTTTTTTCAGATGGAATAGCTTTCGTGAAAAATAAAAAAGTAATGAATAAAATTACTGATATTTTTTTAATATTGTACATGTTCCCTAACTCAAAATTCAACAGAGGATATTTTAATAAATGAAAATTTCAATTAATTTTTTTCTTCAAATGTCTAAGATAAATGGAGAGTTTAGCTAAATAATCTAATATTTATTGGTCATTTAATATTAACTACAATCACCACCCTCACGTATTGAGCCATTTCTGTTAAGACACATTACATCTTCAGCGCCACCATCTGTTTTTTCAGCGAAAATTTGAAATGATCCTCCGCTACCAGCTGAAGCAACACAAAGTGTCCATCCTAAATCGTCAGGCACTACATCTTCATCATCAAAAAGTGAGTCATTCAATGCTGCAACTGTGGTCTCACTAGGATTACAAGTTTCGTCTTCTGAATTAGTTAAGTACGAACCAGTCTCTGCATACCATTCTGCCTCTGCAAGAGCAACTGCTTGCATTAAACTTTTCATTGTAGTTTTTTTCGAAGAATTTAAATAACCGTTATAAGTTAGCACACTAGCAGATGCTAAGATTCCAATAATAGCAACTACTACCAGTAGTTCTATAAGTGAAAAGCCCGGGCTTTTACCCGGGCTTTTATAAAAACAATTTAGATTATTACTCAACAGTTACTGTATTCTTTAAAACAAAATCACCATCTGCTTCACATGGCTCATCAGTCTTACCATTACCAAAACATGTTGTAATAGTTATTAAGCTATCACTTGTTGGTGTTATAAGTACAGTTCCAGCACTGTAGGCATCACCAGTTCCTTCGTCCACAGCAAGACTATCTGTGTCGTACGGATTTTTGTCTTCGATTGGTGAAGAAGCTTCAGTTTCTAAGTGGGCTGTAATATCACTCGCAGCTAAGTACTGTGTTCCTGTTTTGCAAGCTAAACCACCTGTACCACCTTTTTTCATAATAGTGTCGCCATCATTAATCGAGCATTTTGTGTACTCTGATGCAATGTATTTCATAACGTTGTTATGAATAGACTTTACTGCATTTTTCTTAGCTGAAGATATGTAACCATTGTAGGCAACAACTCCAACAGCTGCTAAAATTCCTATAATCGCTACAACAACTAGTAGCTCAATAAGAGTAAAACCTTTGTTATTTTTTTTCATTAAAACCTCTTTTATAAATTTTTATTCCGAAACATTAATAATAAATTTTGATTATGTAAATATCAAAAAAAGTGTATAAAATAAAAGAATTATGCTCAAATTGGGCATAACTTGTAAAATATGACATATAAAGTAGAGGAACTAAATAACATAAGCATTGTCCATCTTAATGGTGAAATTGACATGGATGTTGCAGATAAAGCAAGACAAACTATTTTACCATTAATTGAGAGTGGAAAGAGTGTTCAAGTAAATTTAAGCAAAGTAGATTATATGGACTCTTCTGGTATTTCAGTACTCATTGAAGGTAAACAACTTGCTGAAAAAAAAAGTACAAAATTTGAATTAATAGAGGTAAGTAAACCTGTAGAAAAAGTTTTATCAATGGCGAGGAAATTTTTATGAGTTATAAAGTTACTGAGGAAGGAAATATAAGCACTGTACATCTAGATGGAGAAATAGATATGGATGTAACAGAAAAAGCTAAAGAGGTAATTTTTCCAGTTATTGATAGTGGTAAAGAAGTTCATTTAAATTTAAGTCAAGTTCAATATATGGACTCTTCCGGAATATCAGTATTAATAGAAAGTCATCAAAGAGCACTTGAGAAAAATACTAAAGTTATTATTAAGGATGTAAGTAAGTCAGTTCTAAAAGTTATTATGATGGCAAAATTAGAACAAATATTAAATTTGGAATAAATTCATGAGTGAAATCGCTCACCAAGATCATATTGAAAAAAAAGCATTTTTGGTAAATTCATCTAGCCTAAAAGATGTTAGAGTTTTTTGTAGAGAAGTATTTGAAAAACTTCATATCCAAGAAGATCTAAAAGAAGAATTAGTTTTAGCTATTGCAGAAGCTGCACAAAATATTGTTAAACATGCATTTAAAAATTCTGCAAGTCCAACTGAGTTAATGGTTGTTCAAATAAGTTGTGAAAACAACAAACTCCAAATAGCTTTTTACGATAGAGGAACACCTGTTGATCCAAAAAAAGTAAAGCATAGAGAAATTGATAATGTGAAACCAGGTGGACTTGGAACTTTTTTTATTCAAGAAATAATGGATGCTGTGGAATTTAAGGATGGGAAAAAACCTTGGATTAATCATTTAGTTCTCACTAAACAATTATAAAATTTAACCTCCCATCAAAGCACCAACGTTAAATATTGGTGAATACATAGCTATCATTAAACCACCAATCATAATTCCCATAAATACAATCATTATAGGTTCAATTAATGCAGACATATTATCTACCGTTTGGTCAAATTCTTCCTCATAATATTTTGCAACTGAATTAAACATTTCATCGAGTTGTCCTGTTTGTTCACCTACAGAAATTAATTGACTGAAAGTTGGTGGAAAGAGAGGTTCTTTTAAAAATAATTTTGTTAAAGTGTCTCCCGAGAAAACTCCTTTTTTAACATTTTCAAGAGCTTCAAGTACAACAACATTGTTACTTACCGATTTTGCAATCTCTAAACTTTCCAATAAATTAACACCAGCTGCACTTAAATTTCCAAGAATTAATGAAACTCTTGCCAGCATTGATTTTAATATCATTTCTCCAAATAATGGTAACTTTAAAACTTGTTTGTGCCATCTATATTTAATAGCTGCATTTTTTTTCGTTGCAAAATTAAATCCAAAGTAAAAAGCAATACCGCCAAAAAATATTACTTTACCGCCTGTACCTCTTAAAAAATCACTCATGCCCATAATCGTTGCTGTTGCAGCAGGTAATTCTAATCCCATTCCAGAATACATTTCTGCAAATATTGGAACGACTTTAATCAACATGAATGCTGTTACAGTAATTGCAACTGTGAACATTATACTAGGATACATCAATGCACCTTTGATTTTCTTTTTAATTTTCTCTTTTTTTTCGATTGCATCTAGTACTTTGAATAAAAAGACATCCAATTTACCACTAGCCTCACCTGCTTTAATTAGGTTTACATAAACGTTGTCAAAATGTTGTGGGTACTTTTCAAAGCATTTTGATAAAGTAACTCCACCTTCTAAACTTTTCCTAATATCCTCTATAACTTCTTTTATTGCTGGACCTTCAAGCTGATCTCTTAACATTGCTAAAACCTGAAGAATTGGTAGTCCAGCTTTTACCATTGTTGCAAATTGTTTTGTAAATATAAGGATTTCCTCAACTTTAATTTTCTTACTTTTGCCTAAAAATGATAACGAAAAGCCTTTTTTCTTTTCCCCTGATTTTTCAGTTTTTTTCTTCTTGCCTTTTATAAGATTGGTAATAATGACTTTTTGCTCTTTAAGTTTATGAGATGCTTCATCGAGATTAAGAGCCTCAATATCACCTTCTACGTATTTACCATCCGAAATACCTTTATAATTATAAATTTCCATAAAATTTTTTATTCTGATGTGAGAACTCTTTCGTACTCTCTAAAATTAAGATCTCCCGCAGAAATTAATCTTCTTCCCATATCTTGCATTGTTTGGAAGCCTTCTTTGATTGCAATTTCTCTAAGTTCAGGAGTTGTTGCTTGTCTTAATATTGCTTCTTTTAATGGTTTTGAAACAACCAGTATTTCGTAAATACCTTGACGACCTTTATAACCTGTATCCTTACACTTAGGACAACCTTTTCCTTTGAAAGCTTTAGCTCTTGATGCTTGTTCAGCTGTAAATCCTAAATCTTGTAAAACTTTTGGTGTTACATCTTCGTCTGGTACTCTACATTCTTTGCAAGTTCTTCTTGCAAGTCTTTGTGCTAAAACTAATTGGCAAGCTGCGCTAATTAAATAATCTGGAGTTCCCATGTTTTGTAATCTCGTGATTGTACTTGGTGCATCATTAGTGTGCAGTGTACTAAATACTAAGTGCCCTGTTAATGCAGCCTTCAAACCAATATCAACCGTTTCTTTATCCCTCATCTCTCCGACGAGTATTATTTCAGGGTCTTGCCTTAAAAAAGATCTTAGTGCTGATGCAAAAGTTAATCCTATATCATCCTTAATTTGAACTTGTCCAACTCCATCAAGTTCATATTCGACAGGATCTTCAGCTGTTAAAATATTAAGATGAGGCTTACTAACTTCTTTTAATATACTATACAAGGTAGTTGATTTACCAGATCCAGTTGGTCCAGTAACTAGAATTAATCCTTGAGTACTATGTATTGATTTTCTTAAATTTTTTAAATCCGCATCATCAAAATTTAATTGTTCTAAAGTTATATCACCTGCGTCTTTGTTTAGAACCCGCATAACAATTCTTTCATTGTTTGCTGTTGGTAAAATCGATAGTCGAAGGTCAACAACTTTTCCATCAATTTTGAAATTTATTGCTCCGTCTTGAGGAAGTCTTCTTTCAGCAATATCTAGTTTGCCCATTATCTTAAATCTTGTTACAACTGCACCATAGTTATCATGTAAAAATTTTCTATACTGCTCTTGTTCTTGAAGCATTCCATCCAAACGATATCTAACTCTAGATGAAAACCTATATGGTTCTATGTGAATATCACTGACGCCTGATTTGATTGCATCTGCAACAACTGCAGTACTAAACTTAATAACTTCAGATTCATTTTCAATTGCTTCTATATCTTCTTCTGGTGCTTTTTCTAGAACTTCTCCTGCTTCACCTAAATCAGAGTCAAAAGTTTTTGTCTTTTCTTTATTTTCTTCTCTAATTGTTGCCGCTGTAACTTCGCCACTTTCGCTAGTTAATTTTTCTATAAATTCTGAAATTTGAGTTATTTTAGCACCATGCAATTCAATATTTTTTTTTGTTATTGCTTTAAGGTTTCTCATTAAGCCAAGTTTGGAACTGTCTGGTATAGCTATATGAAGTGTTTTTCCATCTATCTTGAAAGGTGCAACAAAATTTACTTTAATATAATTAGATGGCAGTACTGATTTAATATCATCTGAAATTTCAATTTTAGATAAATCTTCCACTTCAAGATTTTGCTCTTTTACTAAAAGTTGTAAAATCTTATCTTCATCGGTTAGTTTTAAATCAAATACAGCTTCAATTTGTGACTTATTACCTTCAGTACTATTTTTTTTTATACTTATTAAATCTTTGCCAGATATAACGTCATTATCAATTAAGACGTTAATTAAATTAATTTCGCTTTCTCTACTTATTTTTAGCATAACAATTTTAAAGTACTCTCGGTGCTATAAATACCAAAAGTTCAGACATATTATCCACTTTTCCTTTACCTGAAAACATTTTTCCTACAACCGGCAACTTATTAAGACCTGGCACGCTTTCTAGGTTATCTGAAATGTCATTTTTCTTTATCCCACCTATTACAACTATATCACCATCAGCAATAAGCAATTTAGTCTGTATTTCCATTGTATTTATGCTACCTGCTGATCCAACTGGAGAGTCATTATTTACTTGGATATCTAAAAGAACATTTCCATCTCCTATTATATTTGGAGTTACCTGCATTTTTAAAGCTGCGTCTTTAAATGTGACCGGGCTGTCTCCGCTTCCTGGTACTTGTATTTGAATACCTTGAGTTATAGATGCTGACTGATTGTTTAAGGAAAATAGTTTAGGGTTTGAAATAATTTTTGTTTGTCCTTCTGCTTGTAAAGCTTCTATCTGAACTCTTAATATACCAGCGGGTGTCTTTTTCAATACACCTAAACCTGCGGTAGCTGGTATGGTACCAGAAGCATTAAAATTAAATATTCCATCAGCGCCTGAAGATCCTGCACCTGTGATTGCTGCTGTATCTGCAGTAAAATCTGCACCTTCAGATCCACTTGGACCAGAAGTTATAGTCGGTCCATCTCCTCCAGTACCTGCGGCTCTCAGACTTTTTCTTGTATAAGCTCCACCAAGTTTCGTAGCTAATCTTTTCTCAAAAGTTGATGTTGCCTCAACTATAAAAGCTTCAATCAATACTTGCTTTGTTCTTACGTCAATTTCTCTAATTACTTTATCTACAACATCTAAATCCTTTTCTTTTCCTCTGACAATTACTGATCTTGTGGTGCTTTCTTCTGTCACTTGGATCGGAACAAAGCTTCCTGTTCCAGCCGTCTGTGTAAATAGTTCTAATATTGTAGCTTTAGCTTCGGCTGGAGAGATATAATATAATCTAAAAATTTCTGAAACTATAGGTTCAACAGAGTCTTCTATTTCGATTTTCTTTTTAACAGCAGAGGCTCTTGCTGACTTGTAGCTTTCTTGAGAGGTTAAAGTAGAAGGAGTTGCAACTCTAATAATATTACTTGCAACATCGATATCTGCTGCATAACTTTTAATATCTAAAAGAGCATTAAACGCTTTATCCCACGGAACTTCGACTAACTCAGCTGTTACAGATCCAGCAACATCTTCACCAACTAAAATATTTATATCACCAATTTTAGCCATTAAGTTCATTGCTTCTTTATAATCTAAATTTTGAAACTTAAATGTTACATTTTGTTTTAGAAGATCATAATCGTCAGGTATTAATAGATAGTTTTTTTCTTTAACTGAGGAAATTTTTTTTCTTTTATTTAATTTTACAACATCGCCTTCAACAGGAGTTGGTCCCATATCAACAGTTTGATCTATTTCTTTTTTTCCTAATTCTTTTACATCAGTTTTTATTAAAGGAGTGTTATGCTTATATTTTTTCCCAAATTTAAATTTATCTTTTTGATTGGTTTGACAACCTGATAAGGCGATAATTGAGATAAATAAAATTAATATTGTTTTGTTAATTAATTTATTCATTTTTTATCTTGCCCTCTCGACAATCTGGTTTTTAAAATTTATTACTAAGTATGAGTCCTCATCTCTTTCAAACACAGCCTCATTATTATTAAGTGCAACTAACTTTACTCCTGGACTTAATTCTTCAAAAAGTTTTAATGTGAGTGTGTCTCCACCAGCGTTTATAAGTGTTGCAAAGCTATCTGCTTCACTAGCTACAACTCCTACCAATTTGTAATTGTACAAGCTCTCACCTGCTTTGGGCTCGCTACTAGTTTGATCGTTTTCTAATAATTTAACTTCTGTTCTGCCACTTATTGAAGAGTCGCCTACAAAAGGATCGTTCAGCGGTAATGGTTCTTCTGCACTTTTTAATGCTTGTTCTTTTTTAACTTCTTGATTAATTTTTTTAGCTTTCTCAATAATGTTTTGCTCTTTATCGTGGCTATCAGACATAGAGTGGCTAACCAATAATAATAAAATTACTATCGATGAAATTAATGTTTTAAAAAAAGTCATCAGCCAACCCCACTATCGTTAAAGTTCCACTTACTTTTATCGTCCCGGTTGAATCCCCTTTTACCACTTTGATTGACTCTTTGTCAAAGTTTAACATTTTTTTAGATAGAGATAGAGCTCTTTTAAACTTGATATAGCCAATAAAATTACCTGTAATCTCAAAATCTACTGGGATTGTGTAGTAAGCCACATTTTCTTTTTTAATTGCACCTTTTTTCTTTGCTTTTTTCTTCTTTTTTTTGCCTTTAGATACTTTGGCAAGTGCAGCTGATTTGGTAACCTGCTTTATCTCTTTTTTTTCAATTTTCGAAATAACTAAATCATTTTCTCCGGCAAATAAACTTAAAGTGTTATACAAGCCTTCCACCTCAGCTTTTGAATGGAACAAAGTTGAGTACTGATCATATCTTGGTTTAAGTTTTTTAATTTTTCTTTGTTTGGATTTTATTTGTTGAACAAATTCAACAGTTTCCTTTTTTTTCTTGTTCATGTCATCTAATTGGATTTTTTTCTTATTAACTATTGGATTTAAAACTGCATAGTAAATGATTAAGAAAAATATTACAGCTCCTACCGCAATACCTATTTTAGTTAAAGTTTTTTTATCTGCTAACTTTAAAATTTTTTCTTTTATATCCTCGACTTTTAAATTTTTTAAATCAATATTTAAGTCCATAATTAGCCTCTTTTAATTTTTACAAAAACTCTAAATCCTTTCATTGTTGCTCCTCCTACAGTTGATCTTGGAAGTTTCATTGATGACAAGGATGCTTGTTCTATCAATTTTTGTTTTCCTAAATTTTCAATAAATTTTAAAATGTCTTGGTCAGTAGCCGCGATACCTTGAATAGTGATATTAAATTTCCCGTTGTATTCAACAGAGTCAAATCTTACCCTTTTTGGTACACTAGAAGCAACTTGTGCAAGAACTCTATATGTAAGCTCCTTGTTTGATTTTAAAGTTCTACTCAACTTTAATGTAGTCTCAATTAGCTTTAACTCTTTATCAATTTCCTTAACTTCTTTTCCTTTTTCAACATGAATTTTTTTTACCTTTTCATAATCAGATAATTGCTTGTTATATGAATAAATTTGCCAAAATGATAAAGAAAATAAAATTAAGTATAGACCTGCAACGGTTGCAGCTACGCCTTTGAAGGCAAAACCAGAAATTGCCTTCATCTTCTTTTGTTTGAACATGCTTTGTCTATTTGGCAACAAGTTGATATTTTTTACTGCAGTAACAAATTTATAGTAACCGAATACATCTAATTTTCTAAATGCAAGACCAATAGCTGTTGTAAGATATGATCTATTTGGTAGATTTACTTTTTCTTCAAATTGCTTTGGAACATTTAAACCCTCGATTGGGTCAAAAAGATTAAACCCAACATTCATTAAGTTTTTCCTAAAGAAAGATAAATATTCGTCGACGTTTTCAATATCAGATACTACTTTAATATTTCTAATTCTTTTTTCGTATTTAGTTTCAAAATCTTGAATTGCCTGTTTAACTTGTGTTACATATCTTCTAACAAGTCCCTCTTTCTCCTCGACATCTTGTGAGGATAGAATAATTTTTCTGTCTAATCCTCTTAAAAATATATCAGTAATAATAGGGTTATTATCATACAATATCATTAAATAATTTTCATCTAAACCAAACTCTAAGACAGCAGTTAAACTCGCATCCTCAGTTTTATTTGAAATTTGGTTAATTTGATCTACTGCAGATTTCAATGCAAAACACTTTACATCAATGATCACTGGATTTAATCCAGCATTTTTAATAATTGTTGTATAACTATTAATGTCTGCTAATTTTGAAGCAACAAACAATATATCCATTGTATTTGCTTTTTCATTTTTATTTATTACTTGATGAAAAATAGAATAGTCATCAAGATTATCAGTTAATTGAACTAAGTTTTCCCACAATGAATTTGTTTCGATAGCTTTCTGTAATTCTTCTTCTTTCATAAGTGGGGCGGTTACAACTCTTATTATCGCGCTTGTAACTGGTATTGACAAAGCCGCATTAGGAGTAGAAATTTTATATTTTTGAAGGACTAATTTAAGTTCTTCTGTAAATTTATCAGCGTTTTCTAAAACTGTACTTTCATCTGAAATTTCTATTTTGTGAGTATGAAATTTATCTAAAACCCATTGATTAGCTTTGTTACTTGAAATTTGAGCAAGTCTAATTTCTTTGTTAGATAATTCCACACCAAGAATTTCTTCACCTTGTACGGAAGATTTTCCAAGTTTAGATTTAAAAAAACCTTCAAGTTTAGATTTTAAATTATTTTTTGAGCCTGCTGAAAGTTTTGGTGTTTTAATTCCTGATATATTTGGTTTTTTAATTTTAATATCTTTTAATTTTCCAAATATATTTGTTAGTTTACTTTTCACTTGATCCGTTTTTGAAACTTCAGAGCTTTCTGTTGTTTGAGCTTGAGTTGCTTGATCTGAAGTTTTATTTTCTGTGTTTTGGTTTGCAGCTACACTCTCGGGTACTGAAGCGGTAGGCGCAGGTTGTTCATTAATATTTGGTTTATTTTCCTCAACACTTGTTTGATTTTCAATATTTTCTGCTTGAACACTTTGTTTTTTTAATCTTTCGCTCTCAGCAATAACGTCATCGTACCATTTTTCAAGAATTGGTATTGCTTCATCCAAATTCGTCGTACCTGAAGAAGAAATTTTTTGTTTTCCGTCAATATAAAGTCTACCTACCCAATTTTTTGATTTTAATTCGCCTTTATACTTATCTTGCCTTACATATATATGTAATCTTCCATCTTTTTTATGTATTACTTGGTGGCCAGAACCAGAATCTTGGTCGTTTGTGCTGCTCTCAACTCTTAATTCTTGATTTTGGTCAACTTTTTGATCTTTACTCTCATTTCCCTCAGAAGTTGTCTCATTATTTGAACTCTCCTCAGGTTTTGTGCTATCATTTGAATCAATTTTTGGTTGATTCTCATCATTTGACTGAGAACTTTCCTCGTTAACTATTTTTTTTTCGTCGTCTTGATCGTTCATATCATTTTAAATATATTTTCTCTAACACAAATTTACGAATCTCTAACACAAATATCGTTGTAAGTCTAACACATAACTATAAGTTGCATGACCAAAATGGGCTATTTATGCAAAAATCCAATTAAATCAACACTTTTTAATTAAAAAAAAATTTTTAGCAAAATTTATGAAACTGGGGTAAATTTACAAATCTCTAACACAATTTTTAAAAACTCTAACACAAATCAGGTTTTTAAATTGTGTTAGAGAATATTTAATTTTTAAATTTTCAAAAAACTCAATAAAATCAACAATAATTACAATTATTAAATAATTAACTTTTTTTGTGTTAGAGTAGTACCTTTTTGTGTTAGAGATATTTTTTTATAAAAATTTTTTTATTTTAGAGCTCAAAATTTTCACAAAAGATGCAAAATTTGACAAATAAATTTTTTTTCTACCTTAAATTGTACAATTTTTAGAAAAATTTTTAAAAATAATGCACTTTTAAATTGTTTTTTTTTAAATTTTTTTAAATTAAAGAATTAATTATGAAATAAATCAAATTTTACCTATTCAAGAGGGTTTCCTCTTATATCTGTATTTAATTCTTGGTAGACCATTACAGTTATTGTTCTAAAGTTATCAATCATTCTCTCTAAATTAAAATCTAGATTAACTTTATTGCAATTTAATTCTTTAAAGTAAAAATTTCTTGATTGATATAACGAAGGATCTATTTCATTAGTAATTATATTTAATATATTTGATTTTTTTTCTATTGCAAAGTTATATCTGCAGACATTACTTGAGGCCCAATACAAAATAGTTGTAAGAATTATCCCAAATATAATCATTATCTTGCTTATACCAATCATTTACCATCAACAACCACAATTGTTAAATCATCTTTCTGTATCCGACCAGATTTAATTATATCTTCAATAATTTTATTTAATCTTTCGTTGTTTGGAACTTCTTGATACTTCTTTATATAATTTTGGAAACCTTGAGACTCTAACATTTTTCCTTCTGCATCTTTAATCTCCGTAATACCATCAGTAAAAATGTACATTGAGCTATTAGAAAAATTAATTTTTGTTTCTTTAAATTTAAATTTTGGTGCAATACCAAGTGGTGGACCTGCTTCTTCAAAATTAGAAAAGTTTCCATTCTTAGAATAAATTAACGGAGGTTCGTGTCCTGCGTTTGCTAAAGTTAATTCTTTTTTATTGCTATCATAAATTCCTATCAACATTGTAACAAACATTCCTCTTGAAGTAGTCTCACATATTTCAGAATTTAAAATATTTAAAAGTTCTGCTGCAGAAAAATTTGTTTTACTTAAACATCTATAAAGACTTGAAGCCTTTGACATTAACAAAGATGATTTAATTCCTTTACCTGAAACATCTGCAACACCAAATCCAAAAACTCCGTCTGAAATCTCTGCGAAATTATAAAAATCTCCTGAAACAACTTTTGCAGGAATATTTATTCCAGCGATTGGAAAATTTTCTTTTTTGTTTTGAGATAATAAAGTTTTTTGTATTTCACCAACAATTTCTATTTCTTTTTGCATTCTATTCTTTTCAACTAAATCTTTTGCCATCTTTGCATTTCTAATTGCTAAAGCAGCTGGTCCAGATAAAGTTTCTAAAAGTTTTCTATCATTTTCTTCAAAAAGTTTATTGCCAGTTTTTTTATTTAAACAATGTATAACACCAATGCATTCCCCTGAAACAATTAATGGTGAACATAAAACAGAATATGTAGTAAAATTTGTTTTGTTGTCTAAATCAAAATAAAACTCTGCAATTTCTCTTACATCTTTTCTTACATCTCCAACTCTAATACATTTTTTTATAACTGCTGCTTTTCCCATTACACCTTGAGTAATTGGTATTTCAAAATCTTCTAAGTAAGCTTGATGTTTGGATGCAATACACTGAAATGTTTGGCTTTTGTCATCAATAAGAAAAATGTTTGCTGCTTGCGCATTAATTCTTTTAATAATTACTTCTAATGAATTCTGTAATGTTTCTTTCAAATCAAGAGACTTTGCAAACTCCTGGTTCATTTGAGTTACAATAGCCAAATCTTTGCTACTAGTATCCTCTACCTCATTTTTCAATTCTTTTTTCTTACCAAAAAACATGTTTTTAATTGGCAATCTATTACTTTTTTGATAATTTTCCACCATGGAAGTAATCATTTATTCACCTAACTTTTACCTTCATTTACAAGATGCACTTGTTTTAATTCATTATGTTTTTGATAGTATATTAGAAATTACAGCCCAAATCAAACTATAGACCGTGTTATCAATTACAGCATTCATTTTGGGAGCTCTGTGGGGTAGCTTCTGTAATGTATGTATTTATAGGCTACCATTGGATCAGGACGTTATTACTGGAAGGTCTAAGTGTTTAAAATGTAAAAAGCAAATTAATTGGTATGACAATATTCCATTCTTTTCATTTATGATTCTTAAAGGAAAATGTAGATCATGTAATTCTGTAATAAGCTTTCAGTATTTTTTAGTTGAAGCAATTTGCGCTTTTTCTTTTCTTTTTGTTTTTTTGTTATTTGGCTTAACGACTACAACTTTGTTATTTTTTATACTTATTATATCTTTTATTATTATTTTTTTTGTAGATTTAAAACATTTTATCATTCCCAACCAAATAACATATAGCTTAATGGCTATAGGATTTATTAAATCATTTGACCCTAATTTAAATCAATCTATCTTTCCGGATTATATTCACTCTCTTATTGGTGGTGTGTTTGGATATTCTATAATTTGGTTATTAATATATTTATATAAAAGAATCAAAAATAAAGACGGTATGGGTTTAGGTGATGCAAAACTTTTGTCTGCTCTTGGGTTTTGGTTTGGTTGGATTTCAATCCCATTCATTTTAATTTTCTCATCTTTAACAGCTTTAGGATTTTCTTTGCCAAGTTTAATTAGAAAATCAAAAAATTTAAGTACTGAAATTCCTTTTGGTCCCCACTTAGTAATTGGGTGTATTCTTTATTTATTACTTATTGACTTTATATTTTTGTTCTTAGTTTGATTGAGAAAATTATATTTTAATTATTATAATTAATTTATAGTTATTAATAACTACTGTCTCTCCAACCGCCTCTATTTGAAATTATATCTCCAGGTAAGGCTGGAACTCTATAAAGTGTAGAAGAGTCTTCACTTGGACCTGCAACGTTAGCGTAGAGATTGGTTCCAAACACAACAAGTTCGGATAACACACCTTCATTAATATACGCACAAGCATTATTTTCTGTTCCAATGGTAACTGTATCTTGAGAACCAGTACTTGATGCCGTGTTATTATCAACATTAGTTTCAATTGAAGCGTTGGTTTGTAGTCCTTGAGATTTGTTCGTACCACATTCGTCATCTGTAACACATATGTAGGCATTACCTTGATTACATTTATTTTGACCAATAGGTGGTTGGTAAACTGGAAAATATACCTTACCACTAAATAAAGTTGGTGGTGCAGATGCTTTTCTATATTGTCTTGGTGTTATAAATGATCCACCTTCATCTCTATCTAATGCTATGTACCAAGCTTTCTTGTTTCGTGTAGGACATTTATCACCAAACACATCCCCAGTAACATTATTACAAATAACTGCATCCTCTAAACTATCTGCCTGTTCAGCATTTTGGTTCGCTTTAATTACAAAACCATCTTCAGATCCTTTTGGAACTTTTGTGTGAGGTGCACCGGAATTTCGTGCATTATGATTAAACAATGGAAAATCTTCATCTTTAACTCCATATAAAATATTATCTAATCCTGGCTCTTGACCACCTAAGTCTGTAAAATTACCGGTAGAACCAAATAACCAGAACTGATTGTCAGTGAAACCTATACCAGCATCCATTGAGAAATAGCTATACCTTGCATTATCTGTACTAGCATTTAGTTTGAATAATGTTGTTTGATCAAATAAATCTGCATCATTTTCTTGTGAACTTGTAAGGTTTATTTTTGTAATCTTTCCTTCAAGATCATTTACATAAACCATTGCTCCTCTCCAAGGAATATTAAACGCTGTATCTGGTGTAATAACTAAAGGCGTTGAAGGTATTGAGTTATTTATATCACTTCCACCTGGTGTAGGCTCTACATTATCACCCACTGTAATGCCAGCTGGATCGGTATCAACTATACTTATAGGTCCTCCATTTTCTTCTGCGCCAAAAATTGAACCAGGGTTATCTCTATCTTCTAAATTTACTAAGAAAAGAGCAGAACCTGCGCATGGATCATTCTTACTTAAACCACCCCCCATCACTGCCACATAGGTATCGTTTTTTACATCATCTCTTTTTGTTTTAGATACTGAAGGAATTCTAAATATTCTCGGTGATGACCAAGTTTCACCTAACTGCGTATAATCGTAAATTGGATCTATTCCAGTTGCACCTCTGCATGCTGTTGAGATACTAAATTGATTAGATTCAGTCGGTTCAGCATCAGACACATTTATATTAATTACTTTTTCTTCGTTAAATGTAACTTGCAAACTACCATCTTTCATCATTGCGCTTGCAATTGGTATAGACTTTGCCACTCCATCTTTTATTTCTGTAGCTGTTAAAACTCCATCTGGTATGCTATCTCCATCGTCGTAATCGAGAACTATACCATCGAAATTAAAAGTTGTTCCTCTGAAACAAGATGCTGTTCCATTAACAGCAAAATCATCACTATCATCACATGGTGCTATTGCATCTTGTCGTTCAGTAACTTCAGGATTAGCGTCTGTTTGATTTCCCTCATCCTCTTCTCTTGCAGCATTATAGTTTTCTTGTGCCACAATACCCTCTTGAGATTGCAACATAGATGCAAAACCAGAGTTGTAAGTTTTTTGTGTGATATTACCCTCATGGTCAGCAATTAAAATTCTTTTATTGATATTATCATTGTAAATTGAAAACATATGAATTGGACCCTTAGATCCGCTTATTTCTGGATGGGTAACATCTAATACAGAGAAACCAGCTCCTCCTCGTCCATATGGAATGAATAATATAGTATGCCAACTTTTTTTAGTTTCAATAGCTCCCGAAGGTGAAATTCCTTTTATGAAAACGTCGTGTATCACTGGTGAGCCGTCTACACCAAATATTGGATTGGAACCACCAGCATTACCGTTTACTTTACCATTATAATTTTTATTTATCACTTGAGGTAATAGTCCTGCAACAAAAGGTGGTATAAAACCCCAAATTTCTTCTCCAGTTTTTGCATCTAAAGCATGAAGTATACCTGAATTTGCTCCAGCATAGATTACACTTTTTCTTGAATCATTATTTATTGCAAAGCTTTGATAATTATTTTTGCCTCTCCAATAGGCTTCTTTATTTTCACTATCAAATTTAACGTTTGCGTCTGGTTTTCCAACTTCTACCAATTGTGAATGGTAAACATCTCCCATGACGCTATCTCTTTTTTCATTTATATTACAATCTCCATCGTAATCAAAATAATCTGTACCGCTCATGAAATTAATTAGTCCAATTATATCATCTGAATTTCCATTAGAACCTAAATTACAACCTGTTGCACCATCGTGATAATCTTTTACAGTATAGTTTAAAGATTCAAATAAATTTCCAATCGCACTTGAGTTTGCAGTTGTGAAATTATCCCAATTTCCTATGTATGAAACAGTTGGCATAGCAGTCCAAAGATTTCTTCTATCTTCATCGCCTGCTGATGCTGATTGATTTCTAATCGTTACTGCTGCATTCCAATTTCCCTCAACATTCATTTCATGAGTTACTGTGCCGTCCTTATCTAATTTTTTTCTTAATATTTTTCCTCTCCATTCTGCAAATTGCTCATAACCAAATTGTGCTTGATACAATGATCCACCTTCTTGAATAGTTGCGGTAATTGATGGAGCTGTAAACGCTAACTTGTCAGCAATAATTTGCCTAATTTTACTTGTAAGTTCACTTTTTAAATCTTCAGGAGTATTTGCTACAATGACGTCTTCACATTCATCTGAACTATCGTCGCCACAAGAACCAGCATCAGCTAACCTCTCAAATGCTCTCATAGAGGATCCTCTTATATTTCCACCATATGCTACAAATAATGTCTTAATACCCTGTTGTCTCAATGCTGCGATACGAGCTCGTGCTGGACCTGTATTTCTCATAGCACCATCTCCAACGACAATCACATAATTTAACTGACATTCAGACGTCTCATCAAAAACTAATCCACCTGCACTAGCATCATTAAAATATTTCTGTGCCATTTGTGAAAAGGCATTAGCATCTGTACCCCACGCAAGCCCCAATGGTCTGAGAACAGTCATTATCCTGCCAGCGCCTCTTGAGCTTACTCCAACATTTATACAAGAGTCACTATTACATAGTTGGCTTCTACCCTCTGGGTGAGAACCATTCCAGCCACGGTAGTAAACACACCCGTCATTTCTATGACAATGCCTACCGCCTCTTCTACTATTTTTTCCTCGACCACTTTCGCCTGCATTCCAATGTCCAAATCCAAAATGAGCTCCAGTTGTTAAAGTTGTGTCATTTACAATTGCATCAATAGCTTGCTTAACTCCAGTCCATCTATTTATTCTTGGACCTCCCATACTTTCTAACCAAGCAGAATCTCTGGCGGCATTAGTAAAGTCGTCCTCGTTAAATTCATCAATAAATCCAAAATCGGTTGATGTCAGTATTCTGTTATTTGCAGAATCAACCTCCAATCCCCAAACCTGTGAAAAATTAACACTATCTGCATCTATAGTAGTTGAGCCTGAATCTGGAGTATTTTTATTGTAACTTCTTATACCTTTTCCAATACTCGAAACTACAGTACATCCTGTATCTGAAACTTGTAACTTTTGGATTGCAAAATTGATGCCTGAGCCAACATAGATAATATTACTATCACCTGGAGAAACAGCTACTGAAGTTACATTTACTAATTGAGTGTCTAAGTCTGGATTGTTAGTCCTTGTACAATACCTTTGTCTGTTCTGATTTAACGTAAACGCATTTCCACTTCTTGTAAGTGCATGACCATGTAAATCGCCATTTCCTAAGTACAGCATGGTACCTTCATTATTTACAGACATTCGAGAAAAACTATTTATTAAGTTACTCCAAGCTCCTCTACCAAATCTTTGTGTCTCACACATAAGTGTTTGTAAATTACAAGACGCAAAAGATCCGTTTCTTCTACTTGCATTACTCACGCCTAAAGCAAATATATAAGGAACGCCATTTATAGTTTTAACATCAAAACCTCTAACGGTTCCAATTTCTGGAAGATCCAATACCATTCTACAATTTCTACCTGTTTCGTCAAAAGCAAATATTAAATGAAATGTTCTTCTTACTGTTGTATTAAAAAAAATTAAATTTTCATTATTTAAAACATTAGTAGTCAGTCCTCTAACAGATTTAACATTTCTATTCCTAGAGACGTTTGTATTCATTCTTTGATTAATGCCAGTTGCACCATTATTAAATAAAACTTGCCTACATGTGCCTGCAAATCTAATCGCACCTCTAGAACCAAAAGATCGATCTCTTTCATAAGCTAGGACGTCAGCATCATTATTGTATGTATATCTAACTACTCCTTGGCCTCTTGACTGAGTAACTATAATTCTTCCAGCTGAGTCATATACAGCGTTTGGTATACTATCCAAACCATCATTACCAATCCAGGCAGACATACTCGCTGAGCTGTCGACCAAAAATAAAATATTGGCTGCTACATCTCCCTCTCCAGCTCCTGGTGGAACTGGTTTTGAATTTGAGCTTGTTTGCAAATTAAAAAAAATAAATATTACAAACAATAATTTTAAAATTTTATTCATTTTATAAATTTGCATCTAAAATTTGTTCACCAACGACGTAGTTGCTTAATTGATTATTTGTAATCTCTAAAAGCTCGTGTATTTGTTCTTGATGTTCATATTTACTATATATTATTAATAAATTTCCAAGACTTAAATCTTTTAAGCCAGCTCTGTCGCTTTTTAAATCTTCACCTATTGAACCAATAAAACTGTTTGTAAAATCATAAATTTCATTTTTTATATTAGGGTCCCAGGATAAAACATTAATCCCAGCAATTTGGGAGTTGTATACAATCACTTCTAAATCAGCATTTTCTAAATTTGAGTCCTCACAATAATCTTTGGCAGGTACAGTATATCTAACGGAGAAATCATCCCCATATGTAGATGAATCAAATGTTTCAAGAAAATCAAATTTCTCTTTAGCAACATTAACTGAAGTTCCTATATCAACATTTAATATAGAGCATGCATATGCTTTTGATTGTGTAATTAAAACTAGAAACAATAGTATGATTATATTTCTCATTATAAAGATTTTAGTAAAATTTACTCAATATTCAACACTCTTAAGTGATGAATTTAAGCTTTTAATAATTATTTCATTTGATTACTCAGTATGCCAATATAACTATAGTCTCTAGCGGAACTAGAATTTGTGGCCTATCGACAGTTCCTAGGATACCACATCCATATAACCTGTAAGCTGCACCTCTTCTTTGAATATTGGTAGCACTTTTTTTAAGACTTGTGCCGCTACCCGAATATGTTTCTGCCCCAATATAAGTTGAAATATACTCATATCTATAAGTCTGTAGCTTGTCTCGTTCTCTTTGAATATCTTCGGGACTTCCTAAAGTTGCACCTAATAGATCATTTTCAATAATAGGTCCAATCAGCTGATAAAAACTTTGATCTCTTACATACTCAACAACCCTAAATGTGGAACCATCACTACTATCAATATTTTTAAAACTTTTTACACAAGGTGTGCTGTCGCTTCCAGTTGTACCTGGAAGTGCAACTTCTTGGTTTCCTGGAACATTTCTTGCACTATAATCTCTAAATCCATTATCTCTATTTATCGGACCTATCATTTGATCCATTAAACTTTTTTGAGCTTCAAGCAAAGCACTTTCAGCTACATAAAAAGCTTGTTGATATTCATCGCTACTATTATTACTTGAATGATCTGAGGAAGCAGTAATTACTAAAGCTCCACCCATTAAAGACATAGCTAATAGTAAAACTAAAGATAATACTAAAGCAAATCCTTTATTATTTTTTTTAATCATTGAAATGCTTGCCCTATATTTCTTGTGTTCACTGTTACAATTACAGAGTCTCTCAAATATTTATCTAATTTATCATCAGTTGGTGTGAAATTTCTTTGCAAACCATAAATTTTTCTTGCAACCCTATTGCTTGGATTGCTTGGATCTATTTGTTTGTTATCTTTATAAAATTCATTCTTTGATCTGAAAGTAAGTCTCATATCAACTGTTCTAATATCAAATAATCTATCTCTGAGGTTTAAGTTTTCTGGTGCAGGGAAATTTTTAGCCGGGTCGGTTATTATTCTGCCATTTTCATCAAATGGTATAAATTCCATATCCACCACATGATCTCTTACTAAATCTTCGTAACATTCTGGGCAATCATCATCCCAAAATCCCATAACTAGGTCTTCTTCACGACCTGGCCAATTACATATTCCTAATTCATAAGCTGCTTCCCTTGGCTGTACCCAACTTTGTACTTTTTTATAAACTCCGTATCTTTTGTCACTATCTTTATCTATTTGAGCTGCATAGTATGAAATTTTAAATATTTTATATGGTTGAAACTGATCTTGTTCTGTAAGTAAACTAAAATCTTCATAAATTATTTCAATACTGTCACAACATGTATCAAATGGATTATGAAGACTTGGCGCATCTTTCGCTACATTTTTTCTGATAACTAAAGGCGCATGACTATTGGCTTCATCTCCATCAAAGCCAGTATTAAATGAAATATAATTTCTTTCAGTTAGTCGAAGGCCATCAGCAACACATGTAGCATTTAGTGGATTGTTTAAAAATTCTTGAGCTGCATGTTCTCCTGCATAATATCTAAAACCTGCCATTCTTATATCTCTCATAATCATTGTAACTAGATCTCTACTAGATCCACTAATTTTTGCTTTATCACTAACCTGTTTGTATGCTCCACTAACCACATTATAAGATGTGTACATTGCTGCAACCATTACAGATGTAATTATTATTGAAATTAATATTTCAATAAGAGTAAGACCTTTATTATTTTTATTTTTTTTAATCATGGTTTTAATCTAAAATCAGACTGAAAATATAAATATTTTCTTTTTTGACCATTGTTCAAAGTCATTTGAGCTCTACCTACATACATGATTTCATCTCTTTGATTTTTGTTTTCGATACATCCTGGTGAAGATGTATTATTACAAAGCTTAAAAATTTCAAAAGCTCTTATTTCTCTTCCACTGCTTGAGCAATCCATATAATCTCTATTAGCCACTAAAGCACTCCATTTTTCAGTTTTATTCTCCGCTGGATCGTTATCTGAAGTTGAATTTTTATAAATATCTCCTGCAGTATCAGCTTTGACTAAATCTTTGGCTCCTTGTGTTCCGCATGCTGAACTGAATTGTCTGGCATCATCAACTGCTAAAATATCTGTAAAATTTTCACTAGTCGAATTATCTCTAAGTGAAAGCGAGTCCTCT
The DNA here is from genome assembly GCA_902560565.1 of uncultured Pelagibacteraceae bacterium. Classification (GTDB taxonomy): domain Bacteria; phylum Pseudomonadota; class Alphaproteobacteria; order Pelagibacterales; family Pelagibacteraceae; genus Pelagibacter. Next base: position 24,191 of record CACEMG010000007.1, on the reverse strand, counting down.
ACAAACATATTAACAAAAAAAGTAGCTTTAGTTCTTTCCCCAGACGTTTTTACAGAATTGATTGAATACTGAGTTATTTGTAAAACAGCCACAAATCCAATACCAACAATTACCATTGAAATTAGTGCTTCTATTATTGAAACTCCTAAATTATTTTTGTTGTTTATTTTCATAAATTTTACTTCCATTCTGATAATTCTTCAGTATCTCTCCTATTCCATCTAAATGTATCTATTTCTCCGAACCTTGTCCACCTTACTGCTCCTACATATTTGCACCCACCTTCATCCCATGCATCGGGTTGTGGAATAACTTTTTCATCAGGTTCATCATCAATGTAAGTAATAGTGCAGTCTGTGTTCTCCCCTTTATTTAATAGTAAATATATATAATTCTCTGGTTGCTCACCTGTAGCTATTGCTCCCGTTCCATAATAAAATTTTCCATTCCTTGACAAACACAAAGAAGCTTCACCTATAAAGTTGAATACTACATCGCTTCTTGAAATCTCAAATATATTTGCTTTTAATTCATCTCTATCAGTATCTTCGCTGGTCCAAAATTCATCGTCCAAAGGTGTCACTGAACACCTATTATCACTTGAAGTATTCCATCTAGCACTCGTGTCATTCATTATGGTTGTAAAATTATCCATTGTCACACCTTTAGTTTTAATTGAAATTCCATCTTCATTATCGCTCTCAAATATTAACTGAACATAAGCAAAAGTTCCTCTTTCAGTTGTGGCGTGTATATTTCTTAACAAGGATGCAACTTCTTCAGAAGCATTAGATATTATCCTTTTGTTATTCCACTTAGCAAAGTTAGGGATACCAACTCCAGCAAGAGCACCAACTATTGCTAACACAACAATTATTTCTAGTAATGAAAAACCTTTATTGTTCTTTTCCTGCTCCTGCATCTATTTTTCCTGCTTTAACTAATTCCTCCAAAGACTTGGTCATAGTAATCATTCCTTCTTTGACTGCAGTTTGCATGATGCTTGGAATTTGATGAATTTTTGCTTCTCTAATTAAATTTTGAATTGGTGGAGTACACTTCATCACTTCAAAGGCACCGCATCTTCCTTGACCATCTTTAGTTTTTAGAAGTCTTTGAGTTACAACCATTTTTAGTGAAGTTGAAATTTGCGCTCTGATTTGTGCTTGTTGTTCAGGTGGAAATACGTCTATAATTCTATTTATTGTACTTGGTGCACCACTAGTATGAAGTGTTCCAAACACTAAGTGACCTGTTTCAGCGGCAGTCAGAGCTAATGAAACAGTTTCTAAATCTCTCATCTCACCGACTAATATTACATCTGGATCTTCTCGTAGTGCTGCTTTTAGTGCTGTTGCAAATGTTTGTGTTTGTTTGCCTACTTCTCTATGTGAGACAATACTTTTTAAATCTTTATGAATAAATTCTACTGGATCTTCAACAGTAATAATATTTGATGTTCTAGTTTTATTTATTTCGTTAACGATTGCAGCAAGTGTAGTTGATTTACCAGAACCAGTCGGACCAGTTACTAAAACGAGACCTTTGTGCATATCTATTATATCATATAAGACTGGAGGTAGATCAAATTGTTCCATTGAAGGTATAACGCTTTCTACTCTTCTCAAAACTGCTGCGGGCCCATGAATAGTTTTATAAAAATTAGCTCTAAATCTTAATCCACTTAATGTTACAGATGAATCTAGCTCATGAGTATCTTGGAATCTTTTCATTTCTATCTCGTTACAATTTGTAGATATTAAATCTTGAAGGTCTTGAGCTTTAACCATTACATCGGGAATTTTATGGATCTCTCCTGTTTGTCTATAAGCTAGTGGCCATCCACTTCTAATATGAAAGTCAGAAATTTTTTTATTATTTTTTGCCAGTTCTTCTAATTTTTCAAACATGATATTTATTTATATAATAGCTATATTGAAATAAATTTTAAACTGTAGAATTGGCTCAAAATAGTCTACAAAATTGTTATTTTTCAATAAAATCTAATAATTTTTTAGGAAAAATATTTATCTAGATGATTTTTTTAAAAAAACTGTTCAATTTAGCAAAGATAATTTTAATTACTTTTATATTTTCATTAGTTATTGATTTTTTTCTTGGATCAAAAATTCTTAAATATTTTGATGATTATTTTGCAAAATCTCAATTCTATGAGAGATTAGTAAGGATTGACCATCCAATATACCATCATACTTTAAGAGCGAATATTCAGTACACTAATAACGTAAGCTTTTTAGGAACTTACGAACTTTGTACAAATAACCACGGATTTAAATCAAAGTGTAATGAAGTAGTAGACAAAAACTTTGAATTTGCATTTATTGGGGACTCCTTTACCGAAGGAACGCCTATAGAATATGAGGAAAGTTTTGTTGGGATTTTCACTGAAGCATCTGGGTATAAAACTGCCAACCTTGGAATAGTATCATATTCCCCAAAAATATATTTATCAAAAATTAATTATTTAATTGATGAAGGTTTTAATTTTGACCATGTGGTTGTCTTTATAGATATAAGTGACTTTTATGATGATACAAATTTTTATTCTATAGATGAAAGTTTAAAAGTTACTGAAAAATATTCTAAAAAGAAAAACTTAAAACGTAGAAAATTTTTAAGAAATAATTTTCCACTGACAAATTTTTATATGTTTGTCTTGAAAAAATATAAGTTTAAGAGTGAAGAAGATAAAGAATTGAGTGTAAATGAAAATCCTGTTTTCACTGACAAAGTCAATCTCAAAGCAAAATGGACATATTCGAAAGAAGATAGAATGGAAAAGTACGATTTAGGAATAAAAGATGGAAATCAAATAATGGTTAGTCATATGGAAAAACTTTATGAAATATTATCTCAAAATAATATCAAATTAAGTTTAGCAGTTTATCCTTGGCCTCATCAGTTAAAAAACGATGTGGTAAACTCCATCCATGTAAAAATATGGCAGGAATTCTGTAAAAATAAATGCGAAAATTTTATTAATTATTTTCCAATTTTCTTTGATGAAATGAATAATTCTTCTTTCTTAGAAACTTATAAAAAAAACTATTTCAAAAATGACCCACATTTTAATAAAATTGGACATAAAGTTTTAGCAAATAAATTAATAGAAATTTTTAAATAAAATTAATTTAAAGTTTAATAAAAAAGATAATAAATAACCCAAATAATTAAAGAATATTCAAAAAAAGTTTTTGTCATAATCAATTGTTTCTCGCTAAATTTTGAAGCCAAAAATTTACCTAAAAATTTAAATCCTAAGTGAACTAATACAATTGAAAAAATACCCCCAATTAAAATAAATTTAATAGAAAAATTTTTATATCCAAAATAAATTGCAGCAATCAAAGTAAGCCAGGAAACATTAGATATAAATACTTTAAAAATCAAACCAGCTTTTTTACTGAAAATAGATTGTGTTTTTATTAATGAATAGGACCAAATTATTCCAACCAAAAAACTTATATATTTAATAATCACTAAATTATCTAATCGTAATTGTAACATTCGGCTCTTGAGGCTCGAAGTAACAAAGATCTGCTTGTGTAGGATGTTCGCTTGCTTTAATTGCTGTAGATGTTCCAAAAGAAATATCAATAACAGGTGCAATTAATGCTACCGTATAAGGAGCGGAAAGTTCATAAACCATAACGTGGTCATCTGAAGTACTTCCGTCTGCTTGTTGAGTTTGAAAAGTAGAAATTGAGCCTTGATCATATGTTACAGTTTGTGCATCAGATAAACCTAAGTTGCCACATTCTGTATTACCACAAAGTTTCATTTGATCATTTTTTAAATACAGATCAGCTTCAGCAGCTGTTCCACCATCATCGACTACCGGGGTTCTATCATATTTTTCATTGCTATCTAAACTTCCTCCTGGGTACGCTGATCCAGAAAGTGCTGCAGTTGTAGCGCAATTTGCGGTCACTCCTGTAACTTCTAAATCTGCTTTTATTGTAAACTTCCTATCTATTGTAACTCTCATATGAGTATAAGTTTCTCCAAGTGGTAAAAGAGCTGGATCGCCGTATGAGGCTGCTGCTGTACCAGCATCAGTTGATGCAATATCAACTGTTTTATCAGTTTCTCCAATTACTATAGCATTTTCACAACTTGTTACACTCGTACTTGCTGTGCAGAGTTCGACTTTTTTCATCGTAACTTTGTATACATCTGCAGCGCCTGTAGTGCTTGCTGAGTACAAATTGCTAATAAAAATAAAAAATAAAATTTTTACAAAGATAAAATATTTAAATAATTTATTCATTAATCTGTTCTCGAAATTGTAGATGTTCCTTTAAACTCTACTACTATTTTATTATTTCTCTTAACTTTACTTAAAAGTTCCCCGCTCATATCTTTTTCCTCTTTCCATGGACTTTCGCTTAAAAAGCCATCCTGTAAAGAAGGACCTGATCTTGGGGGATACACAAACATTACTCTTGCGTACCATTCATCTTCTAAACCTTTTTTGTCTTTATCATCATATGCTAATTCTAGGTTTAAATTAGGACTTAGTAATAGCTCTGAACCTAGTTTAGTTCCTTTAATATCATCTCTGTCTCTTCCAAACCATTCGTAAGCATTCACAAATACATCAGCCCAGTGCATATATGGAACTTGAGATGCTAAATTTAAGTCATAACCTTCTAAAGGTTTTTCTTCATCTATTCCATCGCCAAGATTTAAATAATAATTACCTGCAAAATCTAAAACAGCGTTTCTAGCCTCTAATCCAAAACTTGTTCTTGAGTTACCATAGCTATCATAATCCCAAAAAACATTATAACCAGTCATCATTGTATTATCGTCACTTAACATTCTTTGACCGAAACCAATATTGCCTACTGTTCTTTCTGAGTTATTTTTTTCTGTATTGAATAAAGAGAACTGGGTAAAAAGATTTCCATTATCAGTAGTGTCAATTTCTCTTACACCAAGAATACTATAATCTGGTTTGTAATTTTCTCTTAAGTCTACACTTACCTCCGTGGTGCCTTCTCCAGGTATTAAATCAGCAATTATATTTGAAATTTTATTTGTTAATTCGTCTGCATTAGATGCTGTAAATATGAAAACTGTAAATATTGCTATAATTATATTTTTCATGTTTTATTTATTAAATCATTGGATTAGGCTTGTATACACTTTTATATCTAATCTTTAGATTTAAAAACAAGACAAATACCATTATTACAGTATCTTTTTCCTGTTGGTTTTGGTCCATCATCAAAAATATGACCATGATGTCCTCCACAATTTTTACAATGATATTCTGTTCGAGGATATCCTAATATATGATCTATTTTGGTTTCAAAAACATCCGGCAAGGATTCAAAAAAAGAAGGCCATCCAGATCCACTTTCATATTTAGTAGAGGATTCAAATAATTTTATACCACATCCCACACAATGATAACTTCCTTTCCTTTTTTCAGAATTCAATTCACTAGAACCAGGAGGCTCTGTGCCCTCCTCTAGTAAAACTATTTTTTGTTCAGCTGTAAGTTTAGATTTATCAATCTTAGACATTTTATTTTTTTTTATTCGATAAAAATAAACCAATTATAACTAAAATTGAACCTATAGTATGAAAATATCTAAATTGCTCGTCGAAAAAAAACATTGCCATAAATGTACTAAACAAAGGTATTAATGATAAAAAAATTCCTGATCTATTGGGTCCAATTATTGAAACGGCTCCTGCCCAGCAATAATAAGATCCAATACTCGGAAATAAAGCTAAATAAATTAAACAATATATAAATGTTTTATCGATGGTTGCTGCATTACCCTGAAAATATTCATAACTAAATTGAGGTAACAAAAAAATTAAACCACAGGTACAAACAATGTGAACAAAACTTAGAAGTGATATTTTTAGTTTTAATTTTTTTAGGAAAGACGAGTATAAGCCCCAACAAACTACCGCACCTATCATCCAAATATCCCCAACATTAAAGTCTAAATTTAACAAAATGTTTAAATTAAATTTAGTAATTATTACTAAAATTCCTAATACTGAAATTAAAAGTCCAAGCAATTGATAAAGGTTTGTCTTTTCTATTTTAAAAATAAAGCAAGATAAAATAATAGCTGCAGGAATAGCGGTATTAAACAAAGATGCGTTAATTACTTGCGTATATTGGAGCGAAACATAAACGAATGAATTAAATAAACCTACGCTAGTTAGTCCAAGAAAGAGGAGTAAAGGCAGATTATTAACAATTTCTTTTTTTTTACTTAGTATTTCTTTGTAAGTAATAGGCAATAAAATAAACCAAACAGATATCCATCTGAAAAAAACTAATGTGAAAGGTGAAATGCTTTCAACAAAAGCAAATTTTCCAATAATAAAATTTCCAGCCCAAAAAATTGATGCTAGGACTAGCATCACATAAGCTTTGATATTAAGACTCACTAGCTAAACCTTAAGGAGCTATAAGGATCTAATTCCAAATTTGTTTTTTCTTCAGAAATCATTTTTGAAATTATCTTCCCTGATATTGCTCCTAAAGTCCAACCTAAATGATGATGACCAAAAGAATAAAATACGTTTTTATAATTCTTTGATGGCCCAATGACTGGTAAAAAATCTGGAAGAGTTGGCCTGAAACCCAACCATTCATCTTCATGTTCTGGTAAGCCATCCAGCATAAATTTTGCATTTTCAACTAAATTTTTAATCCTTCCTTTCGATGGTGAATTTTTTAAACCTCCGAATTCAACAGTTCCAACAACTCTTAATCCCTGTTCCATAGGTGTCATTCCAAAACCTCTATTTGAAAACACAACCGGTCTTGAAATTAAATGCTCGCAATCTTTGAAGTGAATATGGTAGCCTCTCTCAGTATCGAGAGGAATATTTTCAAATAGATCATTTGTTAATTTTTTTGATAAAGCGCCACAAGCAATTACAATTTTATCAAAAACAAATCTTTGACTTTCTGTTCTTAAAACTGGTTTATCTTCGTCAAAATTAATATCCTTAATTTGATACTTATAAAATTTTCCCTCCTTTTGTAAAAATAAATCAAATAACTTTAGAAGAAGTCTTCTAGGATTATTAGTGTGTTTGGCATAAGAATAAAACACGCCTCCATCGTATATTGGTTTAATATTTGGTTCTAAATCATGGATTTCTTTAGGGTTAAGTAATTGCTGTTTTACACCTAATTTTTCTCTTATGTTTATTTCAAGCTCTCTACTAGATAAATTTTTATTATTCCAAATGTACATTATACCATTACTTACAACTAAGTTCTCAGTATCAATTTCATCAAACAATTCTTCATAAGCAGGCAATGATAGATCCAAAATTTGATGCATATACTTTGCTGTATGCATCATTTTTTTTTTGGTACAATTTCTAATAAATTTTAAAAACCACGGGATCATTCTTGGTACATAATTCCATTTAAGAGCCAACGGTCCCGTTGAACTCAGAAGCATTGCTGGTACATCTGTGAGAATATCTGGTCTATTTAATGGGACTGATGCATATGGCGAAAAATGTCCCGCATTGCCATAGGAAGCTAAACTACCTGGCTCCTCTTTATCAAATAATACTACTTCAAATCCTTTTTTTTGGAGAAATAATGCATTACATACCCCTTGTATACCTGCACCAATTATTCCAACACGAAACTTTCTCATAAATTAAATATATATCATTATCTTATAGAATCTATCGCGACAAATTAATCTGAAATTTCAACTAGTTTATTATTTGCTTATGATAAATTTTAGTACTCATAACAATACTTAAACCTATCATTGTAGCGAGCATCGAAGATCCACCGTAAGACATAATTGGTAATGGAGATCCAACTATTGGAAGTAAACCTAAAACCATAGACATATTGACGGCAATATAAATAAAAATTGCAGAACCAAAACCATAACAAAACAGTCTTCCAAAATAACTTCTAGAGATTGAGCCAATTTTTATAATTCTGTAAATAAGTATTCCATAAATTATCAAAAGAAATACAGACCCAACAAATCCTTGTTCTTCAGAAAAAAGTGTAAAAATAAAGTCTGTATGTTTTTCAGGAAGAAACTCCAAATAACTTTGTGTTCCTTGAAGAAAACCCTTGCCCATTAGTCCTCCAGAGCCAACTGCTATTTTAGATTGTATGATTTGATAACCAGCGCCTAAAGGGTCTCGGTCGGGGTTAAAAAAACTCAATATACGTAATTTTTGATAAGGTTTTAAAAATGATATCACAAAAGGAAAAGATATTAACAATATTAAACCACTATAAACAAAATATCTTATATTTAATCCAGCTAACCATAAAACAATTAATCCACTTGCTGCTATTAAAATAGATGTGCCTAGATCAGGTTGACTTACAACTAATACTATTGGCATAACTAGAATTGCAAGTGAAACTATTATATTTTTAAAGCTACTTACACTTGTGATTTGTTCTCTGTGAAAAAATCTAGCAAAACAAACTATTATAGCTATTTTCATTAATTCAGATGGTTGAAGATTTATAAAATATAAATTTATCCATCTCTGAGATCCAGACGCTGTTACTCCATATAAAGACGCCCAAATTAAGAAACCGAGAACTACTGTATAAAAAAGATATGCGGTAGAGTGCCAGAATCTTAAACTGAAAAAAGATAAAAAAAGCATCAAAACAAAAAAAACAACAAACCTTATTAAATGGCTTTTAGTATGGTATAGAAATTCTCCGCCATCTGTTGAGAACATCGATAAGTTGCTTACTAATCCTAGGATTAGCACACACAAAACCAATATAAAATCAAATGATCTTAATTTTTGAAAAAAAGTTAGTTGCTCTGTATATGATGATTGTTGAAACATTTAAATATCTACTAAATTTCTTTTTCTTATTTTTTCACGTTCTTCATGTCTATCAATTACCTTTTTAATTACTTTTTTTGCTAGTGGTGCAGCAGCTTTACTTCCAGATCCGCCATGTTCTACAAAAACACATATTGAATATCTTGGATTTTTATAAGGACCAAAAGCAACAAACCAAGCATGGTCTCTATCTTCGTAGGGAATTTGAGCTGTATCCAAATCAAGTTCCCTTTGCTTCTCTGTAATTTTTTTAACTTGGGCTGTTCCTGTCTTTCCAGCATACTGATATTTTTTATCTTCTATTCTTGATTTATAAGATGTTCCATTCCATTGATTTGTAGATGCAAACATCGCATCTAGTACAAATTTTACATTTTCCTGATTTCTAAAGAGTTTTTTATAATCCTTTTCACCAGGTTTAAAAAATTCTTCTGCGGTTCTTACTATGGATGAGTCATACTTTTCTTCTTGAAGTAATTTTTGACTCATTTTGTACTTAATCTTCTCCAAACTTTCCTGATTTTTATTAGAAATAAGAGTTGGATAAATTTTAAAACCTCCATTTGCTAGTTGTGCTGTCATTAAACACAACTGAAGTGGTGTCGTTTGTACGTAGCCTTGCCCTATACCTGTAATAAGAGTTTCACCCAAAACCCAGCCCTGACCAAGATTAGCTTTTTTCCAATTGGTAGAAGGAAATAATCCTCCTTTTTCCTCATTGTATAGATTATTAAAAACTTTATTTCCAAGACCAAATCTTGATGCTGTAACCTTAAGACGATCAACACCTAGCCTTCGTGACATTTCATAAAAATAAGTATCGCAAGATTGAACAATTGCACCTTTTAAATCTACAATTCCGTGCCCCTTTTTTTTCCAACAATGATATGTTTGTCCGTACATCTCCATCTTGCCCGTACATCTCACTTTAAAATTAGGAGATATAACATTATTTTCGAGAGCTGATAAAGCTACTACTGGTTTTATAGTTGAGCCAGGAGAATATAAACCTGAAATTGTTTTATTTATCAGAGGCTTGTTTGGATTGTTTCTTATATTATCCCAATCTTTATAACTAATACCATACATAAATAAATTAGGATCAAAAGATGGCGAGGAATGCATTGCAATTATTTCACCTGTATAAATATCCATTACACTTATGGATCCTGCTTTATCAGCTAATAATTCGTTACACAATTTTTGAACCTCGGTATCTAATGTAAGTTTGATTTCTTTACCTTTGTTACCTTTTTGAAAATTAACTTGCTTAATTCTTTTACCAAATGCATTTACTTCATATCTTTGAACTCCATTTGTACCAATTAATTCATCTTCGAAGGATTTTTCTAGACCTGTTTTGCCAACTCTTAAACCAGGAACATGTTTATTTTTGATATTCTCATTATTTAATAAATCGTTTTCACTAGCTTGAGCAACATACCCTAACACATGAGTATAATTATCTTTAAAAGGATAGCTTCTGGCAACCGATAAAACCGGTTTTGCACCTGATAACTCATGTAAATAAAAATTTACTTTTGAAAATTGATCCCAAGTTAAGTTTTCAGATATAATGAGTGTTTCCCAAGGCTTTTGTTGATTTTTTTTCTTAATAATTTTTGAGAACTGTTTATTTGATAATGGAAGAATATTTTTTAATCTAACCATTAAATTTTTAAAATTTTCAACTTGTTCAGGAATTACATGTAATTGGTAAACTTCTGTATTTCCTGCAATTGTATTATTAAAATAGTCTTTAAATTCCCCTCTTACTGGTGGGAGTCTCCATTCTCGAAGTCTATTTTTATCAGATAAAGTCAGATATTTTTTACTATCACTTATTTGAAGTGTAAATAATCTGGCTAATATTCCAGTGAAGATAACACCTTTTGCAATTGATAATATAAAAACTCTTCTGTTAATTGTATTAAATTTTCTAACATTTGAATCTCCTTCACTAAACACTGTGTGCTCCAAAAATTAATTTTAAGTAGTAATTAAAAAGTCCACTAAAAATTATGTAAAATAAAAAAGTGAATAATAAATTTACTAGTATGCTGTAATAATTTAATTCTACGTTGAATATTAAGCTTATAATTAAATATATTAATGAGTTTACAACCAATATTGTAAATCCAAAAAAGAACCAGTCTTTAATTGCGCTCGGTCTTAAAGTAATATTTCTTAAATATGCGGAAAAACCACAAATTAATAAATAAGCCAATGAACTGACACCTATAGGTAAACCAGTAACAATATCATTAAATAAACCACTTAAAAATATAAGACCATATCCTAAACTTCCAGATCTTTTTAGGCTCCAGAAATAAATTAATATGAATGGAAAATTAAATGAAAAATATTTTAAATTTAAATAATTAAAATCAAATTCATTTAAGACAGAAACTATAAGAAGAATAATAGGTCCTTTTTCAAGAATTTTTCTAAAATTACTTAATTTATTTAGTTCACCCATTATTCGGTATCCCCTGTAAATGAAATCATTTTCACATATCGAAGTTGAGAAAAATCAGAGAAAAAAGTAACAGTAGTTTTTAAATTTATTGGATCTTTTTGAATTTTTCCTATAGGTATCCCAGATTTGAATAAACCTCCAGCACCAGATGTAAACGCAACCGCCTCGTTTTCAATTAGTGATTGTTGCCTTGTATATTGAATAACTCCGTGATGTTCACCTGAACCAGATAGAATTGATTGAATATTATTAGGCATTATATCTACAGGAACCTTACTATTTAAATCTGATAAAAGTAAAACTCTAGATGTAGTGAATGTAACATCTACAACTTTTCCAATTAAATAACTTTTATCCATGACTGCCATGCCTAATTCTATTCCATCTTTACTACCTCTATTCACAATTATAGATCTTAAAAATGGACTTTTTTTATCAACTAGAACTTTACCAATTATTTCGGATGGCGCATTTTCGAATTCTTCTATAGTCGATTTTAGTCTTTTATTTTCCTCAATAATATATTCAGAATTATAATTTTTAGATAATTCAAAATCTAATCTCTCTTTGAGCGCTTTATTTTCTTCATAAACTAAAAAATGATTTTTTGTTGCAATATAACTTTTTTTAATAAAATTTTCTGGAATTGAAACTATAAATGTTGATCTATAAGCAACTTCCTTTAAAGAAATTTTTAAATATTCGACTGGTTTTAAACTAAATTTTTCTGAAATAAGAATTAAAAAGGTTAAAAAAATTAACGCAACTAATGAGAATTTCTGTTTGTTCTCTTTTTTTAAAAAGGCAGAACGAATAGCGATTACAAAGTCATCTCTGCTAGCTTGCATTTTATCAAATTAATACTCCGATAACATCGAATTAAAAGTTTCCTCTTGGTCTAAAGCTTTGCCAGTTCCTACAGCGACACAAGCCAAAGGGTCATCAGCAATATGTACCGGTAATCCAGTTTCTTTGGAAAATCTTTTATCTATATTTTTTAGTAACGCTCCACCACCAGTAAGTGTTAAACCCATATCAACTAAATCTGCTGATAATTCTGGAGGAGTATTTTCCAAAGCATCTTTAATTCCATTAATCATTTCTCTTAAAATTGGATTTAATGCTTCTACAGTATCTTCTTCACTGATGTTTACTTCTTTTGGAGTTCCAGATCTTAAATCTCTACCTTTTACAGCATATGTGTTATTATTTGTTGCAATTGCAGTTCCAATTTCTTTTTTGATTTTTTCTGCCGTACTATCACCAATCATTAGGTTATATTCTTTTCTCATGTAACTAATTAGAGCATGATCCATCGCGTCACCTGCAACTCTCAAAGAGTTAGAATATACAACGCCACCTAAAGACATAACTGCAATTTCAGTTGTCCCTCCTCCGATATCAATTACCATCGATCCTGTTGCCTCAGATATTGGAAGATTTGCACCGATTGCTGCTGCAATTGGTTCTTCAATTAATTGAACTCTTCTTGCTCCTGCTGCAAGGGCACTATCTTGAATAGCTTTTCTTTCAACCGGTGTTGAGCCAGTAGGTACACAAATTAAAATTCTCGGGTTTGCGAATGAGCTTCTTTTGTGAACTTTTTTAATAAAGTGTTTAATCATTTCTTCTGTAACAATAAAGTCAGCTATGACACCATCTCTAAGAGGTCTAATTGCTTGTATGTTTCCTGGTGTTCTACCTAGCATCGTCTTTGCCTCATCTCCTACTGCCAGTACAGATTTTTTTCCTTTGTTGTCAACAACCGCTACTACAGAAGGTTCATTTAAAACTACACCTTGCCCTTTAAGAACTACTAGAGTATTAGCAGTTCCTAAATCTATAGCCATATCTTGGCTCCACATTGCTGTTACTTTATCTAAAAGTCCCATTTTACACTCCTCCTTTTACTTTTTGATGTTCAATATTATGTGAAAGAGATTTTTTTTCTCTTTTAATTAACATTTTATTTAAAGCATTCAAATATGCATTAGCAGATGCGACCAAAGTGTCTGTGTCTGCCGACTGACCTACAGTTGTTCTGTCATTTTCCTCTATTTTTACACTTACAGTTGCTTGGGCGTCAGTTCCTTCTGTTACTGCGTGAACTTGATATAAAGACAATTTTACATCATGAGGATAAAGTTCTTTTATGCATTTAAAAATCGCATCAACTGGACCATCTCCAGTTTGAGTAGTTTTTTTAATATCTCCAAAAACGTCTAGTGTCATTTCTGCTCTTTGTGGCTCACCTGTACCTGCAAATACTTTTAAAGATTTAAGATTTATAGCATTAATTTTATTATCAATTATTAAACTATCATCAACTAAAGCAACAATATCTTCATCGTAAATATGTTTCTTTTTATCTGCTAAAATTTTAAATTTTCCAAATGCAGCTTGGATCACGTCATCAGTTACATCTGAGTAACCTAAATCATTTAATTTATCTTTAAAAGCGTGTCTTCCAGAGTGCTTTCCCATTACTAAAGAGGTTTTTTTTACCCCAACACTTTCTGGCGTCATAATCTCATAAGTTTCTCTATTTTTAAGCATTCCATCCTGATGAATACCAGACTCATGTGCAAAAGCATTTTTGCCTACAATTGCTTTATTAAATTGGACTGGAAAACCAGTTGCATTTGAAACTATCTTTGATGCTTTGCTAATTAACTCTGTTTTAATTCCAGTCTTATAAGGCATTAGGTCATTTCTTGTCTTTATTGCCATAACAATTTCTTCTAAAGCTGCATTTCCAGCTCTCTCACCAATGCCGTTAATTGTACATTCTATCTGTCTTACTCCAGCTGAAAGACCGGCTAACGCATTTGCAACTGCTAAACCTAAATCATTATGACAGTGGGCAGATATAATTGCTTTATCGATATTGGGTACATTGTTTTTGATATGTGTAATTGTTTTAGCAAATTCCTCAGGAATAGAATATCCAACCGTGTCAGGTATATTTATTGTTGTTGCTCCACATTTAATTGCAAGTTCAATTGTTTTACACATAAAATCTAAACTAGTTCTCGTTCCATCTTCACATGACCATTCAACATCATCTGTAAATTTTCTTGCATATGTAACGCTGTCTTTAACTGCGTCTACAACCTGATCGTTAGACATGTTAAGTTTATGCTTCATGTGTACTGGACTTGTTGAGATAAAAGTATGTATTCTAAATCTTTTTGCGTACTTTAAAGACTCATGACAAGCATCAATATCTTTTCGCATTGCTCTTGCTAATCCACATGGTATAGAATTTTTTATTCCTTTGCTTATTGCAGAAACTGCTTCAAAATCACCAGGAGAGGAAATTGGAAAACCTGCCTCAATAATATCAATTCCCATTTCATCAAATACTCTAGAAATTTGTATTTTCTCTTCAACGCTCATTGAAGCTCCAGGAGATTGCTCTCCATCTCTCATGGTAGTATCAAATATAAAAACTCTTTCTTTATCAGACATATTTTTAAAAATTAGCTGATGAATAATACAACCTCTCGTAGATAATGCAAAACAAAAGAAATATTAAAACCCAATATGATGTAATAATTAGTTTTTATCGCTGTCTACTAATTTCTTTTTTGTAATCCATGGCATCATTGCTCTTAAGCCAGCTCCAACTTTTTCTATTGGATGCTCAGCCAATTTAGCTCTAGTTTGAAGAAAGTTTTTTTGACCGTTTTTACACTCATTCATCCACTCTTTAGTAAATTCTCCAGATTGTATCTTATTTAAAACCTCTTTCATTCTTTTCTTAGTTTCTTCTTTATTAATGATTTTTGGGCCTGAAGTATATTCTCCATATTCTGCTGTATTTGAAATGGAGTAATTCATATTAGCAATTCCACCCTCGTAAATAAGATCAACAATTAATTTTACTTCATGTACTGTCTCGAAATACGCCATTTCGGGTTCATATCCAGCTTCAACTAATGTTTCATAGCCATTTTTAATTAATTCAACTAATCCACCACATAAAACTGTTTGCTCTCCAAATAAATCTGTTTCTACTTCATCTTTAAACGTTGTTTCGATTATACCTGATTTTCCTCCACCAATTGCAGATGCATAAGACATTGCTATATCTCTTGCTTTTCCTGAGCCATTTTGATGAACAGCAAATAAACATGGAACTCCTCCACCTTTTTCAAATTCACTTCTTACTAAATGTCCTGGTCCTTTTGGGGCTACCATAAATACATCTAAATCTTTTCTTGCATTAATTAAATCGTAATGAATATTTAATCCGTGAGCAAATGCTATTGAAGTTCCCTCTTTTACTCTTTGTTCAATATGATTTTTATAAATTGTTGCTTGAAGTTCGTCAGGGGTAAGTATCATAACAACATCCGCCCATTCAGCTGCATCAGACAAGTTCATTACTTTTAAACCCTTTGACTCAGCTTTTGCTTTGCTAGTAGACCCATCTCTCAATGCAACCACAACATCTTTCACTCCGCTGTCTTTTAAATTTAAAGCGTGAGCGTGACCTTGGCTTCCATAACCAAATATTGCAATTTTTTTGTTTTTTATTAAATTTTTATCAGTATCCTTTTCATAGAACATCTTCATAAGTATCCCCTTTATTTAAAAGTTTCTGCGCCTCTTGTCATAGCAACAGCTCCTGTTCTTGATACACTTACTAAACCAAGTTTTTTCAAATTCTTTGACATTACATCTATTTCTCTTCTTAAGGCTGTTACTTGAACTACATAAGATTTATTCGTTTTATCCAATATTACAGCATTATACTTTTTACAAGCATTAAAAGCTTTTTTTCTTTTAGAAATATTCCCTACCAACTTAAATAAAGCCATTTCTTTAAAGATTACGTTTTTATCTTCTCTTTTAAAATCTGCAACTTTATGAACAGGCACCAACTTTCTTAATTGTAATTTAATTTGCTGGATAACTTGGGGCGTTCCTGTCGTTACTATTGTAATTCTTGATATATTTAATTTTGCATCAACTTCTGCAACTGCTAAGGACTCTATATTATAACCTCTGCCAGAAAATAGCCCTACAACTCTAGCTAAAACTCCAGCTTCATTATCAACCCAAACAACTATTATATGTTTATCAAATTTACCTTTTTTGCCAGGAGTACTGTATGCCGATTTACTCATTTTTAAACTAGAGTTTTACCCTTTCCAGTAATTTTATTTTGTTCCTGATCTTTTGGACCTAGCAACATCTGATTATGAGGTTTTCCTGATGGTATCATTGGAAAACAATTTTCTTGTTTATCAACTAGACAGTCAAAAATTACAGGTCTATCTGTATTTAGCATTTCGATAATTTTGTCGTCTAATTCACTAGGATTTGTTGCTCTTATTCCAACACAACCGTAAGCTTCAGCCAATTTAACAAAATCTGGAAGTGCAGCGGTATAACTCTCAGAATAATTTTTATCATGTAATAGTTCCTGCCACTGCCTTACCATTCCCATATATTCATTATTTAAAATAAATATTTTAATTGGAAGATTGTATTGAACAGCAGTAGACATTTCTTGCATTGTCATTAGAACGGAAGCTTCCCCAGCTATATCTATTACAAGTTTTTTTGGATGTGCAATTTGAACACCTACTGCAGCTGGTAAACCATATCCCATAGTCCCTAGCCCTCCAGATGTCATCCATCTATTAGGTTTGTCAAACTTATAATGCTGGGCTGCCCACATTTGATGTTGTCCTACCTCAGTTGTAATGTATGTATCTTTACTTTTGGTTAACTCATAGAGCCTTTGAACAGCATACTGAGGTTTAATTGTTTCAGTACTATTCACAAAATCTAAAGATTTTTTTTCTCTCCATTTTTGAATTTGTTCCCACCATTTTGAAATTTTTTGTTTATTAGAATTTGCAAAATTTGGTTTTACTTTTTTTATTGTTTTTAAAGTTGAAGATATCACATCTTGAACATCTCCAATTATTGGTAATTCAACTTTTACATTTTTATTTATAGAAGATGGATCAATATCGATATGAACCTTTTTTGATTTCGGTGAGAACTCATCAATTTTTCCTGTTATACGATCATCGAATCTTGCTCCTATATTTATCATTAAATCACAATCATGCATCGCATTGTTTGCTTCATATGTTCCATGCATTCCAAGCATTCCAAGAAATGAATTATCATCACCTGGAAAAGATCCTAATCCTTGTAATGTAGATGTAATTGGAAAACCTGTTGCGTCAACAAGCTCTCTTAATAATGCACTTGCTTTGGGTCCAGAATTAATTACACCTCCACCAGTATAAAATATTGGTTTGTTGGCTTTAGACATTAATTTAATTAATTCATCAATATCCTTTTGATTAAAACTATTGTGTCTTTTTCCATTTAATTTTTTTTCTTTTTTTGGTTTAGAGTATGTAGTTTTTTGAAATTGAATATCTTTTGGAATATCTACCAGCACAGGGCCTGGCCTACCTGTTGTCGCAACTTCAAATGCTTTATGAATAATTTTTGATAAATCTTTTATGTCTTTTACTAACCAATTATGTTTTGTGCATGGTCTTGTTATTCCTGTAGTATCACATTCTTGAAATGCATCAGTTCCTATTAAGTGAGTTGGTACTTGCCCAGAGATGCAAACTAATGGTATGGAGTCCATGTATGCATCTGTTAATGCTGTTACAACATTCGTGGCACCAGGACCAGAGGTGACTAAAACTACTCCAGGTTTACCAGATGATCTGGCATATCCTTCCGCTGCATGACCAGCGCCTTGTTCATGTCTAACTAAAATATGTTTAATAGATGAATGATTTTTTAATTCATCATAAATGGGTAGAACTGCACCTCCTGGATAACCAAAAATAAATTCAACATTTTGATCCTCTAAACATTTAAAAACAATTTCTGCTCCAGTTGATAATTTTGACATTCAACCAATCTAGCTGAAGTTGTGCTTATTGGTCAAGTTTAAGAGAGGATATTTTTATTTTTTTTACAAATGAGTTTAACTTTTTATGATCCACTTTTTCCCAATCGATCATTTGATTTCTCGCCCAAGTTCTCTGTCTTTTTGCATATTGTCTTGTTTTTAGGGAAATTTGGTCTTTTACGACGTCAATATTTTGTTCTCCATCTATAAATTTGGAAATTTCTGAAATACCTATAATCTTGTTGGACGACTTATCTTTCTTGACTTTAAGCCTTCTAAATTTTTTAACCTCAGTTATTGCACCAGTTGTCACCATATTATTTACTCTTATATTTATTCTTCTAATCAAATCTTCCTTGGGACAATCAATATAAATTTTTAGAAATTCACTCTCATCAAAATTTTTTTTTGTTTTTTCAAACCATTTAAATAAAGAAACTTTAGTATATTTTTTAACCTCAAATGCTCTTATCGATCTTTGAGCATCGTTAGCATTTATTTTAGATTTAACTAAAGGGTCTAATTTGATCAAGTTTTTATAAAACTTTTTTTGACCAATTTTTCTATGGCTTTCTCTTATTTTGTTTCTATATTTAATTGGTATCGTGGGTATTTTTGCTAATCCGCTAATAATAGCTTTAAAGTAAAGACCTGTGCCTCCAACTAGAATTGGGATTTTATTTTTTTTTTTTACTTGTTTAATTATCTTTAGCACTTTCTTTAGCCAATCGCCGGTTGAAAAATTATTTTTGACACTATGAAATCCATACAAATGATGTGTAATTTTATTTATTTCTTTATTTTTAGGACGTGCATTAAGTATTTTTATTTCTTTGTATATTTGCATACTGTCGGAGTTAATGATTTCTCCTTCGAATTTTTTTGCAAGCTTAATAGCAAAATCTGATTTTCCAGATGCTGTTGGTCCAGCTAATAAAATTATTTTGGACTTTTTGTCCATAGTCTAGTTTAATTTAATGCCGATATAACTTTTTTGATTTTGATTGTTATAAATTACAATAACCATAGATTTAGTTTTTGCAGTTGCTGCTGACTTCATAATATTATCTAGGTCCCCAGGTGTCTTTATTTTTCTTTTTTGCGCTTCTATAATTATATTATTTACAGCTAAATTAGATATTGGACTGTCGTTATCAATTTTTATAATTACAACTCCAGTGGTATTTGTTGGTAAACCTCTATTTGTAATATCTTCCTTTTTAAGAGGTCTTACCTCAGCTTTAAGATTTTCAATTCTGAAGGATTTTACAAGTTTTGGTTTTGTTTCTTTAAAATCTTCTGAAGTTTCTAGTCTTCCCAAAATAATTTTTTTATTAATAAGTTTCTTGTTTCTCCATATTTTTACATTAACAATTTTACCAACTTTTGTTTGAGCAACTATCATTGGAAGTTCTTTCATTTCATTAATTTTTTTTCCATCAAATTCTAAAATTATATCTCCAGCTTTAACACCACCTTTATCTGATGGGCTTCCATCTGATACACTTGACACTAGTGCTCCTCTCGGTTTTCCCAATTGTTCAGCGTCTGCAATTTCTTTTGTTACTTGTTGTATTCTTACACCTAGCCATCCTCTTTTTGTTTCACCAAATTCTATTAATTGATCAATTACTATTTCTGCACTGTTTGAAGGAATTGCAAACCCAATACCTATAGAACCAGACTGTCCTAATATTGCTGTATTAATTCCAATTACATTACCATCCATATCAAATAATGGACCTCCTGAATTTCCTTGATTTATCGAAGCGTCAGTTTGTATATAATCTTCATACCTTGTAAGACCAATACTTCTATTTCTTGCTGAGATAATTCCTGCAGTAACTGTTCCTCCTAAACCAAATGGATTACCTATAGCAATTACCCAATCTCCAATTCTTGCTTTATCTGAATTTCCAAATTTTACTGGAGTAAATTTATCATTAGAGTCTATTTGTAATACAGCAATATCGGATAATGGATCTGAGCCAATTATTTTAGCACTATATTCTTTGTCATCATTAAACCTTACTAAAATATCTTCCGCGCCTTTAATTACATGGTTGTTTGTAATTACAATACCTTTCTCATCAATTATAAATCCTGATCCAAGCGCACTCGCTTTTCTTTCTTGTGGAGTTCCAAATTCTTTGAACATATCTCCAAATGGAGATCCTGGAGGAAATTCAAAAGGAAAAGGATTTGATCTAGATACAACTGTTTGAGTTGTTGAAATATTTACAACAGATGGCATAAGCTTTTCTGCTAAATCAGCGAATGAATTGGGTACATTTTGAGCCTTGGCACTAAAGGTAAAGCTTAAAGTTGTAAAAAAAATAAGGACAATTTTAAAAAATCTATATTTCATCTTATGTTTTAAAGTACCATACAATTACAAATCCTATAATTGCAAAAGTTAAACCTGAAAATCTTATTTGTGATATTTTCAACATGTCTATTTTTTTAAGCATATTTTTCATTTTTGATGGAAATATGGCGTACAAAATGCCCTCAATAAATAAGAAAAGACCAAAAGCAATGATCAATTCATTCATTAAATAACTATGGGGTAGATTTAGATTTTACGTTTCCAAAAAATTTAAAAAATTCACTGTCTGGAGATAATACCAATGAAGTCTCACCTCCTATAAGAGCCTTTTCGTAAGCTTGCATCGCTCTGTAGAAAGCAAAGAACTCTGGATCTTGACCAAAGGCGTCAGCAAAAATTTTATTTCTTTGACCGTCACCTTCTCCTTTCATAATTTCAGATTTTTTTTGTGCATCTGCTAGTATTACTGTAACTTCCTTATCAGCTGTTGATGTAATTGTTACTGCCATTTCAGCACCTTTCGCTCTAAATTCTTTCGCTTCTCTATTTCTCTCAGTTTGCATCCTAGCAAAAATAGCATCGCTGTTGGCTTGCGGAAGATCAGCTCTTTTAATTCTTACATCAATAATTTTGATGCCAAATTTTTCTGCCTCGTTGTTAACACCTTCTTGGATTAAAGCCATTTGCTTTGTTCTATCCTCTGATAATAAAGTTTGAAGTCTTTGAGTACCTAATACACTTCTTATTCTAGAATTTATAATCGTTGATAGTCTTGATCTTGCAACTCTCTCATTTCCAACTGAAATATAAAACTTTAAAGGATCAATAATTTGAAATCTAGCAAATGCATCTACAATTAATCTTTTCTGATCTGATGCTATCACCTCTTCTGGTGGAGCATCTAAATTTAAAATTCTTTTATCAAGAAATACTACGTTTTGGATAAATGGAAGTTTAAAGTTTAAACCTGGATTTGTAATTATTCTTTTTGGATCACCGAATTGTAATACAATTGCTTGGTTTACTTCTTTAACAATAAAAATTGAAAAAAATGCAGTTGCAGCAATCACAGCTATTAATGGTAAAATTATTTTTTTCATATTAATTCGTTGCTTTCTTTAATTCTGGCAATGGAAGGTACGGCACAACACCAGAACCAGCTTCTTTATCAATTATAACTTTGTCTATATCCGCTAATACTTTTTCCATTGTTTCTAAATACATTCTTTCTTGAGTTACCTGTTTTGCATTTTTATATTCATTAAAAATCGCCAAAAATCTACTTGCTTCACCTTCAGCTTTTGCAACAACTTCTTTCTTGTAAGCTTCTGCTGCTTGTAATATCTTTGCCGCTTCCCCACGTGCTCTCGGTATAACATCGTTCGCATATGCTTCTGCTTCATTTTTTGATCTTTCCATGTCTGCTCTTGCAGCCTGCACGTCTCTGAATGCATCAATTACTTGATCTGGTGGATCGGCTTTTTGCGTTTGAACTTGAGTAATTTGAATACCTGAGTTGTACTCATCTAAAATACTTTGAATAATTTCTTGTGTATCAATCTCGATTTTTGATCTTCCCTCGGTTAAAATTGGTTGAATATTGCTTCTTGCGATAACCTCTCTCATCGCTGTCTCAGCTGCAGCTTTTACAGTTCCCTCTGGATCTTGAATTTTAAATAAGAAATTACCCGCGTCCTTAATTACCCAAAAAACTGAAAAATCTATGTTAACGATATTTTCATCTCCTGTTAACATTAAACTTTCCTCTGGTACATCAGCTACAGCAGTTGAGGTAAAGCCACTATCTCTTTCAGATCTAAAGCCAATATCCATTCTATTAACTTTTGTAACTTTTGGTGTAAGAACAGATTCTACTGGAAAAGGAATATGATAATTTAAACCTGGCTGTGTCGTATTTACAAATTTTCCAAATCTTAAAACAACTCCTTGTTCGTCAGGTAGAACCCTGTAAAGACCACTTAAGGCCCAAATAACTATTAATATTACTAACCCGAGAATTATGGGTTTACCACCTTTCGTGGCACCGCCTGGCATAAATTTGTTTATTTTATCTTGAAGGCTTCTGATTATTTCATCAATATCTGGTGGGGTTGGCCCTTTTCTTCCTGAACCATTACCACCGCCTCCTGGGGGTGAACCCCAAGGACTTCCACCTCTTCCTCTAAAATCGTCAACCATGACACTCTATATAGTGTCTTTAATTTGAAAAACAAGATAAGTTAAAAGGTCTAATTAGTACTTATTGAAGCAATGGAACGAGTAAAACCCACAAAAAAGTTTATAAAAAACCCTATTCAGGGTACTAAATTTACTATTGCAATCTCAAGTGCAAAAGGTGGGGTTGGAAAATCTACTTTTGCAACAAATTTTGCCTTAGCGTTAAAAAAGTCTGGTTGCAAAGTTGGATTATTAGATGCTGACATATATGGACCATCACTTCCAAAACTTTTTTCCATTAATGAAAAGCCAAAAAGTGAAGAAGGTAAATTAATACCTATAAATAAATTTGACGTACAATGCATGTCCATAGGTTTCTTAACAGATGAACAAACCCCTATGATATGGAGAGGTCCAATGGTGACTAGTGCGATTAAAACATTTACTCAAAAAGTTGATTGGAAAGATCTTGATTTTATCATAGTTGATATGCCGCCAGGAACTGGTGATACCCAATTAACATTTGCTCAAGAAATTAAACTTGACGGAGCAATAATAGTTTCCACCCCCCAAGAAATAGCTCTTCAAGATGTAAAGAGAGGTATTAAAATGTTTGATAAACTTAAAACTACAATAATTGGTCTTATAGATAATATGAGTTTTTTTAGAGGAGATGATGGAAAAAAATATGATATTTTTGGAGCTGGAGGGGTAAAAAAAACTGCTGAGCAATTTAATAAAGAATTCCTAGGAGAAATTCCAATATATCCAGAAATTGGAAAGTATGGTGATCAAGGTAAACCAATAGTAGAGTCAGACCCTGACCATGAAGTTTCAAAAATCTACATAACTCTGGCTGAAAAAATAAAAAAAATCTATTTTAATTAATTACAATTATTTATTACTTCACTTAAGATATGATAACTAATTTTCTCTGCAATTATGCTTTTAGAAACTTGATTAATATGTACCGAGTCTACAAATCCATCTTCACTTATAATACCTGAAATATCCTTTAATATAATTTTATTCTGGAAATAATCTTTAGTGGTTTTAATAATTTTTTTTGAATAATTATCTGATTTATTAATTGATATCGGTTGATAAAAAGCAAAAAATTGTGTTGATGAACACTTATTACTCTTTATAAAATTCTTTGAAAGTAATTTAGCTTTGTTGAGTGTGCTTTCATAGTTTTGAAGCAATTCGTTTAACCATTGGTCACTTAAAAAATTTATGTTTTTTTTAACTTCAGATATATTTGATACTTTTCCAGTTTGTTTTTCATATTCCGCATAAATTGACGAATATTTTAAAAGTAAGTATTTTATTTTACTTAATTCATTCCTTATCCAGTAATTAAATGGATATCCTGGTCTTGGATCATATAGATAAGTTTGTATTGTTTCATTAAAACCACCATAAAATAAAACCAG
>CACEMG010000006.1 GCA_902560565.1 uncultured Pelagibacteraceae bacterium | reverse complement strand
TTTAAAATTTTAAGGTCATTTTTTAGGTCCCTAGGATATTTTTTGTAATCATTATTTTTATTAAATTGTGAAGGATTTACAAAAATACTTACAAGAGTTTTATTACATTCTTTTTTTGATATTTTTATCAAAGATATGTGTCCTTTATGAAGTGAACCCATAGTTGGAACAAAACCAACTTTTGCCTTAAAATTAACTTGATTTTTTAATTTATTAATACTTTTAAAAATTATCATTTATGATAGCCATTAAATATTACAATAACCAATGATTAAGCAAGCTATAATACCATTAGCAGGATTAGGTACAAGACTTTTGCCTCTCACAAGTGTTTTTGCAAAAGAACTTCTACCTATGAATGGTAAGCCGGGCGTTGAATATATATTAGACGAATGCATAGAAGCTGGAATCAATGAAGTAATCTTTATTATATCAAATAAAAAAAAAATTATTAAAAAATATTTTTATAATGATAAAAGAGTAATTGATGAATATAAAAAAATTAAAAAGTATAAAAAAATGATTAAATTTGTTTACCAAAATAAACCACTAGGTACAGGCGATGCTGTCTATAAAACAAAAAATAAAATAAAGGATAATTTTTTCTTAATGTTATTACCAGATGATCTAATAATTAAAAAAAATTGTTCAAAAGCAATGATATCAATCCATAAAAAGAAAAAATGTTCTGTTATGGCAAGTATGAAAGTTCAAAAAAAAACTGTTAATAGATGGGGTATTTATATGAAAGATAAAAATATCGATAAAAATAATTTTTTTATTAAAGATGTAATTGAAAAGCCAAATATAAAAACTGCTCCTTCAAACAATGCTGTAATTGGCAGATATATTTTACCAAAAAAAATATTTGGAATTCTAAAAAAACAAAAAAAAGGTAAAGGTGGTGAAATTCATATTACAGATGCTATAAGGACTTTAATAAAACAAAATAATAAATTTATTGGTCATAGTTTCGAGGGAAAATATTTAGATTGTGGAACAATGCATGGATATATTAAATCTTCATTAGAGATCGCTAAATCATGAAACTTTGTATGATTGGAACAGGCTACGTTGGACTTGTAAGTGGTGTTTGTTTTTCAGATTTAGGAAACAATGTAATTTGTGTTGATAAAGATCAAGCTAAAATAAATTCTTTAAAAAAAGGAAAGATACCTATTTATGAGCCTGGTTTAGAGGAATTGGTATTAAAAAACTATAAAAATAAAAGACTTAGCTTTTCAACAGATCTTAAAGACTCAGTGAGGAAATCTGATATAATTTTTATATGTGTAGGCACACCATCAAGAAAAGGTGGAAGTGGTGCGGACTTAAGCCAGGTATTTAATGTTGCTAAGGAAATTGGAAAATCAATAAATAAATTTAAAATAATAATTACTAAATCAACTGTACCAGTTACAACAGGTGATCAAATTGAAAAAATTATTCAAAAAACTAATAAAAAAAAAAAATTTTCAATAGTTTCAAATCCTGAATTTTTAAGGGAAGGAGAAGCAATAAGGGATTTCGTATACCCTGATAGAGTTGTAGTTGGCACAAATGATATTAAATCAAACAAAATTCTTAAAACACTATATTCACCATTAATATCTAAGGGCGCACAATATCTTAATACCTCAAGAAGAGCTGCCGAGTTAATTAAATATGCTTCTAACGCTTTTTTAGCGACAAAAATAACTTTTATAAATGAGATGGCTAATCTATGTGAAAAAACAAATATCAATATTGAGGATATTTCAATAGGTATGGGTCTTGATAAACGAATTGGTGGACGGTTTTTGAGGGCTGGACCTGCTTACGGAGGATCATGTTTTCCGAAGGATACAAAGGCAATAATTAATACTGCAGATAAGTTTAAAACAAAACTTTCAGTTATTAAAAGCGTAATTAAATCAAATGATAATAGATCTAATTTATTATTAAGCCGTATAAGTAAACTATTAAAAAACAGACTTAAGAATAAAAAAATATGTTTTTTGGGAGTCACATTTAAAGCTAATACTGATGATATGAGGGACTCATCAAGTTTAACTATGATTCCGATATTAAGTAAAAAGGGAGCTAAAGTAAGCTATTACGATCCTACTGGTCATAAAAAAGAATTTAATAAATATAAAAATGTAAGTTTTGAAAATAATATAAAAGATGCTTTAAAGAAATCAGATTTAATAGTTGTTCATACTGAATGGAATGACTTTAAATCAATAAATTTCAAATCTTATTTAAAAGGTAGAAAACCTATTATATTTGATATGAGAAATATTTACTCTCCTACAAAAATGAAACAACAAGGTTTTAAATATTTTGGTGTGGGAAGATAAATAAATAGATTAGTTTAACTCAAATATAGCGTCAACTTCAACAGCAACACCTAAAGGTAAACTATTTACACTTACAGCGGCTCTTGTATGCATTCCAGCGTCGCCAAATATTTTTGATATTGTGTCAGAAGCACCATTAATAACTTTAGGTTGATCTGTAAATGTATCAATAGAATTCACAAATCCAGTTAATTTTACGCATGTTTTGATTTTTGATAGATCTCCATCAGTAGCTTTTTTTGACTGCGCAACTATACTTAATGCACATCTAATTGCAGCTTGATAACCTTGTTCCAAGGTTAAATCTTTTCCAACCTTTCCCTTAATGAGTTTACCATCAGCATCAATCGAAATTTGTCCCGAAATATAAAGTAACTTTCCCACTACTTTAGTTGCAACATAAGAACCAACAGGATCAGCAGCATTAGGAAGTGTTAAATTATTTTTTTTAATATTTTCTTCAAAGTTCATTTTTTTTTCTTTTTCTTATTTCTATCGTATTCTCTTCTTTTCTCAATCAATATTAATGCTTCTTCCATGGTTAGTTCCGTCGGATCTTTTTCTTCAGGTATAGTTGCATTTAAAGATTTATATTTAATATACGGTCCATACTGACCCTTCATAATCCTTACTGGTTTTTTATCTTCGGGATGTTCACCTAGATCCTTAATCAATGATGAAGAGATTCTTCCTGGTTTTGCTTCAGCTATTAATGTTATAGCTCTATTTAATCCTATAGTAAAAATATCTTCGACATTTTCTAGTCTTGCAGATTTATTTTCACATTTTAAGTATGGGCCAAATCTTCCAGAATTTAAAAAAATTTCTTTTTGATTTTCAGGATTAAAACCTAGATTTTTTGGTAGAGAGCATAAATATTTAGCTTTATCTAAGTCTATTGAATCGATATCAATACCTTTAGGTATAGATACATTTTTAAAATTATCATCTTTTTGTTTTTTTAGTTTTTTCTTTTTTTTGGGTTTTTCTTCTATTTTCTCTTTATCAATTTCGTATTGTAGATACGGACCGAACCTTCCATTTTTTAAATATATATCTTTCCCATTTTCGTGCTTACCTATTAATTTCGGCTCAGCCAAGTTTAATTGTTCAGCTGCTTTAGCTTTTGAAAGTGGTCTTGTAAATTTACATTCTGGATAATTGGAACAACCAATAAACGCACCTCCTCTAAAGCTATTTTTTAAGCTTAAAACACCATCAGCGCATAACTTACATTTTCGATCAACTTTTCCCTCTTCGTTTGTCTCGAAAATAAGACTACCTAAACTTTCATTGAGTAAATCCAATACCTCTCTAGTTCTTTTTTCCCTAACGGTTGTAACGTTTTTATTGAAATCTGCCCAAAATTGTTCAAGAACCTTGATCCAATCCTCCTTACCAGATGTAATATCATCCAATTGATCTTCAAGTTTGGCTGTAAATCCATAATCAACATATTTAGTGAAAAGTTTTTCCAAAAATGCAGATATTAACTTTCCTCTATCTGTTGGAAAAAATCTCTTATTTACGATATCGGCATATCCTCTATTAGCAATAACTGAGATAATACTTGCATAAGTTGATGGTCTTCCAATACCTAATTCTTCAAGTTTTTTAACTAAACTAGCCTCAGAGTATCTTGGAGGTGGTTGAGTAAAATGCTGTTCATCAATAAAACCCTCAATATTTATTGGACCTTTGTTTACCTCTGGAAGTATTTTTTCATCACTTTGGTCGTCCTCAATTTTATAAAGTTTTAAAAAACCATCAAATTTAATTACAGATCCACTTGATCTCAAAACATTTTTAGAGTCATCTGACTCTATAGATATAGTTTTTCTATCAAATTTTGCAGATTCCATTTGTGAAGATAAGGCTCTTGACCAAATTAAATTATAAAGTTTATTTTGATCAGAGCTTAAATATTTTTTCATTTTTTCAGGTGAATTTTCGATATTAGTTGGTCGTATAGCTTCGTGTGCCTCTTGAGCGTTCTTAGCTTTCTTACCAGAATAATTTAATGGTTCTTCAGGTAAATAATCCTTACCAAAATTATTATCTATATAAGATCTAAATTCATTTACAGCTTCTTTAGAAATGTTCGTTCCATCAGTTCTCATATATGTAATCAAGCCTTTTGTATCGCCATCAATATCTATACCTTGATATAATCTCTGTGCTATTTGCATAGTTCGTGAGGCACCAAATCCTAATTTACTGGACGCTGTTTGTTGTAAAGTAGATGTTGTAAATGGTCCGACAGGATTTCTAGTAAATACTTTAGATGTAATATCTGTAATTTTATAATTTTTACTTTTAATTTTTTCGATTGCTAAATTAATATCCTCTTTATTTTTAAAACTAAATTTCTCAATTTTATTTCCATCTAGTTGTAAAATTGTGGAATTAATTTTTGAATTATCATTCGTATTAAAATTTACGTTAAGTGTCCAAAACTCATCTGGTTTGAATATTTCTATCTCATGTTCTCTTTCCGTAAGTAATTTTAAAGCTACTGACTGAACTCTACCTGCCGATTTTGAACCTGGAAGTTTTGTCCAAAGTATTGGTGAAATATTAAAACCAACCAAATAATCCAAGGCTCTTCTTGCCATATATGCATCTACTAATTGATCCTCAATTTTTCTTGGATTTTCAATACCTTTAGTAACTGCATTTTTAGTTATCTCATTAAAAACCACTCTTTCTATTTTTTTATCTTTTAAAAGTTTTTTTTCATCTAAAAATTCTTTAACATGCCAAGCAATAGCTTCACCTTCACGATCAGGATCAGTTGCAAGAATTATCTTATCAGACTCTTTTGCAACATCTGTAATTTCTTTCAAATATTTTTTAGAAAAACTATCAATCTCCCATATCATTTTAAATTTATTTTCAGGATCAACAGATCCGTTTTTTGATGGCAAGTCTCTTATATGACCATAACTTGCTAGAACAGTATAATTATCTCCCAAATATTTATTTATAGTTTTTGCTTTTGCGGGACTTTCAACAATAACAAGATTCATAAAGACTAAAACTACACATAAATTATACTTTTAGTCAAACTAATAAATTTTTGTCTTCGATTCAGTATTATTTTTTAGGCGTTTTATATTTTCTCTGTGGGTAATCAAAATGAGCAAAAATAAAATAATATAAAAATAATAGTTGATATCATTAAATAAAAAATAACTTGATAGAGGAACAAACAATGACGCTATCATTGAGGCTAGAGAGGAATACTTTGATATAATAAACACAATAAACCAAGTAATTATAAAAATAACTCCTAAATAAATATTAATACAAAAAAGTATACCGACATATGTAGCCACTCCTTTACCGCCTTTAAACTTTAACCATATAGGAAAAACATGTCCCAAAAAAACTGCAATTGAAGATGCTAATAAGTATTCAGAAAAATTAAACTTTATAATTAAAAGTAAAATCACAGCTTTACTTATATCTAGCACTAAAGTGCTATACCCAATTAATTTATTACCTGTCCTAAGTGCATTTGTTGCACCAATGTTACCTGATCCAATATTGCGTATATCTATTTTTAAAAAAATTTTTGCAAGCAAAAATCCAAACGGAATCGACCCAATTAAATAACTAATAAATAAAATTAAGAACAACATATCTAATTAGTTTTATATAACTCTTCGCCTTTAACAAATGTCGATAAAACTTTTCCTTGCATTTTTTTATCCTCGATAGATGTGTTTTTAGATTTAGAAACTAAATTTTCTTTTTTGACTATCCATGGTTTATTTATATCTACAACACAAAAATCTGCATCATTTCCTATTGTAAGATTTCCTTTATTTATTTTAAGTATTTTAGCTGGATTACTTGTCAATAATTCAATAATTTTAAAAAGTTTAATTGAATTATTGTGATATTGTTCTAGTGCAAGTGGTAAAAGTGTTTCTATACCTGATGCACCTGTTGCAGCTTGTGAAAAAGTTAATCTTTTTGACTCCTCATCCTCTGGTTTATGGTCCGAAACAATTACATCAATAAGATCTTTATTAATCGCTTCTACAAGTGACTTTCTATCCTCCTCGGTTCTTAATGGGGGAGACAGTTTTAAGAAGGTTCTAAAATCACCAATATCATTCTCATTTAAAGATAAATTATTAATTGATACACCAGTTGTAAATTTTACAGCATCTTTCTTTTTTTTTATTACATCTACTGACTTTGATGATGAAATTTGTGATATATGATACCTACAATTAAAATCTTCTAATAAAGTTAAGTCTCTTTCAATAATTATTCTTTCTGCTAAGTCAGGTATGCCTTGTAAACCTAAACGAGTTGCAACTATACCATCATTTACGCTTCCATTTTTAGATAATTCAAAATCTTCTGCATGTTGCATTACTAAGCAATCAAGATCGTAAGCTGATCTCATAATTCTTGACATTAATCGAGTATTTTGAATTGTTTGAATACCATCTGTAAATGCAATAATTCCTTTCTTTTTTAAAAGTCCAAATTCAGTCATGTTTGTACTTTCTAAATTTTTAGTGAGTGATGCAGAGGGATAAATATTTATCTTGGATTTATCTCGACCTCTACGTTTTAAAAAGTCTACAATAGATACATTATCTATAACTGGCGATGTATTTGGCATTGTAACAACTGATGTTACGCCCCCAGATAGAGCAGCATTACTTAATGTTTTAAAATTCTCTTTATATTCAAAACCAGGCTCACCCACAAATACTCTCATATCTACTAGCCCTGGGAATATATGTTTACCATTTAAATCGACAAATTTTTCTCTAGATGGAATATTATTTTTATTTACTTTTTTTCCAGTAGCCTCGATTTTACCTTCCTCATTTACTATCAATCCTCCAATTTCATCAATTGCATTATAAGGATCTATTATATTTGCATTTAAAAAAAACTTTTTCTTCATTGTTGTCCAAAAATTTTTAAGCAAGCCATTCGTACAGCTACCCCAAGTTCAACTTGTTCCTTAATAACACTTTTGTTAATATCATCAGCGAGTTTTGTATCTATTTCGATACCTCTATTCATAGGTCCAGGATGCATAATTAGGGCATCATCTTTTGCTAATTTAAGTTTATCTGGTGTTAGGCCGTAATACTCATAATACTCTCTGTTTGATGATAAAAACGAGCTTGTCATCCTTTCATTTTGTAATCTTAACATCATTACAATATCACAATCTTTGACACCATCTTTCATATTAGTAAATTTGTTTATTCCTAATTTTTCAATATCCTTTGGCATTAAATTTGATGGTGCAACAATATTTAATTCAGCACCTAGCATATTAAGTAAATAAATATTTGATCTTGCTACTCTTGAATGGAGAATATCACCGCAGATTGCAATTTTTAATCCACTAATTTTTTTCTTTCTATCAATTATTGTTAATGCATCTAATAAAGCTTGAGTTGGATGTTCTCTTCTTCCGTCTCCAGCATTTAATACAGCGCAATTTACTTTTTGTGAAAGTAGATTACATGCTCCCGAATCCTGATGTCTGATAACGATGATATCTGGATGCATCGCATTTAATGTCATTGCAGTATCAATTAAAGTTTCACCTTTTTTAATTGCTGAATTTACAATATTCATTGACATTACATCTGCGCCTAATCTCTTACCTGCTAATTCAAAAGAGCTTTGCGTTCTTGTTGAGGGTTCAAAAAAGAGATTAATTTGAGTTTTACCTCTTAAAATATCTATTTTTTTATTTTTGCTCTTATTTAAAGTTATAAATGATTTAGCTTCGTCTAAAATTAAATTTATATCAGAAATAGAAAGGTCTTGTATTCCTAGAAGGTGTTTTTTTGAAATTTTAATAGCTTTTTTATTAATTGCCATTAAAACCAACTCTATAAACTTTTAATGCCACTAAAGCAAGGGTTTAATTATTTAAATAATCAATAGCTCCTTGAAGTATAAATGTAGCCGCTTTTTCGTCGATTTTCTTTTTTTTTTGAGAAAATTTTATGTCGAGATCACTTGATAAACTATAAGCTCCTGATGTTGATAGCCTTTCATCCCACAAACAAACCGGAATAGCAGTTTTTTCTTCAATAATTTCTGCTTTATCTCTGATTGATTGTGAACTTTTACCAAATGACCCGTCCATATTTAGCGGATTTCCAACAATTATACCTGAAATGTTATTTTCTTTTATTATATTAGCAAGTTCAGAAGATAAATTTTCTATGTTGGTAAATTGAATAGTCTTATAAGGAGTGGCAATTTTCCTCCTATCATCACAGACAGAAACGCCAATTCTTTTAGAACCTAGGTCTAAACCTAACAATCTTGAATTATTATCTAATTTATCTTTTAGGGCATCGATTGTGATCATATTGTAATTTTCAGATTAAATGATAGTTTTTAATATTCTTATCATATGACTATAGATCTTAAAACAGTAAAGCATATCTCTAAATTGTCCAGAATATCAATAGATGATAATAAAGCTAAAAAATTAAGTGATGATTTAAATTCAATATTTAAATTTATCGAAAAACTAGAGGAACTAGATACTGAAAAAATTGAACCACTTACATCAATTGTTGAAACAAATTTAAAACTAAGAAAAGACGAAATTAAATCAAAAAATATAAGAGAAGATATACTTAAAAACTCACCCGAAGATAATAAAGATTTTTTTGTAGTCCCAAAGGTTGTTGAATAATGTCTAATATAATTGATTTAAAGCTATTTGAGTTAGTTGAAAAAATAAAAAAAAAAGAAATCTCATCTACAGAAGTTACTAAAGCATTTATTGACAGGTCACAAAAATCAAAAAAACTAAATTCTTATATTACAGAAAATTTTGAAAACGCATTACAAAAAGCTAAAAAATTTGATGAAAAACCAGATTTTAATAAAAAATTACCCGGTATTCCTTTAGCAGTAAAAGATCTTTTTTGTACCAAAAATATTCGAACTACTGCTGGTAGTAAAATTTTAGAAAATTTTATTCCAACATATGAATCGACTGTTACCCAAAATATTTTAAATGAAGGGGGCATTATCATTGGAAAATTGAATTGTGATGAATTTGCAATGGGATCGTCTAATGAAACTAGTTTTTTTGGAAATGTACAAAATCCTATATCTGAAAATTTAGTTCCAGGAGGTTCATCTGGTGGTTCATCTTCAGCTCTTGCTGCAAAGTTAACACCTGCTACAATAGGAACAGACACGGGTGGTTCAATTAGACAACCGGCCTCTTTCACAGGTACAGTTGGACTAAAACCAACATATGGAAGTTGCTCAAGGTATGGCATCGTAGCTTTTGCATCCTCTTTGGACCAGGCCGGTCCAATGACTCATAACGTTAAGGACTGTGCTTTGATGCTAGAAGTTATTAGCTCTTATGACAATAAAGACTCAACGTCTGTTGATTTTAAAAGAGGCCCATATCTAAAAGATCTTAATGAAAATATCAAAGGAAAAAAAATAGGAATACCTAAGCAATATAGAGTTGATGGAATGCCTAAAGAAATGGACGAACTCTGGAAAAAAGGTATGAAAATAATCCAGGACAATGGAGGAGAAATAATTGAAATTAATTTACCAAACACTAATTATGCCTTACCAACTTATTACATAGTAGCTCCTGCAGAAGCTTCGTCAAATTTAGCTAGATACGATGGCGTAAAGTATGGGTTTAGATCAAAGGGAGAAAATCTGATTGACATGTATGAAAAGACGAGATCTGAAGGATTTGGTGATGAAGTAAAGAGACGAATAATGATTGGAACATATGTTCTTTCTTCTGGTTATTATGATGCATATTATTTAAAAGCACAAAAAGTAAGAAGATTGATTAAAAATGATTTTGATCAAGCGTATAAAAAGGTTGATGCTATATTAACACCGTCAACCCCTAGCTCAGCTTTTAAGATTGGTGAAAAAACAAATGATCCTGTTTCAATGTACTTAAACGATATATTTACTGTACCGATTAATTTAGCAGGTTTACCAGCTATATCTATACCGGCTGGTCATGATAAAGCAGGTTACCCTTTAGGGCTTCAAGTGATAGGAAAAGCTTTTGATGAACAAAATATTCTTAACATAGCTTATTCAATTGAAAAAAATATTAATTTTAAAAATAACATTAATGATTGGTGGATAAATTGAGTGAGGAAAATAAAGAATATTTAATTAAAAGAAATACCAATGAATATGAAGTAGTTATTGGTCTTGAGGTGCATGCTCAAGTATTGTCTGAGTCTAAGTTATTTTCAACCTCTCCAACTAAATTTGGTTCAGAGCCAAATACACAAGTAAGCTTAGTAGATGCTGCTTTTCCTGGAATGTTACCTGTTATAAATGAGTTTTGCATTAAACAAGCAATTAAAACAGGCATAGGACTTAATGCCAAAATAAATAAAAAATCAATTTTTGATAGGAAGAATTATTTTTATGCCGATTTACCTCAGGGATATCAAATATCACAATACAAAAACCCTATTGTGGGCGAAGGAACAGTAACATTAGATTTACCAAATGGTGAAAAAAAAATTGGAATTGAAAGATTACATCTTGAGCAAGATGCCGGTAAAAGCATTCATGATATAGATCCAAATAATACATTAGTTGACCTAAACAGATCAGGGGTTGCATTGATGGAAATCGTAAGTAAACCCGATTTAAGATCATTAGATGAGGTAAATTCATATATAAAAAAACTAAGATCAATAATGAGATATTTAGGTACATGTGATGGCAATATGCAAGAAGGATCATTAAGAGCTGATGTAAATGTTTCAGTAAGAAAAAAGGGTAGCAAGGAACTTGGAACAAGATGTGAAATAAAGAATGTTAACTCAATCAAATTTATGCAAATGGCCATTGATTATGAAGCAAATAGACAAGTTGATGTTATAGAAGAGGGTGGATCTATTGACCAAGAAACCAGATTATTTGATACAAAAAAAAACGAAACCAGATCTATGAGATCTAAAGAAGATGCTCACGACTATAGATATTTTCCAGATCCTGATTTACTTCCTTTGGAATTAGATGAAAATTTTATTAACGATATTAAAAAAAATATTCCAGAATTACCGGATGAAAAAAAGAAAAGATTTATAGAAAAGTTTAAGCTATCACCTTATGAGGCCAATATTTTGGTATCTGATATAGATACATCGAAATATTTTGAGGAAGTATCAAAAAATTCTGATGTAAAACTTGCTACAAATTGGATTACAGGTGAATTATTTGCATTATTAAATGAAAAAAATTTAGAAATTACCGAAAGTCCTATTTCATCTAAAAATTTAGCAAAATTAATAAATCTCATCAAAAAGGGTACAATTTCAGGAAAAATCGCAAAAACAATTTTTGTAATAATGTCTGATGGTGATAAGGATCCAGAAAAAATTGTTGAAGAAAAGGGTCTAAAACAACAAAGCGACCCAAAAGAATTAGAAAAAATTATAGATAAAATAATATCTGAAAATCCAAAAAATGTTGGGTTGTACAAATCTGGAAAAGATAAATTATTTGGTTTTTTTGTTGGCCAGGTTATGAAAAGCTCAGGTGGAAAAGCAAACCCACAATTAGTTAATGAAATACTAAAAAAAAAATTGAACTAAAATGGGTTCAAATCTTCAGTTAAACAATCAAATAGAAAATTATATTAATAATAATTCATTAGATTTACACCCAGTTCAAAAAGAGATCATAAAATATAATGAAAAACTTGGTGAAATTAAAAAAATGCAAATATCAGTTAGCCAATGTCATTTCTTACACTTTATTATTAAAATCACTAATCCAAAAAATATTTTGGAAATTGGTACATTTACAGGGTTAAGTACTTTAACTATGGCCTTGGCATCAAATGATGATACTTCAATCACAGCTTTAGACAAGAACGAGGAAACCTCTAAAATAGCAAGATCATTTTTTGACAAAGCTAATCTTAGTAAAAAAATTAATTTATTAGTAAATAATGCCAAAATAAGTTTAGCAGATTTAGTAAATTCAAATAAATATTTTGATATGGTATTTATTGATGCTGATAAAGAGAATTATATAGATTATTTTGAAAATTCTTTAAAAATTACTAATAAGTCGGGAATTATAATTACAGATAATGTATTGTGGTATGGGGATGTCGCC
Source organism: uncultured Pelagibacteraceae bacterium (assembly GCA_902560565.1). Taxonomy (GTDB): domain Bacteria; phylum Pseudomonadota; class Alphaproteobacteria; order Pelagibacterales; family Pelagibacteraceae; genus Pelagibacter. Next base: position 48,677 of record CACEMG010000006.1, on the reverse strand, counting down.
AATGAACATAAGAATGATAGGCTTACGGTAAAGATAAGGGAATTTAATTCATATATAAAAAAAAATAATAAAGTTGAGTCTCTAATCCTTCCTATTGGTGACGGTTTGTCTATATGTAGGAAATTATAATGTACAAGATATTTGGTTTTTATAAGTTTAAGAAGATTAAAAATATAAAATTATTAAAAAAAAATCTCGAAAAGTTGATTGAAGAGGAACAGGTTAGGGGTAGCATTATAATTTCTATTGAAGGGATAAACGGTACAATTAGTTTTAAGCCTACTAAATATAAAAAAGTCAAGAATAAGATTCTAAATTTACTAAATATCAGAAAGTTAGATAATGAAAATATATCCTATTATAAGTATCAAGCTTTTAAAAAAGGCAAAATTAAAATTAAAAAAGAAGTTGTTCCAATAGGAATGAAATTAAATAAAATTGTTACAAAAAACAAGATAGAACCTAAAGATTGGAATAAGTTTATATTAAAAAAAGAAACTGTTCTTATTGATACTAGAAAAAGTTTTGAATTTAAAGTTGGAACATTTAAAGGATCTATTAATCCAGAATTGATTAATTTTAGAGATTTTCCACGATATTTTAAAACTTTAAAAAAAAATCAAAACATAGGTATGTTTTGTACGGGTGGTATAAGATGTGAAAAGGCTAGTGCTTATTTAAAAAGAAAAGGTTTTAGAAATGTTTACCAATTAAAAGGTGGAATAATAAATTATTTAGATAATGTTAAGAAAAAGGATAGTTTATGGAGTGGGGACTGCTTCGTATTTGATAATCGTGTATCAATAAAACATGGATTGAGGCCTGGAAATTTAAAAATATGTCCAGGCTGTAGAAATCCAATAAAAGTTTCTGAGAGAAAATCTAACTTTTACGAGCAAGGTGTTAGTTGTCCAAATTGTTATAATAAGTTAACAAATTCACAAAAACAGAGATTTAGAATGAGACAAAAGCAGACATTAACGGCAAAAAAAAATGGAAAAAAATACTTTTTCCAAAGAGAAGCTTGAAATGAATTTACTAAAGGACAACATTCCTCATTTAGTTCGTAAATTAGCACTACCTGCTATGGTGGGGATGTTATTTCAAACTTTGTATAATATTGTTGATACTTTTTATGCAGGAAAAATATCACCCGAGGCATTAGCGGCATTAAGTAAATCATTTCCAATATACTTTATTATTGTAGCAACCTCCATAGGAGTTACTGTAGCAGGCACCTCCTTGATAGGAAATAGTATTGGTGAAAAGAATAAAGAAAATATATTAAATTATTTCACGCACATCATTTATTTTGGAGTCTTAATATCAGTTGTAATTACACTAATAGGTTTAAATTTTTCCGATAAAATTTTTTCTTTAATGGTAACAACTGAAAAAGTTACTGAACTAGGTCTTCAATATACAGATATAATTTTTTCGGGATCAATATTATTTATTTTAGTTGTAGCTTTAAATTCATTGTTACACGCTGAAGGAGATACCAAAACTTACAGAAATGTATTAATTTTATCATTCTTTATAAATTTAATATTGAATCCAATTTTAATATTTGGTCTTTTGTTCTTTCCAGCTTTGGGAGTTAAAGGAATAGCAATATCTACTATATTTTCTCAGTCAGTAGCTTTTTTTATAATTTTATTTAAAATTTTAAAAAATCCTAGAATTAAAGAAATTACTAATGAATTTCTTATTCCAAAATTATTCTATTTCATCAATATTTTCTTTACATCAATGCCTATTGTAGTTTCAATATTTGCATACTCTATAACAGCAGCAATTGTTCTTGCTTATATTGGTCAATCAGGTGAATATGCAGTAGCCGGTTACGGGGCAGGTACAAGGATTGAGCAAGTAGTATTACTTCCTATATTAGGTATTAATACAGCAATTATTTCTATTATTTCCCAAAATTTTGGTGCTAAAAATTTTGAACGAGTTAAAGAAACATATTTTACCTCTATAAAATATTCATTTCTTATCATGATTGTATCTGGAATTTTTTTGTACATATTGTCAGATCTTATAATAAGTTTTTTTTCTAGTGATCCAATTGTTATCGAGTTTGGTTCGAAATACTTAAAAATCTGTGCATTCATACTACCTGCGTACCCAATATTTTTTCTCTCAAACGGTTTATTTATGGCAATAAAGAAATCGGAAAATGCAATGATTTCAAATTTATTTAGAAATGGCTTTAATCCAATAATGGTATTTCTTTTTGCGAAGTATATAAATGCAAGTTTTGAAACTTTTTTTTGGCTCTGGGCAGGAGTAAATTGGATTTTTTCAGGAATTTATCTTAGTATTTTAATATTATATTTAAAACTAAGATTAGAGAAAACGAGCACTGTCGTTAATCCATAGCCATAAATCTTCAGAAAAAGACCTTCTCACAAATAAATTTAAATTATTATCGTATATGTTATGTAAAATTACATCAGTATGATTTAACAGAGTTTGAGTTACAGAACCTTTTTTCATTTTAAAATTTTTAAAATCGTATGGTGAAGATTTTGATAATAAATCATAAATTTTATACCCCTTAAGATTGATCATTACCCAATGGTCTGTAACATTAGTAACTGAGCCTTGATTTATATTAGATATATTGTTAAATAAATTTTCTTCCAATAAATTTTGTTGTTCATATGAGATTTTGTTATTTGAATAAATTAACCACTCATCAGGGCTCAACCACAAAACAGAATAATCCTCATTACTGGATGAGGTATTTGCTTCTATAGGTGGTATGATTGAAAGAAGTTTGCCTATTTTAGTTGAAAATTCTCTTTTATTACTTCTTAAGTTAATTTTTAATATAGGTTCTACCTCAGATAAAGTTAGATCTCCATATGATTTACTATCTTGCAATGTAGTTTCAAAATTAAGCATTTAATCTTTTATTTTCCTTATCAAAAAAAACTGTGTCAGTAACAGTTACGTTAATGTTTTTATTTTCCATTGGCACAAAAAATTTTTTACCTTTTAGTTTTTTTCCACTCTTTATTACTGCTAAAGCAATTGATTTATTTAAATTTGGGCTAAAATAACTCGATGTTACATGCCCTAACATCTCGACAGGCTTTTGATTTAACTTTTCAACAATTTGCGCACCTTCCTCTAAAATCTCCTTAGGATCATCAGTCAAAAGACCTACTAATTGTTTTCTATCATCTCTTATTGTATCGCTTCTATAAAGCGATCTTTTACCAATAAAATCAAATTTTTTCTTACCAATAATCCAATCCATTTGTAAATCTGATGGTGTCATTGTTCCATCAGTATCTTGACCAGTAATTATAAATCCTTTTTCTGCTCTCAATAGGTGCATAGTTTCAGTACCGTAAGGAGTTATATTATAATTTTTTCCTGCATCCATACACAATTCCCAAACATGTTTAGCGTAATTCGATTGAATATTAATTTCATAGCTATGCTCACCTGTGAAACTAATCCTCATTACCCTACATTTAATTCCATTTATTATAGAATTTTTGAAAGACATATGAGGAAAGTTTTCATCTGATAGATCCAGATCCGGTATGACTTTACTCAATATTTTTTTTGAGTTAGGTCCACAGATACTTATTGTTGAAAAATGATCAGTAACTGTTGTTAAATAAACATCTAGTTCAGGCCACTCTGTTTGAAGATAATCCTCTAGTTTAGTAAGTACATTTGCTGCACCACCAGTTGTAGTCGTCATTATATAGTGATTTTCACTTAATCTTGTAGTTACTCCGTCATCATAAACCATTCCATCCTCATTTAACATTAAACCATATCTACATTTGCCTACAGCTAACTTTGACCAAGCATTTGTATATACACGATTTAAAAATTCTGACGCATCAGTGCCTTGAATATCAATCTTTCCAAGCGTAGAAGCATCTAGTATACCAACACTCTCTCTAGCAGCTTTGCTTTCTCTTTGAACTGCTTCAAACATTGTCTCACCATTTTTTGGATAATACCAGGCTCTTTTCCATTGACCTACATTTTCAAATTTAGCTTTATTTTGAACATGCCAATTATGCATTGCAGTTTTTCTTGTATGATCAAAAAATTCTCCAACATTTCTTCCAACAATTGCACCGAAGGTAAGAGGAGTGTAGGGAGGTCTAAAAGTTGTAGTACCTAGCTCACCCATATTTGTTCCGGTTGTTTCAGCTATAATACCTAAAGCATGCATATTTGATAATTTTCCTTGATCGGTGCCCATTCCAGTTGTTGTATATCTTTTTACATGTTCAATTGATTTGAACCCTTCACGCAATGCAAGTTTGACATCTTTAGCTGTAGAGTCGTTTTGAAAATCTAAAAAAGGTTTTGTTTTTCCGATCGGCTTATCTGAAGGTAGCAACCAAATATTTCTCTTCATTTCCTCTCTTGATGACTCAACTTTTAGATTATCAAAGGGTGAATTTTCTATACCTAAAAATGTTTTAACATCTTTATTAGAGTTTAAAATTATATCTTTAATATCAAAGTCTCCATTACAAGATCCTATACTTATTTGATCCGATGGAGTTTTATTCTTGTCTGGTAAAAAAACATTATCATTTGATCTAAATTTTAATTTCCCACCAGATTGTGTGAACAAATGAACCATTGGTGTCCAACCACCTGAAATCCCCAAGCAATCAGTTTTTAATTTAATTTTTTTTCCTATTACACCAGACCCATCATCTGATAGCTTCATAATTTCTATAAAACTAATTCTTCTATAGCCTTCAGTATTTACAATTGTATGATTCCAATAAATTTTTATATTATGTTTCTCAACTTCCTTAACAATTTTTGATGATGATTTATCTCTAATATCAATGATAGATATAATATTTACTCCACTTTTCTTCAACGAAATTGCTGTTTCATAAACGCTATCATTATTAGTAAATAATGAGATTTCTTTTCCTGTTTTTACACCATAAAAATCAATAAATTTCTTTATTGCAGATGAAAGCATAATACCGGGTCTGTCATTATTATTAAAAATTAATGGTCTCTCTATAGAACCTGTTGCGATTATAACTTTTTTAGCCCTTATTTTCCAAAGTCTTTGTCTTATTTTATTTTTTCTTTCATCCGGGCTTAAATGATCAGATAGATTTTCCTTTGCTAGTAAATAATTATACCCATGATAAGCTGCTAAACTTGTTCTTGTTTTAATGGTTAAATTTTTAATATTCTTTATTTTCTTAATTTCATTTTCTAGCCAATAATTTGTATGAATGCCATCTATTTGAAAACAATCATTATTTTGATAAATTGTTGTACCACCTAAAATATTTTTATCATCAATTAGTAAAGTTTCATTATTATTTTCAGCTGACAATTTCGCAGCCATTATGCCTGAAATACCTCCACCAACAACCAAGACATCACAGTGATAATACTTATGATCGTATATATCTCTATCAGGTTTTGTTGGTGATTTACCCAGCCCTGCAGAATGACGAATAAAGAATTCGTATTTTTCCCAAAAACTAGCAGGCCACATAAATGTTTTATAATAAAATCCAGCTGGAAGAAGAGGAGACAAAAGATTGTTTATACCACCAATATCAAATTTTACATTAGGCCAACAATTTTGACTGAATGCTTCTAAACCCTCGTAAAGTTCTATTTCAGTAGCTCTAACGTTTGGGTCTGTAAGTGACGGATCGTTTCCAATTTGAACAATTGCATTTGGCTCTTCAGATCCACATGTCATTATTCCTCTAGGTCTATGATATTTGAAACTTCTACCTACCAAATGTATATTATTTGCTAATAATGCAGAGGCTAAGGTATCTCCTTTGTAACCATATAATTTTTCACCATTAAATTTAAAAGATAATCTAGTTGTCTGATCAATGAATTTGTTATTATTAATTCTTAACTCTTGGGACATTATTTATTTACCGGAGGTTTTTCACCCATTTTATAAACTGCATGAATTTTATCATTAGAAGTGTCTCTAACAACGTTAAACCATTTTCTACAGCCATGACTGTGGTTCCATCTTTCAAATTGAATTCCTTTTATATTTTTTCTCATGAATAAAAACTCGGCCCATTCATCGTCACTTAGTTCTGTTGGCTGTTTTGGTCTTGCAATATGTGCTTCTCCACCTGATGAAAATTCTGTTTGATCTCTTTCTCCACAATAAGGGCAATTAATTATAAACATCTTTAGTGTGCAACAGCTGCTGCCCCATGTTCGTCTACAAGATCGCCACTTACAAATCTATTTATGTTAAATGCTGCATTTAATTTATGGGGTTCATCATTCGCGATGGTATGAGCAAAAAGATCACCAGAACCTGGTGTTGCTTTAAAACCACCGGTACCCCAGCCACAATTGAAATAAAGACCTTTGACTTGTGTTTTACTTATTATTGGACTTGCATCAGGACAAATGTCAACTATACCTCCCCATTGCCTAAGCATTTTCATTCTACTAAAAATTGGATACAGTTCTAATATTGCTCTTAAAGTCTCCTCCACAATATTATGACTTCCTTTCTGAGTATAAGATACATATGAGTCTGTTCCAGCACCTATAACTAATTCACCTTTATCAGACTGACTAACATAAGCATGAACTGCATTTGACATCACAACTGTATCAATAATTGGTTTAACTGGCTCAGATACTAAAGCTTGAAGTGGTTTACTTTCAAGTGGTAATTTTAAACCAGCCATATTTGCTATTACACTTGAATGACCTGCAGCAACTACTCCAATTTTTTTAGATTTGATGTACCCTTTGGATGTTTCTATACCAATGACTTGATCGCCATCTCTTTTAATTCCTTTAACTTCACAATTCTGAATTATATCTACACCAAGCTGATCCGCTCCTCTAGCGTATCCCCAAGCAACTGCATCATGACGTGCTGTGCCAGCTCTTTTTTGTAATGTACCACCTAAAACTGGATATCTTATATCTGGAGAAGTATTTATGATTGGACAGAATTTTTTTACTTCATCTGTGTTTAACCAAACAGCATCTATACCATTTAATCTATTTGCATGCGTTCTTCTTTTGAGGTCTCGAACATCTTGAAGGTTATGTGCTAAATTCATAACGCCCCTTTGACTGAACATGACGTTATAATTTAGTTCTTGAGATAAACCTTCCCAAATTTTAAGTGCATGGTCGTATAATCCCGCACTAGCATCCCATAAATAATTTGATCTTATAATAGTTGTATTTCTTCCAGTGTTTCCACCACCAATCCAACCTTTTTCAACAACAGCTATATTTGTGATTTTATGTTTTTTTGCCAAATAATATGCTGTTGCCAATCCATGTCCTCCTCCACCTACGATTATCGCATCATATTCTTTTTTTGGCTCAGGATCACGCCATGCCCTTTGCCAATTTTCATGGCTGCTAAAAGCATTTTTAATTAGTGAAAATATAGAATATTTGTTTTTCATTTTTGATGAAATTACTTGATTAATATTGAATATTCAATGATTTCAAGTTACACAGGGTAATACGGAAGGATGGGTGAGCTGGTTTAAACCAGCGGTTTGCTAAACCGCCGTACGCTTGAAAAGGTGTACCGAGGGTTCGAATCCCTCTCCTTCCGCCATTAATAAAGTGGTTTATTCTTAAAAAAATCAATAATATCGACTGGTTTATTCTGAACTATATAATTGTACACATTATAGTTTTCTAGAACTCTCTGGACGTAATTTCTTGTTTCTTTAAATTTTATCAATTCTATCCAGTCAACATAATCGATTTGTTTTTTCTGGGGATTTTTATTTATTCTTTTCCAATATTTCACTCTTTTCGGTCCAGCGTTGTATGCCGCTATAGCAAATGGATAGGAACCATCATACTCTAGTATGAGACCTGCTATATAATGAGAACCTAAATTAATATTATATTCTGGGTCAGTAGTTAATCTAGATTTTGAATAAGGAAGTTTAGCCTGTTTTGCAACTACTTTTGCTGTGTAGGTCATTAATTGCATTAAACCTCTTGCGCCAGCAGAACTGTTAGCTGAAATATCAAATTCACTTTCTTGCCTGATTATAGATAATATAAATGCACTATCAGGAATTTTTCTTCCATTAATCAATTTTGGTGTACTTATGATTGGATAATTATAATTATTTATAAATCTTTTTTCATATGAAGCGAGTTTAGCAATTTGAATTGCAAAATCGTAACGGGAAATATTTGTTGCCAGTTCAGCAGCAAATATTTCACTTCCTTGCTCAATATTATCATTCGCTAAACCACGTAATATAAATTTAGTATATTTTGATTTATTTAATTCATCGAGAAGGTATACAATTTTTACTAAATCCTTATCAAAAAATTTTTTTTTATAATCTTTATCAAAATTTTCGTCCATGTTAAGTTCATACTTTTTATCTGGATAGACTTTCATAAATGCAAGTTGTCCATAATAAGTTGTTGGAAATTTCGCAGATTCTTGATACCATCTCTCCATGAGTTTACTATTTCCAATTTGTTCGTATGATCTACCAAGCCAAAAAGCTCCTCTGGAAAGACTAATAGGATAACCTACAGAGTTATAAAAATTTTCAAAATGCTCAATTGCTAAAATTGGATCATTTAAAAAACTAAGTGCAATCCAACCACTCATCCATTCTGCAGCTGCAAATTCTGGTCCTTCCGAAAGAGCGTGATTGCTAGAAATTTTATATGCTAATTCATATTTTTTTTTATAAATTAAAGATCTAGATATAATTTCTCTTTCAACCCACCATTTATCGGGTCTCACCAAGTAATCTTTGTTATTTTTTACTTTTAATAATATTTCTAAGGATGAGTCTACTCTTCCTCTTTTTCTTCTCCATTTAAGTCTATCGTAATTTAATCCTGGGTCATTTTTATATTTTTGTGGTACTTTAGAAATAGCATTATCTACACCATAGGATCTGCTCATTAATAATTGTCGTGCTGTATATAATAGTTGCTCGTCTTTAGGAAGATATCTTAACATTCTCTGTAAATCCCAATATTTATTTTCCCATGCTAGATAGTCAGCCCTATTAATATAATCTTGCTTATTAAGATATTTTTTATATTTTTTTCTAAAATATCTTAAATCACTTTTACTTAGTTTTGCAGTAATCCATCCTTTTTTAATTAATGCAACACCATCATCATATCTACCTTCTGAAATTAAACTTTCTCCATAAATCATTTCACCATATCCACTTAAAGGATTTTCATTTCCAAATAATGATATTATTTTTCTAGGTGAAATTTTTTCAGTTGATAACTTATGCTCAGATAAATACTTTATTCTCCCAATTCGCGGATAATCTGGATTATCTAAAATAAATTGCTGATAATCATAATAACTTGCCTTATTTCCTCTAGTTAATAAATGTCTCCATTGAACAAAATTATAAATATTTTTATCTTTTGATTTTTTTGCCAACGATAAAGCTTCTGTCCATCTTCCTTTCTCAAACGCTTCTATTGACTTTTGTGCAAGTCTAAATTTTTTCTTAGAAAAATGTTTTGACTTTACTTCAGCTGTTTTGATTTTTTTGGATACAATTTTAGGCTTATTTTTTGGTATAATTATACCCAATTTAGTTGTTGTATCTATCTCTTTGACAGTTTCCTCTTTTTGACTTTCCTTTTTGTCTTTTTTAGCAGGTTTTTTAATAGGTAATAAAATATTTTTTGATAACTTTTTTTCTTTTATTTCAGGAACTAAAATAGGTTTTTTCTTTGGAAATATATTTTTTTCATCTGAAAAAACTTGTTTTGTTATAGTTAAAAATAATATTGATGTTAAAAGTAAAAAATAAAATTTTTTCATAATTTCGTATCTATTTATATGATATATATGCTATAAGTATTTATGTTCAAAGGTTCAAATGTTGCATTAATCACACCATTTAAGAATAATAAGCTTGATAAAGAGGCTTATATAAAACTTATCCATTTTCATCTTGAAAATGGAACCCATGGACTTGTACCAGCAGGCACTACAGGTGAGTCTCCGACATTAAATCACGAAGAACATGAACAAGTAATAGAACTTTGTATAAAAGAAAGTAATGGAAAAATACCTGTTATTGCAGGTACTGGATCTAATTCAACAGAAGAAGCAATTTCTCTAACAAAGCATGCAGAAAAAGTTGGAGCTAATGGCGCTCTAATAGTAACTCCTTATTATAATAAACCAACCCAAGAAGGTTTATATCAACACTATAAAGCCATAAATGATAATACAAGTTTACCAATTATAATTTACAACATTCCCAGTAGATGTGTCATTGATATGTCGGTTGATACAATGGCTAGGTTATTTGAATTAAAAAATATTGCTGGTGTGAAGGATGCAACTGGTGATCCAAATAGAATTGACGCAACTCTTAAGAAACTAGGGCCAGATTTCATTCAATTAACTGGAGAAGACGGATTTGCACTAGAATTTAATAGAAGAGGAGGGGTTGGTATTATTTCTGTTACAGCAAATATTGCTCCTAAATTATGTTCTGACTTTCAAAATTATTCTAAATCTAAAACCGATTATGAAGTTAAGGAAGCAGAAAGAATTGATCAAATATTACAACCAATTCACAAATCTTTATTCATAGAAAGTAATCCTGCACCGGTCAAATATGCTGCAAAACTTTTAGGTTTATGTGATGATGAAATAAGACTTCCTTTAGTTAAAATAAAAAAAGAAACTGAAGAACAAGTCAAAAAGGCACTTATATCAGCTAAATTATTAAGTTAATGAAACAGAAGACCAGCCCTGGTTTAAAAATAATTTCTCTAAATCGTAAGGCAAGTTTTAATTTTTTTTTTGAAAATATTTATGAAGCTGGATTAGTATTAAAGGGATCTGAAATTAAATCTATAAGATCTGGAAAAGTTAATATCTCGGATGCTTACGCAATTGAAAGAGATGGTGAGATAATTTTAATTAATGCTCATATATCCTCGTATAAGCAGGCAAGTTATTCAGATCATAATCCAATGGATGATCGAAAACTTCTTCTTAACAAAAGGGAAATTAATAAATTAATCGGTAAAGTTAATAGAGAAGGATTTACTTTGATTCCTACAAAATTATATCTTAAAAAAGGTAAAGCAAAAATTGAAATTGCAGTTGCTAAAGGTAAAAAGCAGTACGATAAAAGACAAACAAAAAAAACAAGAGACTGGAATAGAGATAGGGCCAGGTATGTTCGAAAAACAAGCTAAGAATACCATATTAGCTGTAGGATCAAATCTTGGTAATAGACAACACAATATAGAGAAGTCAAAGTATTTGATAAACTCAAATGAAAAAATTAAAATTATATCGTCCTCTAGCTATTATAAAACAGATTCATGGCCTAATAAAAAAGATCCATATTTTTTAAACATTGTTTTAAAATGCATCACAACATTTAATCCGAGTGAATTATTTATATTTATTAAAGAAATTGAAAAATTTTTAGGAAGATCAAAATCTTATAAAAATGCTCCGCGAATTTGTGATATTGATATAATAGATTATGCCCAAAAAAATATACTATTTAGCAATATTGATTTAAAAATACCTCACCCAAGGATGCATAATAGGAGTTTTGTTTTATTTCCATTATTTGAAATTGATAAAAAATGGAAACATCCAAAAAATAATAAGAAAATTACCCAATTATTAAACAATTTACCCACTACAAGCCTAAGAAGTATTAAAATTTTATAATTTCGTGATATAAAAGATTAATGCTTAAATCTGACGACTTAATAAATAAAGTAAAATCCTATAATAAATTTCTAAATCCAGAAACATTAAGTAAAGCTTACGATTTTGCTCTTAAAGCTCACGAAAAACAAAAAAGAGATGAAGGTTCACCTTATATAATTCATCCTGTTGCTGTAGCTAATATATTAACGGACTTAAAACTTGATAGTGCAACTATTGCAACCGGATTATTGCACGATACTATTGAGGATACACAAGCAACTTACAAAACTATAGAGAAAGAATTTGGAAAAGAAGTTGCTGATCTAGTTGATGGTGTTACAAAAATATCCGCTTATGAAAATCAAGCTGCAAGTGATTCAAAAGCGGAAAATTTTAGAAAATTAATCTTAGCTACATCAAAAGATATTAGAGTTCTTTTAGTCAAATTGGCTGACAGATTACATAATATGCGAACTATACAGTTTGTATCGAAAAAAGAAAAACAAATTAGAAAAGCAAAAGAAACAATGGAAATCTATGCACCGTTAGCTGATAGAATGGGAATGAACAGGATAAGAGATGAATTAGAGGATTTATCATTTCAAGTTTTAAATCCAAATGCAAGAAAGTTAATTAAAGATAGATTGGATCAGATAAAAGTAAATAATCTTAATAATTTTAATACTATATCTGAAGATTTTTCAAATTTATTAAAAGAAAACAAACTGATTGCTAAAATATATGGAAGGGAGAAAACACCTTTTTCAATATGGCGCAAGATACAACAAAAAAGAATTTCCTTAGAGCAAATAACAGACATTATTGGTTTTAGAATTATTTTAGACGATGTTCCATCATGCTATAGGGCACTTGGTATTTTCCACAGCAAATGGAACTGCATACCAGGTAGATTTAAAGATTATATATCTTCACCTAAAATAAATAAATATGAATCTTTACATACAGCAATTATAGGACCCAACAAAAGGCCAATCGAAATACAATTACGAACAATGCAAATGCATGAATTTGCTCAAAGAGGCATTGCTTCACACTGGAAATATAAATCATCAGAAAAATTTAATTCACTTACTTGGAAAGAGTATGATTGGTTAGCAGATTTAGTTGAAATAATCGATAGAAATGAAAATCCTGAGGATTTTTATGAATTTACAAAATTGCAAATGTTTCAAGAAAACGTTTTCTGCTTTACACCCAAAGGTTCAGTTATTAAACTGCCAAAAAATGCAACTCCGATTGATTTTGCTTATGCAGTTCATACCCAAGTGGGCGACACTGCTATTGGATGCGAAATAAATGGTAAAGAAAGTCCTTTGCAATCTACTTTAACAAATGGCGATGTAATAAAAATAATTACCTCTAAAAAAGTTTCCCCATCACTTCATTGGCTGACATCTACTAAAACAGGCAAGGCAAGAGCAGCTATAAGAAGATACTGGCAGTACCGTGATGCTGAAAATTTAACAAAAAAGAAAATTTACAATACTAAACTTTGGATATCTCTACCTGATCAGCCTGGGAGGCTTGGTGAAGTAACTTCCCTTATTGGAGAAAATAATCTAAACATATCAAGTGTTGAAATGGTAGAAAAAACTAAAGAAAGTATAAATTTTCAATTTAACCTTATTATTGGAGATCTCAAAAACTTTACAAAACTTATAAGTGAGTTAAAACAAAAAGAATATAATTTTAAAATTATTAGACAAAAAGATAAAAAATATGCTTTCTTCCAAAGAATCTTTAAAGGTTTTAAGAAAAACTAACGCACTTTTAGAAGGACATTTTGTTTTATCATCTGGTTTACATTCTGATAGATACATCCAGTGCGCAAAATTATTAAGCTTTCCAAAATTGTCTCAAAAAATCTGTCATTCTTTAAGTAGGAGAATTAAAAAAAAATTTAAACAAATTGATTTAATATTATCTCCAGCAGTTGGTGGAATTGTTATTGGTTATGAGATAGGAAAAATTTTAAACAAAGAAACTATTTTCTGTGAAAGGGTAAACAAAAAATTTACATTAAGAAGAGGATTTCAAATAAAAAAAAATGCCAAAGTTTTAATTGTAGAAGACGTAATTACAACTGGTAAGTCTAGTTTAGAATGTGTGAGTTTAATTAAAAAAGCTAAAGCTAAATTAATTGGTTTTGCTTGTATTATTGACCGCTCAAATAAATCAAATTTAAAAATTAAAAATAAACCATTAGTTTCTCAATTAAAAATTGAAGCTAAAACATTTAAAAAAAATAAAATTCCTGCATATTTAAAAGAAATACCTATTAGCAGTCCAGGCAGTAGAAGAATATAATGAAAAGACTAGGTATAAACATTGACCATGTAGCCACGATACGAAATGCAAGAGGTGAGGATCATCCTAATATATTAAATGCAGCTAAATATGTAATGAAACTTGGTGCAGATTCTATTACAATACATTTAAGAGAAGATAGAAGACATATTAATGATAAAGACCTGATCACATTATCTAAGTTTAAAAAAATTCCAATTAACCTTGAATTATCTACAAACGAAAAAATCACTAAATTAGCTTTAAAGTGTAAACCAAGGTTTGTTTGTCTGGTACCTGAAAAAAGAAACGAAGTTACTACAGAAGGTGGTCTTAATTTAAAAAAAAATTCTAAAAAGATATCTTATATAATTCAATTATTTAATAGAAATAAAATAAGAACTAGCTTATTTATCAACCCAAGTATTGAAGATATTAAACTTTCTAAAAAGATAAAAACAAAATGTATAGAAATTCATACAGGAAAGTTATCAAGATTAGTTAGGTTAAAAAAAAATTATAATAATGAGTTAAAAAAAATAAGAAAATGTGCCTCATATGCAAAATCTTTAGGTATTGAAGTACATGCCGGTCATGGCCTTGATTATAAAAGCACGATTTTATTATCCAAAATTAATGAAATATCAGAATTTAATATAGGTCATTTTATAATCGGGGAGTCGATTTTTTTTGGATTAAAAAATGTAATTAAAAAATTTAAAAAAATTTGTAAATAAATGGAAATAGTCGGTAACGGTGTTGATATAATTAAAAATTCAAGAATTAAGAATTTAATTAAAAATCATAAATTTCTTTCAAGGATATTTTCAGAAAATGAAATTAAAGACTCAAAAAAAGTTAAAAATAAAACAAACTTTTTTGCTAAAAGATTTGCAGCAAAAGAGGCATTTGTAAAATCAATTGGTACAGGTTTTAGAAAAGGAATTAATTTTAAGGATATTTCTGTAAAAAAAAATAAGTTAGGCAAACCAACAATATCTTATAATAACAAGGTAAAAGAGATTTTGAACAAAAAATTTAAATCAAAAAAATTTAGTGTTTATATCTCTTTATCTGATGAAAAAGAGTATTCTATTGCCTACGTTATAATAAATAAATTATGAAGAAAGTATTTTACGAAAATATAAAAACTCTATTTTATGCATTGATTATTGCTATATTCATAAGATCAATATTTATTCAGCCATTTTATATACCCTCATCATCAATGGAACCCAATTTACTTGTTGGAGATAGACTTTTTGTTACTAAATACAGCTATGGTTACAGCAAACATTCATTTCCCTTCAGTCCACCCTTATTCAAAAATAGAATTTTAGGCAAGAAACCAAAAATTGGAGATGTTGTAGTGTTTAAGACACCAGCCGATAATCGAACAGATTATATAAAAAGATTGATTGGCGGTCCCGGTGATACAATACAATTTATTGATGGACTAATTTACATTAACGATCTTGAGGTATTTAAAGATCTTGTATCGAACGATGATATCATATTCTGTGGAGATAAACCAATTGATGTAAATACTTTTGAAGAAAAACTATCTAATAAAAAATTTAAAACTGTTTATGGTAAATATTATACATTTCAGAATTCACAAAAATTTGTTGTTCCAGATAAACATTATTTCTTTTTAGGTGATAATAGAGACTGTTCAAAAGATAGCAGGTTCTTAAGCAGTGTTGGATATGTTCATGAAAACAATTTGGTAGGTAAAGCGCAATTTATATTTTTCTCTTCTGACACTAGAAAGGGAAGTATATTTGAAATATGGCGTTGGAATAAGCTAATTAGATTCGATAGATTTTTCAAAAAAATTATATAATATGAAAATAGAAGATATTGAAAAAAAACTCAAAATAAAATTTAAAGACAGAAATCTTTTAATTCAGTCTTTAACCCATAAGAGTTATGATAAAAACGTTAATAATGAAAAGCTCGAATTTTTAGGTGATAGAGTTCTTGGCTTTGTAATTGCAAAAAAATTACTTGAATTATATCCAAATGAAAAAGAAGGTATATTAGATAAAAAACTAGCCTCATTAGTAAATAAAAAAAAATGTTATGAGGTATGTAAATTTTTACAATTAAATAAAGTTATTAAAACAAACACATCAACAAAGGCTAATAATACTATTGAAGATAAAATTATTTCAGATACTTGTGAAGCAATAATCGGAGCTATTTTTTTAGATCAAGGTATTATAGTTGCAGAAAAAATTATTTTATATTTATGGTCAACAGATCTGAAAAATTCTATTAATACAGAAATAGACGCAAAAACAAGATTACAAGAACACTCATTAAAGGAGTTTAAAGCATTGCCAATCTATAAGCTTTTAGAAAGCAAAGGTCCGCATCATAAGCCAATTTTTAAAATTCAAGTAAAAATTAAAAATTCAAAACCCGAATTTGGTATTGGGTCCTCGAAAAAAATTGCAGAGCAAAATGCTGCGAGTAAACTTATGAACAAAGTAGATAAATTATGACAAGAGTTGACCAAGGATTTTTGATTAATAAATTTAAATATAATGAAAATTCTATAATTGCAGATTTTTATACAAAACAAAGTGGTAAAACTTCTGGGATTATATTTGGCGGAACATCAAAAAAGATTAAAGGCTATCTCCAGATTGGTAATTATTTTCATTTAAATTTAAATTCCAAAAATGAAACAAGAGTATCCTCGATTAAAGCAGAAATTATAAAAGCATATACTCCTATTTATTTTAATAATCAGAAAAAACTATATTCTATTATATCTGCGATGAGCTTAATAAAAAATTTGACACCTGAAAATGAAAATAATTTTGATATATTTAATCTCATACAAAATTTTTTCAACTTATTAGAAAAAAATAATTGGTTAAAAAATTACATAAACTGGGAATTGAAACTTTTAAAATACTTAGGGTATGACTTAAATTTAAAAAATATTGTAGATAAAGAAATCGTAAATAACAAAGAGGTTTTCTACGTCAAATCCTCAAAACAAAAAAAAACTGTCCCCAATTTCCTAGTTAATGAAAATATTGAAAAAGTTGAATATTTTGAAATTTTAAGAGGCTTTACAATTGTAAGCAGCTATATGGAAAAGAATATATTTACACCAAATAATTTAAAAGTTCCCATTCAAAGAATGGAGTTTGAAAATTTATTAAACAAATAATAATTAAAGTTCCTTAGCAATTTTATCTGCAAAATATGTAATTATTGCATTAGCTCCTGATCTTTTAAAACTAATTAGGGTCTCCATTATTACATCTTTATTATAAATCTTTTTTTGGATTGAATTTGTTATCATACTATATTCACCGGAGACTTGATAAGCAATTACTGGAATTTTAAAATTACTTTTAACTTTTTGAATTATATCTAAGTAAGGTAGGCCTGGTTTTATAATAACCATATCAGCCCCTTCTTTAATGTCTAAAGCTACTTCTCTTAAAGCCTCATCCGAATTTTTAAAATCCATTTGATATGTCTTTTTATTTCCTTTAAGTAAATTTTTAGAACCTACTGCATCTCTAAATGGTCCATAATATCCAGATGCGAATTTCACAGCATAAGATAAAATTTGAACATGTTTAAAACCATTAAAATCTAAAGCTTTACGTATTTTACCAATTCTGCCATCCATCATATCAGATGGTGCCAATACATCACATCCTGATGATGCTTGGATTAAAGATTGTTCTACTAAAATTTTAATAGTTTCATCATTTTCAACATCATTGTTTTGATAAATACCATCGTGCCCATGAGATGTGTAAGGATCTAATGCTACATCACACATAATTCCAATTTTATTTTTAAATTTTTTTTTGATTAATTTGCATGCTCTACATACTAAATTATTTGGATTTAGTGATTCTGTGCCAAGAGAATTTTTTAGATAACTTTTGGTATATGGAAAAAGAGCAATCATTGGAATGCCTGAATTAATAGCTGACTGAACAATCGAATTTAACTTGTCGAGAGAATATCTAAAAACACCAGGCATGGATTTAATTGGTATTTTTTTATTTTTTCCATCGACAATAAATATTGGTAAAATTAGGTCGTTTACAGATAAGCTGTTCTCACTAGTCAATCTTCTAGACCATTCTCTTTTACGATTTCTTCTTAAACGTAACTGAGGGTATTTACCAGTGATAATCATTCTCAATATTTTTTTTATATGCGACAATAGTTATATGTAATATAACAATAAATAAAGTATTAATTTAATATGACAAATGTGACTTCTTTAAATAGATATTCAAATATAAATTTTCCAAACGATTTTCAGAAGCAAGCTATAAAATTCGATATAGATAAATTAAGAAATGCTTGTAATGAGGTTTTAAAGATTAAAGGATTTGATACAAGTTTAGGAATACCACACTTTGCGGGTATTTCATTGAACCAAATACCAGGCGATCCAGATTCAATTAAAGGAAATAAAGTAAGAGGTGTTTATTGGACTAAGCCTGATGCAACTGGAGTAGAAGTATCAAGAGATATAAAAATTGATGAAAGCAAATATACAGAATTTGTTAAAGAATTCGAACATACTTATTTCAAAGAAGTTTTCGATGAACTATCTAAAAGATATAAACTTGGAAGAGTAAGACTTTTATTAAAAGAACCAAGATCAACTTTAAGCTGGCACAGAGATCCAGAGCCAAGATTACATATACCAATCTATACAAATCCAGGCGCTATAATGGTAATAGACAAAAGAGCAGAACATATGCCAGCAGACGGATCAGTGTGGGTTACAAATAATATTAAATATCACAACGCATTTAATGGTGGTGAAGAAAATAGAGTTCATTTAGTTGCATGCGTTTTGGACTATAAATTTAATTAAATTTTTAATATAATATTTTATTGAAAAAAATATTTATTTCATCCGATCATGCCGGTTTTGCTTTAAAAAAAAAAGTATTAGATTTTTTAAAAAAGAAGAAATTATCTTTTCAAGATTTAGGACCTTTTTCCGATAAAAGTGTCGATTATCCACTTTATGCCCATAAATTAGCAAATAATGTAAAGAAAAATAAAAGAAACGTTGGCATTTTAATTTGTGGTTCAGGAACTGGCATGAATATAGCGGCTAATAAACACAGGAATATCAGAGCTGCCCAATGCTTTAGCTTGAAATCAACTAAATTATCTAGATTGCATAATGATGCAAATGTTATTACATTAGGTTCTAGGTTAATTTCAAAAAATAACGCATTAAAATTTATTAGTGTTTTTTTGAATACAAAATTTGAGGGTGGGAGACACTTAAGAAGAGTTAAAAAAATATAGGAGAAAGTATGTCAAGTGAAGGAAAGTATTTAAACGTAGATTATAAAAATTTTTTTGAAAAAAAACTTTCAGAAACAGATCCCGAAGTTTATAAAGCAGTTACTGATGAACTTATAAGACAACAAAATCATATTGAACTTATTGCATCAGAAAATATTGTGTCTCAAGCTGTATTAGAGGCTCAGGGATCTGTATTGACTAATAAATATGCAGAAGGTTATCCAGGTAAAAGATATTATAATGGATGTGAACATGTTGATGTAGCTGAGACTTTAGCTAATGAAAGATTAAAAAAATTATTTAATTGTAAATTTGCTAATTCTCAACCTCATTCAGGCGCACAAGCAAATGGTGCAGTGTTTTTAGCTTTATTAAAACCAGGTGATACATTCATGGGTATGAGTTTGGACTCTGGTGGTCATATAACACACGGCTTAAAAATATCTATGTCGGGAAAATGGTTTAATGCAATTTCTTATGATGTAGATAAAAAAACTGAACTTCTTGATTACGATGTAATAGAAAAAATGGCAATAGAACATAAGCCTAAATTAATTATTGCTGGAGCTAGCGCTTACTCACGAGTTATTGACTTTAAAAGGTTTAGAGAAATTTGTGATAAAATTGGTGCGTACCTAATGGTTGATATGGCGCATTTTTCTGGTCTAGTCGCTGGTAAAGGGTATCCTAATCCTGTAGATCATGCACATGTAGTTACATCAACAACTCATAAAGTATTTAGAAGTGCAAGAGGTGGAATTATTTTAACAAATCATGAAGATCTTGCTAAAAAAATTTAATACAGCTGTCTTTCCTGGGTATCAAGGTGGACCATTAATGCATATAATTGCTGCAAAAGCTGTAGGATTTCTTGAAGCTTTAAAACCAGAATTTAGAGAATACATAAGTTCAGTTTTGGCAAATGCTAAAATGTTAGCAGAAACATTAAAAAATAACGGTTTCAAAATTTATTCTGGTGGTACTGACACACATTTAATGTTAGTTGATATAAGACCTTTTAATGTAAAGGGTAATATAGCTGCGGATAGTTTATCAAAAGCAAATATTACATGTAATAAAAACGGAATACCTTTCGATACAGAAAGTCCAATGGTTACATCAGGAATTCGATTAGGATCACAAGCAGCAACTACTAGAGGGTTTGGTTTAAAAGAATTTGAAAAAGTTGGTCATTTAATTACGAAAGTCATTAAAGGATTATCAGAAAATCCAGAAGATAATAGTAAAGTTGAAGCTGAAGTAAGGAAAGAAGTTGTAGATCTTTGTTCAAACTTCCCTATATATAAGCATTTAAGATAGTACTTAAAAAAAAATTTATGATCTGTCCGTGTGAAAAAAAAGGTGAAACTTCTGTAGTTGATTCACGACCTACCGAGGATGGAACTGCAATTAGAAGAAGAAGACTTTGCTCGTGTGGTGAGAGATTTACTACATTTGAAAGGATACAGTTTAGAGAACTTATGGTCGTAAAAAAAAATGGTCGAAAATCAGCCTTTGACAGAGAAAAACTCTCTAAATCTATATATATAGCTTTAAAGAAAAGACCAATAGATACTGACACTGTGGAAAAATTTATAACAAAAATTTCTAGATCATTAGAGGAACTTGGACAGAGCGAGATTTCATCATCAACAATCGGTACTATGGTAATGGAAGGTCTTAAAGATTTAGATCCTGTAGCTTATGTTAGATTTGCTTCTGTTTACAGAAATTTCAGGGAAGAAAAAGATTTTATCCAGTTTGTTGACAAGATAGATGTCTTCAAAAAGAAATAATTCAAAGTTAGATGATAATTTCTATATGGAACAGGCTTTGTGCTTGGCTGAAAACAATCATGGCCTCACAGGTGAAAATCCATCTGTAGGTTGCGTATTAGTCAAAAATAATCAAATTATTTCATCAGGAGTAACTGGGTTTAATGGAAGACCTCACGCAGAGGCTAATGCAATTAAAAATTCTTCGATTAATGTAGATGGTTCAACTTTATATGTTACACTCGAGCCTTGCAATCATCATGGTAAAACACCACCATGCACAAATTTAATTAAAAACAAAAAAATTAAAAATGTTGTTTATGGAATTAATGATATTGATCCAAGAACAAGTAAAACTGCAAAAAAATTCTTTAAAAATAAAAAAATTAAAGTGAAAGAGGGTATTTTAAGTAAAAAGCTTAATAAGTTTTATAAAAGCTATTTTTATATTAAGAAAAATAAATTACCATACGTAATTGGAAAAATAGCGTCCTCTAAGGATAACTTTATCAAATCTAAAAAAAGTAAAATGTTAACTAACAATTTTTCTCAAGATGTATCACATTTATTGAGGTATAGATCTCATGCAATTTTAATATCTTATAAAACATTAAATTCGGATAATCCAAAATTAAGCTGTCGATTAAATTCACTAGAACAATATTCTCCTGTACGAGTTGTATTAGATAAAAATTTAAATTTAAAAATTAATTCATTTATCATTAAAACTGCTAAGAAAATACCAACCTATATTTTCTATAATAAAAATAATAAAAAAAAAATAAAACTTTTGAAAAGGTTTGGTGTAAGGCTTATATATCTTAATTTAAAAAATAAAAACTTTTCTCTTTTTGATGTTTTAAAAAAATTATATAATGAGAGTTTATTTTATGTGTTGGTAGAGGGTGGGGAAAATTTAACTCAAAATTTTTTAGCTAATAAAGCTTTTAATGAATTCTTTCATTTTAAATCCTCAAAAAAACTTAAAAAAAATGGTGTAATTGAATTGTCTAATTTTGAAAAGAAAGTTAAAAAAAACTTCAAAAATTATGAAGAAGTCAAAACTTACACTGGAGATGATAAAGTTTTGAGATATTATTAGATATGTTTAATGGAATAATTTTTAATCAGGGTAAAATAAAAAAAATAATTAATAGAAAAAAAGGGAGTAATCTTTTTTTAAAATCAAATCTTAAATTATCTAAAAAAGATTTAGGGGTTTCCATATGTTGTGATGGGGTATGCTTGACATTAGTTTCCCTAAAAAACGGTATATTAGAATTCTATCTTTCAAAGGAAACGATAAAACGTTCAAAATTCAATAAAATTAGATTAAATGACAACATTAACTTAGAATTACCTTTAAAGTATGGTCAAAAAATCTCAGGCCATGTTTGTCAAGGACATGTTGATGCAACAGCAAAAGTAAAAAAAACTTCAATCGTAGATAAATCAATTATTTACGAATTTTTAATTCCTAAAAAATTTAAAAAATTTCTTATAGAAAAAGCTTCAATACTTATTAATGGTGTATCATTAACTATTTCAAAGATTACAAAAGATGGCTTTCAAATATGGGCTATACCTCATACATTAAAACTAACAAATTTAAAAAAATTGAAAAGAAATGATATTGTGAATATTGAAATTGATATTTTGTCAAAATATGTGAAAAAATTTATAAATGAAAAAAAATAACTTTACTAAAATTGAAAAAATTATAAGCGCTGCAAAAAAAGGTGAGATGTATATTTTGGTTGATGATGAAAATAGAGAAAATGAAGGTGATCTTGTTGTGCCAGCATCTAATATAACAGCAAAAAAAATAAACTTTATGGCCAAGTATGGTAGAGGGTTAATATGTTTATCTCTAACAGATAAACAAGCAAAGAAACTTAACTTATCATTGATGTCACCAGTGAATAAATCGAGAAATCAAACAGCATTTACAATATCGATAGAGGCAAGAAGGGGTGTTACAACAGGTATCTCTGCAAAAGATAGGTATACTACTATTAAAACGGCAATCAAAAGTAACGTTAAAAAAAATGAAATTGTTTCGCCAGGACATATTTTTCCGATTATTGCAAAAGAAGGCGGTGTTTTGGTCAGAGCAGGACATACAGAAGGTTCAGTAGACATATCTAAACTCGCAAAGAAAAACCCGTCAGGTGTTATTTGCGAAATAATGAACGATAATGGTAAGATGACAAAAGGCAAAGAATTAATTGATTTTGCAAATAACCATAAATTAAAAATTGGAAGAATAGACGATCTGATTTCTTATCGATTGAAAGTTGAAAAATTAGTTAAATTAAAAAAAACAGATACAATTAAAATACTTAATCAAAAATATAAAATTAAAATTTTTGAAAATATTCTCGATGGATCAGAAAACTTTGCATTAATAAAGGGAAAGATTTCTCCAAGGAATAATATTAGGGTTCGAGTAATTTCTTCAAATTTAGTTCAAAATTATTTAATGGGTAAAAAGTTCCCAGATTTATTTAATAAAACAATTAAATATTTTAAAAACTTTAATAATTGTGTTCTTGTATTTATTAAAGATACGAATTTAAAGTCTGTTACTCAAACTTTAACAGCGTATAAAAATAATAAAAATTTAAAAAAATCAGATCAAATGATTAGGAACTATGGCATTGGTGCACAAATGATTAAATCACTAAATATAAAAAATATGATCTTAGTAACAAGATCACCAAAGAAAATAGTGAGTTTAGAAGGTTTTGGGCTTAAAATAATAAGACAGGAAATTATAAAATGAAAAAAAAAATTTTAATTGTTTTAGCTGATTATTACAAAGATATTTCAAATGGACTTTTAAAATCAGCGAAATCAAAACTTAAAAATTCTTTTTCAATTAAAATAGTTAGAGTACCTGGTGTATTTGAGATTCCTGTAACAATATCAAAAAATATTAAGAAATATGATGGTTTTATAGCTTTAGGGTGTGTAATAAAAGGTCAAACACCACACTTTGATTTCATTTCATATGCCTCAACAAATGCAATTATGCATCTGGCGGTTGATAGTAAAAAACCTATAGGTAATGGAATACTAACATGTCTTAGTATAAAGCAAGCTAGAGCGAGAATGAAAAAAGGGTCTGAGGCTTCAAATGCTGTTGTATCTATTATTAATCAATAATTTATGAATGGTACTAAAAGCAAAATGAATTCTAGAGTAATAATTATACAAAAGTTGTATGGAAAGTTATTTAATAAAGATGAAATAATCACGTTTCCTAAACACAGATTTAAAAAATTCATTAAAGATGTTGTAAACGGAACAATTGAGAGAGATGAAGTAATTAATGACGAGCTATTAACTTTAGAAAAAAATTATAACATAAAAAAAATGGATAAAATATTTATAATTATAATTAAAGCAGCAATTTTTGAATTTTTGTATAAATCTAAAACTCCAATGAAAATCATTATAAAGGAGTATTTAGATGCATCAAATTACTTTTTAAATTCTTATCAAACAAAATTCCTTCATTCGATAATTGACACATTGGGAAAAAGTATTAGAAAAAATTATGAATGAATTTAAAATAATAAATGATTATTTTAAAGTTTTATCAAAAAAAAATCCTGCCGCTAAAAATCTAAATGACGATGTTTTTTTTGATAGTAAAAGTGGAATGGTAATATCTATTGATACATATAATTCTAATGTTCATTTTAAAGGATTTAAATACCCATACCTTATAATTAAAAAAATTATAAGATCGTCATTATCTGATATTATATGTAAAGGTGTAATCCCAAAATATTATTTCTTATCTGGTGGAGGTAACAAAAATACATTCACTAAAAGAAATCTTTCCTTAATTTCAAAATCATTAAAAGAAGAACAAAAAAAATATTCTATTAAAATCGGTGGTGGTGATACTGTATACTCGAAAATTCCAACTTTTACAGTTACAACTATTGGTTTTTCAAAATCAATTATAGAAAGAAATAAAGCTAAAATTCAAGACGACATATACGTAACTGGTAATCTTGGCGATAGTTTTTTAGGACTTAAATTTATTAAAAATAACAAAATAGGACCAAAAAAATTCCAAAAATATTTTATTAATAAATATTATTGCCCTGAAATTCCCTTTCATTTTTCAAAAACGTTAAAAAACTTTGCTAATACTTCTATTGATATTTCTGATGGTTTAATTTCTGATATGTATAGACTAATTAATAAACAAAATCTTTCTTTTGAGATAGACCTAAATTCAATTCCAATATCAAGAAATCTAACTACTTACTTGAAAAATTATAATAAAAAAAAGCAAGAACTTGTATTTAATGGAGATGATTATCAATTATTATTTACATCATCAAAAAAAAATCGTCGAAAAATAAGTACTATTGCACAAAAAATGAATCAAAAAATTACTATTATTGGAAAAATTAATAATAGTTACAAAAGCAATATATTAAAGTTAGGCAATAAATCGTTAAAACTAGCTAAATATAAAGGATATTCACATAAGTTTTAGAAAGTTAAATATTGCCTTTTGTCTTTTTTTTTGTAATGTGCGAGTTTTTAAGAATAACTAATTAACTTTAATTAAAAGGATTTATGGAAGATTCAGCATCGCACATTCTAAAATTAATAATTTTGTCAGGATTATTATCAATTGTTTACGGTTTTTTTACTGGTAAAAATATTTTAAGTTCAAGTTCTGGTAATAGCAAAATGCAAGAGATTGCCTCTGCCATACAAGTCGGAGCAAGAGCTTATTTAAACAGACAATATAAAACAATCGCAATCGTCGGCATTGTAGTATTGATTATTATTAGTTATGCATTTAGTATTTTAGTTGGTTTAGGTTATTTAATTGGAGCAACATTATCAGGCTTAGCTGGTTACGTAGGTATGCTTGTATCGGTACAAGCTAATGTAAGGACAGCGGAAGCATCTAGAAAAGGTCTACCTCAAGGACTATCAATTGCTTTTAAATCTGGTGCAGTCACAGGTATGCTTGTGGCAGGTTTAGCTCTTTTATCTATTGCTGTTTATTATTATTTATTATTGTCTTTTAATGTTGATGAGAGAGAAATTGTAAACGCTCTTGTTGCACTTGGTTTTGGTGCATCATTAATTTCGATATTTGCTAGGTTGGGCGGTGGTATATTTACCAAGGGAGCAGATGTTGGTGCAGACTTAGTAGGAAAAGTAGAGGCTGGAATTCCTGAAGATGACCCAAGAAATCCAGCTGTAATAGCTGACAATGTTGGTGATAATGTAGGCGATTGCGCTGGTATGGCTGCTGATTTATTTGAAACTTATGCAGTTACCATTGTAGCAACAATGGTATTGTCCTCAATTTTTTTTCAAGGTGATTTAAATATGATGGTTTATCCATTATCTATTGGTGGCGCTTGCATACTTACATCAATTATTGGAACTTTTTTTGTTAAATTAGGAAAATCAAAAAATATAATGGCAGCTTTATATAAAGGTTTTATAGTAACTGCTATAACTTCTTTAGTGATTTTATATCCTATTACAGATTATGTATTAGGTTTAGAAAATTCATACACTGTTTCTAATAAAACATTTTCCGGTATGAATTTATATGTTTGTGGTGTTATTGGTTTGGCTATAACTGGTTTAATAATTTGGGTTACCGAATATTATACTGGTACAAACTACAGACCAGTGAAAAGTGTTGCATCATCTTCAACAACAGGTCATGGCACTAATGTTATTCAAGGTTTAGCAGTATCTATGGAGGCTACTGCAGTACCTGCTTTAATTATTGTTGGTGGAATTCTTTTAACAAATTATATTGCTGGTCTTTTTGGTATAGCCATTGCTGTAACTACTATGTTGGCTCTTGCTGGTATGGTTGTTGCACTAGATGCGTATGGTCCAGTAACAGATAATGCTGGTGGAATTGCTGAAATGTCTAATCTTCCGAAAAATGTAAGAAAAACAACAGATGCCTTAGATGCTGTTGGTAATACTACTAAAGCTGTAACGAAAGGTTATGCAATTGGATCTGCTGGCTTAGGAGCATTAGTTTTGTTTGCAGCTTACACAGAAGATATAAAACATTTTTCTAAAGTTGCAGGCTCTCAACTTGAGGGTATTATTGTAACATTCGATTTGTCTAACCCGTTTGTTGTAGTTGGTTTATTAGTTGGTGGCATGCTTCCATATTTGTTTGGGTCTATGGGAATGCAGGCCGTTGGAAGAGCAGGTGGAGCTGTAGTTGTTGAAGTAAGAAGACAGTTTAAGAAAATTCCAGGAATAATGAAGCGAAAATCCAAACCAGATTACGGCAGATTAGTTGATTTACTTACAAAAGCAGCAATAAAAGAAATGATAGTTCCTTCTTTATTACCAGTTCTATCTCCTATTGTCTTATATTTAATAATTTTACCAATTGGTGGACAGGTCGCAGCTCTATCGTCTGTAGGAGCAATGTTATTAGGGGTAATTATTACAGGTTTATTTGTTGCAATTTCTATGACAGCCGGTGGAGGAGCATGGGATAACGCCAAAAAATATATTGAGGATGGAAATTTTGGAGGCAAGGGCTCAGAAGCTCATAAAGCTGCTGTAACTGGAGACACGGTAGGTGATCCATATAAAGATACAGCTGGTCCAGCGGTAAATCCAATGATTAAGATTACTAATATAGTAGCTTTATTACTGCTTGCTGTAATAGCTGGCTAATAATAAAAAAATATTATTTAGTTTTTCTTACGTTTTCCAAGTGGGTCATTAATCTTTTGTCTCATACTTGATAAAAAATCGTAAACAAATGATCTCTTTCGATACGACGGATCTGTTGAGTTTTCTGCAAACTTTAAATCTTTCATATCTTCTTTTGTGTATAATTCTTTTGATGCTAAAAGACCCATATTATTTAACTCTAAAACAAGAACGTTATTAACTATTAGTTTTTCTTTACCAAGATAATATATCTTTCCGGTAGATATTTTCCGTTCAATATATATCCACATATCTCTATCAAATGTACTTTTAGTTGATGGTTCACCTAAAAGCTGCAAAATATCATTTTTATTTGATTTATTTACTGTTAATTTCTCGTGCTTTTTCTCTAAAAAGTGTACACCGTGATGATTAACCACTTTATTAAATGAACAACTTAAAATAAAAATAAAAAAAGAAATAAAAAATACTATTCTCATGTTAAAAAAAAATTACTTTAATATTTATAACAATTTGGTTCATTTCACTAGAAATAAATCAATATTTAGTAATTTTACAAAAAATGACACATTTTCTGATAGGTTAATCATTTTTTTATTTCACTTTAGTTTCTTCTTGAAAGAATATAAAAAAACGCAAAAAAAAGAAACCTTACAAGAAGTATTTGATTATATATTCAAAGAACTTGAGACAAGTATTAGAGAAATAGGTTATGGAGACGCGTCTATAAATAAAAAAATGAAGACATATGTAAATTCACTTTATTCAATATTAGAAAAAATAGATCAGTGGGATAATTTAAAAATTGACCAGAAGAAACTTATATTTCAGAATTTTTTGAGTTATGAGGGTGAGATTTCAGATTTAGTTAAATATTTCGATAAATATTGTATATTTTTAAAAAAAAATTCTTTTAATTCTTTCATAAAGGGTGTAATTAATCATAAAATTTAATTATGGCTGTACCTAAACGAAAAACCTCAAAATCAAGAGCTGGTAAAAGAAGGTCTCATATCAGAGTTTCTTCAAAAAATATAATTGAAGATAAAAAAAGTGGTGAATATCGTCTCTCTCATCATTTAGATCTTAAAACTGGCATGTATAAAGGCAGACAAATCTTAGACCCTAAAGAATAAATAATTTATAATTTATTAATGGATAATAAAATTAAAATTGCAGTTGATGCAATGGGAGGAGATGGATCTCCAAAAAAAATTATTGATGGCATAAGTGACCACAATAAAAAATCCAAAAATATTAAATATTTAATTTTTGGGAATAAAGATATTATTTCAAAATATATTCCTAAATCTTTAGATAAAGGTTCTTATGATATTATTGATACAAAAAACTTTGTAGAAGGAAAAGATACACCATTAGAGGCAGTAAAAAGAGGTAAAAATACAAGCATGTGGCTATCTATAGAAAGTGTTAAAGATAAAAAAGCTGATATCGTCATATCTGCTGGTAACACTGGTGCGTTATTAGTCATTTCAAAACTAAATTTAAAAATGATTGAAAATATAGATAAGCCAGCACTATCTGCCTTGTGGCCAAATAAAATCGGTATGAGTGTTGTCCTGGATCTTGGAGCAAATATTGAATGTAACGAAAAAAACTTAATTGATTTTTCAATTATGGGTGCTTCTATATTTAAATCATTATATCCAAATGATAAAGCTAAAGTTGCATTACTAAATATTGGTTCTGAAGAAATTAAGGGAAGCGAACTTTTAAAGAATACTTATCAAAAAATGTCAAAAATTGTGAATTCGGATTTTGAATTTAAGGGTTTTATTGAAGGTAATGAATTAATGAATGGTGATGTTAATGTAATAGTTTCTGATGGATTTACAGGGAATGTCGCATTAAAAACAGCAGAGGGAACAGCTAATTTTATTACAAATGAACTAAAAAAAGTTTTTAAAAATAATATTTTAGGCAAATTTTCAGGTTTAATTAATTACTTTAACTTAAAAAGCTTTAAAAAAAGGTTAGATCCAAGGCTTTACAATGGAGCAATTTTTATTGGATTAGATTCTCCGGTGATCAAAAGTCATGGTGCAACAGATTATGTTGGGTTTTCTAACTCACTTTCTGTTTGTGAAAAAATAGTTAAAGGTGATTTAATAAATAAAATTAAAAATAATATATATCGTGAGAATTAATCTTACAAAAAAAGATATAATTAATTCAATATATATGCAGATAGGTTTTTCAAAAAAAATTTCTGAAAACATATTTGATGACATATTGGATCAAATTGTTGAAAATTTAATCAAATATAAAAAGCTAAAAATTTCAAATTTTGGAACCTTTGTTTTAAAAATTAAAAAAAGTAGACCAGGATATAACTTTAAAACTAAACAAAAAGAAATTATATCAGAGAGGAGTGTTGTGCAGTTTAAACCCTCTAAAGAATTTAAAAATTTTATAAACAATCATGTCTAAAAAGCTGAATAGTGCTTATAAATCTATTGGCGAAGTTGCAGAAATATTAAAACTAAAAAATAGCCAAAATGGTAAATTAAATACATACATTTTGAGATTTTGGGAAAAACAATTTAAGCAAATTAAACCTGTAATATTTAACAATAGAAGGAGGTACTATGATAAAGATACTGTCGATTTATTAATGCGAATTAAATACTTATTAAAAGATAAAGGTATGACTATAAAAGGTGTAAAAAAAATTCTTAACAGTCAAAAATTTGATCTTGACGATAGACTAAATCTACCTATAAATAATCCAAATAAAAATTTAAAATTAAGATTAAGTAAAATTTCGAGTATTTTAAAAAAATTAAAGAAAGACTATTAAATGGCAAAAAAAACACATGTGAAGGTTAGACTTGTACCAGAATCTAAACCAGATAGTCCTTTTTTTTATTATGTAAAAAAACCAGCAGGTGGTGAGAAAGCCAAAGTTAAACTTAAAGCCAGAAAATACAATCCATCAACAAGAAAACACGAAATTTTTGTGGAAAAAAAATTACCACCCCATAGCAAATAATTTATTTTTTTTTAAAAATTTTTCTTTCGTAATTAATATATGACCAAATCATATTTTTCCATATTCTATTAGTTATTTTAGGGTCAATATTTTTTGATATAGATTTTTTCTTAATTTTTTTTAAGATTACTGATATTCTCTTCTTATCAACTATCTCATTTTTATACTCTTTAAGTTTAACAACCTCTTTGACTAAGTTCGTCCTTATTTTAATAACATTCATTAACTTATTATCTAATTTATCAAGCTTTACTCTTAAAACATTAAGTTTTTTTTTATTTTTTGGCGACATTTATTCAATTGGTTTTAATAAAAAATAATATATTTATTTAATTATGTATATAGAGAATATTACTATCAAGAAAAATATTTCTTCTTGGCTTTTATTTATGTTTTGGATCATATCTATAATGATCATAGTAGGAGGACTTACAAGACTTACAGACTCTGGTCTATCTATAACTGAATGGGAGTTATTTGCAGGTTTTCTTCCACCTTTGAGCGAAAATGATTGGAACAAGTATTTTGATCTTTATAAGAAAATTCCAGAATTTAAAGTACAAAACTACGACATGACTATGAATGAATTTAAAGTAATTTTTTGGTGGGAGTGGATACATCGATTTCTTGGAAGATTTATTGGAATTTCTTTTTTAATACCATTAATTTATTTTACTTACCTAACAAGTTTTAAAAAAATGATTAATTTATACTTAATTTTTATATTAATTTGTTTTCAAGGATTTATTGGTTGGTATATGGTTTCTAGTGGTTTGGTTGATAGGGTTGATGTTAGTCATTATAGATTAGCTGTTCATTTGATGATAGCTTTTATCATACTTTCACTAATTTTCTGGAATTATTTAGATCTTAAAAGTCTAATTACTCCTGATAAAAAAATTAATTTTAATCTTGCTCTTTTTTTTTTAATAATTTTATTTATACAAATATCAATTGGTGCATTTGTGTCTGGAATGGACGCTGGTACCATATATAATACTTGGCCTAAAATGGGATCAAATTTTTTTCCTGATGATAATAACATATCCAACTTACTATCATTATCAGCTTTTAACGATGCATCTCTAGTTCAATTTATACATAGAAACCTAGCTTATTTAATAATTGTTGTTTATTTTTTTATTTTTTTTAAAATTTATATTAATCAAATTAAAAGATTATACCGTCCAATTAACTTTGTTGGTATTTTTCTTATAATTCAAGTTATTTTAGGGATTTTTACACTATTAAATGGTGCACAGATTTACTTAGCATCTATGCACCAGATAAGCTCTATTTTTTTAGTTAGTTCTTGTATTTATTTTTTATATTTAAATAAAAAAGTTTCTAACTAACAGCCTTTAGACTTGGTTTTCCCGATGCATCTAAAGCTTGTTTCAAATCAGCAATAATATCATCTGGATGTTCTATCCCAATTGAAAGTCTAACATAACCAGGTGTTACCCCAGCAGCTAAAAGTTCTTCAGGTGTCAATTGACTATGTGTTGTTGTTGCTGGGTGAATAGCTAGACTTCTTGCATCACCAATATTTGCAACGTGGTAAAACATTTTTAAAGCTTCAATAAATTTTTTACCAGCTTCAACACCACCCTTAACTTCAATTCCAACCAGGGCTCCATTTCCACCAGAAAAGTATTTTTTAGTCCTATCGCCAATCGCACCTTTATGAAGAGTAGGATAGATTACACGCTCAACATTTTTATGCTTCTGAAGAAAATCAACAGCTTTTGCTGCATTAGAACAATGTTGTTGCATTCTTAAAGGAGCTGTTTCAAGACCTTGAATTATTCCCCAAGCATTATCAGGAGCTAAAGGTGCCCCTAAGTCTCTTAGTAAACACACTCTTGCTCTAACAGCGAATGAAACGTTGGCACCAGTTAGTTGAGGAACTACTTCACCCCATTTTGCTCCACCATAACTCATATCTGGTTCATTGAACAAAGGCTGTCTTTTAGGATCTGCTGTCCAATCAAAATTACCACCATCAACTAAGCATCCTCCAATTACTGTTCCATGTCCACCAATAAATTTTGTTAACGAATGAACTACTACTGCAGCACCGTGATCAAGAGGTTTACAAATAATTGGCGCAGCGGTATTGTCCATTATTAAAGGTATATTATGTTTTCTACCTATATCTGATACTTCCTTTATTGGGAAAACACGTAAAGCTGGATTTGGTAAAGTTTCTGCATAAAAGCATCTAGTTTTTTCATCTATCGCTTTTTCAAAGTTTTTAGGATCTGAGGGATCAGCATATCTTACTTCTATACCTAACTTTTTTAATGTGTGGGTAAACAAGTTTACTGTACCACCGTAAAGATCAGTTGAACTCACAAAATTATCTCCAGCCTGACACACATTTACAATTGCAAATGTTGATGCTGCTTGTCCTGATCCAACTGTTACGCAAGCTAAACCGTTCTCTAAAGCTGCAACTCTTTTTTCAAGTACGTCATTTGTTGGATTCATTATTCTTGTGTAAATGTTTCCAAATTCTTTTAATGCAAATAAGTTTGCAGCATGGCCTGTATTGTTAAATTGATAAGATGTCGTTCTATATATAGGAACCGCTACAGCAGTAGTAGCAGGATCACTTCTATAATCACCACCGTGTAATGCAATAGTTTCCGGATTTTTAGTTTGTTTTGTCATTAATTTCCTCCCTTTTTATAATTTTATTTTATTACAGCTGATTTGAATGTCCAATTTTAAAAAAAAACCCTGTCTTTTAAGGTTTTTTTGTCGATAAAATACAACCTATTAATTGACATACGAAATAATTAAAAGTATTAATCCCAGCGAATGACTAAATTTTTAAAAAAATCTGAAATTAAATCCAATTGGGTGGAAATTGATGCAAAAAATGCTGTTGTTGGTCGATTAGCAGCAATTATAACGAAAATACTTAGAGGAAAAAATAAAAATACATTTTCACCTCATGTTGACCATGGTGATTTTGTAATAGTAAAGAATGTAGAGAAAATAAAGTTTACAGGAAGTAAATTTCAAAACAAAAAATATTATAAGCACACTGGATATCCTGGTGGTATTAAAGAGATTACGCCACAGAAACTTAGCGAAAAGAATAAACCAGAGGAAATTTTAAAATTAGCTGTTAAAAGAATGCTTCCAGGCGGTGTTCTAGCTAGAAATCAATTAAAAAAATTAAAGATATACTCAGGTGAACAACATCCTCACTCAGCTCAAAATCCTCAAATTCTAGATTTAGGAAAAATGAACATCAAAAATATTATTAGAAACTAATATGGAAGCAGACATAAATTTTAAAGATAGTAAATACGCAACTGGTAAAAGAAAAACTTCAATTGCTAGAATTTGGCTTAAAAAAGGTACAGGTAAAATTATAGTAAACGGTAAAGATTATGACACTTATTTTAAGAGAGCTAATCATAAGATGCAATTATTAAGACCTTTTGAAATATTAAACCAAGCAACTTCATACGATGTTAAATGCAAAGTCAAAGGTGGGGGGTTAACTGGTCAAGTAGGAGCGATGGTCCACGGTATTTCAAAAGCTTTAGTTATGATGGACTCAGAAAGTAAATCTACTCTTAAAAAAGAGAAATTAACCACAAGAGATTCTAGAGCTGTAGAAAGAAAAAAATACGGCCATAGAAAAGCTAGAAGAAGTTTTCAGTTTTCTAAAAGATAATTTTTTTTTCAATATAAACTGGTATAGTTAAAAATGTCCAAAATGAATGTTTTAATTGCTGGAGCTACAGGGTATCTAGGAAACGAATTAATTAAAAATCTAGTTAATCATAAAAAGATAAAAATAAAATATTTGTGTGGAAATAGTTCAGTAGGAAAAAAAATAACAGATTTTGATAAATCAATAAAATCTAAACTTCCTAAAATTACAAAAATTACAAAATCTAAAATTAATGAGTGTGATATAATTTTTTCTGCTTTACCAAATGGTGAGGCTCAAATTATTTCAAAAAAATTAAATAAACATAATGTTTTAATCGATTTATCAGGTGACTTCAGACTAAGAAATTCTAATAATTATTTTAAATGGTACAAACAAAAACATGCAGCTATACAAAATATTAAGAAAAGTATTTATCTTTTACCTGAATTATCAAAATTTAAATTAAACAATTATCAAATTATATCTTGTCCTGGCTGCTATCCAACCTCAATACTACTACCATTAGTTCCATTAGTTAAAAATAACTTAATTAAAACAGATAATATTATTATTGATTCTAAATCAGGATATTCAGGTGCTGGTAGAGGTGTGCATAAAAAATTTAAAGATAAGAATCTATATGAGTCTATGAGCGTCTATGGAATTTCGTTGCATCGTCATAATTCAGAAATTTTACAAGAGCTTAATTTGCATTCAAATAAAAATATTAAATTTACCTTTACACCGCATTTAACTCCAATGTTTCGAGGTATACTAAGTACCATTTACATTGATTTGAACAAAAATATAAATCAAAATAAAGTAATAAGTGTGCTTAGACGATTTTATAAGGGTAAATCATTTATAAAAATTGCAAATAAGGATACTTTTTTAAGCACTAACGATGTAATGGGAACAAATAAATGTATTATATCTGTGTGCAAGTCAAAGTATAAAGAGAAGATTATTTTGTTATCTGTTATAGATAATTTAATTAAAGGTGGATCAGGTCAAGCAGTTCAAAATATGAATTTAAGATTTGGTTTTAGTGAAAGAGAAGGTATTCAGTGATAAGGTTATTTATAATAATATTAATATTATTAAACTCATGTTCCCAAGATAATAAAAAGAATATATCCAAATCTGTAGATTTTAGTAATTTTTTTGACTTAAGTATAAATGAATACAAGAAAAAACTCGAAAATTACAATAAATCAAAAAATTATCCAAATATAGATAAATGAAAAAAACATATAATATAGCAATCATAGGTTTAGGCCAAATTGGTTCCTATCTCTATAAAGAAATACTAACTAAAAGAAAAGAAATACAAAAAAAAACAGGTAAAATTATTAATATAGTTGCTATAAGTGCAAAAAATAAAAACAAAAAAAGAAAATTCAAAATTAATAAAAATATTTTTTTCTCAGATCCTTTAAAAATTATTTCTGAAAAAAAAATAGATATTATATTTGAATGTATAGGACTTTCAGATGGCATTTCAAAGAAAGTTGTTGAGAAAGCGATTAAAAATAAGATACACGTTATTACACCAAACAAAGCCCTAATAGCAAAACATGGAGAGAGTTTGTCAAGTTTGGCTGTAAAAAATAAAGTAAATCTTGAATTTGAAGCTTCTGTTGGTGGAGGTATACCAATTTTAAGAACAATTAAAGAAGGATTGGCTACAAACAAAATTTATAAAATATATGGAATACTTAATGGTACTTGTAATTATATTTTAACTCAAATGGAAAAAACAGGAGATACATTTAAAAATGTATTAAAAAAAGCCCAAGATCTTGGATATGCAGAACCAGGAAACCCAAAATTAGATTTAAATGGTTATGATACTTTAGCAAAAGTAAAAATTCTTTCTGCATTAGCTTTTAATAAAAAAATTTCTAAATCAAATTGTCTAATGGAGGGTATTGAAAATATTGAGAGTAATGATTTTGATTTGGCAGATCAACTAAATTTAAGAATTAAGCTTTTAGGGATAACTGAGATTGTAAATAACAAGCTTTTTGAAAGGGTACATCCATGCTTAGTTAAGAAAAATACTTATATAGCAAATGTTAGTGGTGTTATGAATGCCGTTATTCTTGAGGGAATGCCAGTAGGCGAGTCAGTTTTACAAGGGGAGGGTGCTGGTCCTGGACCAACATCATCTGCTTTGATGTCTGATTTGTTATCAATATTAAGAGGTAATATTAAATTTCCATTTGGATTACCAAATAATGCTAGAGAGAATGCTCGTATATACGATAATAATAACTACGAAAATTCTCTATACCTAAGATTTGAAGTTAAAGATAAACCTGGCGTTTTGTCTCAAATTACAAAACATCTAGCAAAGTATAAGATTTCTATTCAAAGATTAATACAGATACCTGATAATGTAAAGAAGAAGGCCTCGATAATAATTATTACTCATAGTGTAAAAGAAAATAACTCAAAAAAATGTTTAAGATCAATAAATTCAATTAAGAATATTATCAAAAAACCAGTCCTTATAAGATTATTTTAATGGAAATATATATTAAACTTTTTGAAGTAATATTTCCTGTTTTTTTCATAATAGGTATTGGGTACTTTGTTGGTAAAAAAGATAAAAAATTTGATACAAAATTTATAACTAACTTTGCGGCAAATGTCGGTTCACCCGCGATGATTATTTATGCTTTAAATGTTAAAAATATAAATTTTCAAACCTTTGTTGATTATTTTTGGTATTACTTAATAGCTATATGTGGTTTTGCAGTTATAGGAGTTATTTTTTTATATTTTATAAAATCTAAGGACATTATTAGAGAATTGCCACCTTTTATGATGCCAAATACTGGTAATATGGGTTTTCCCATATGTCTTTTTGCATATGGTTTTGACGGATTAGGTGTAGCTGCTGCAATAACAGCATTAATTATTCTTTTTCATTTCACTGTTGGTGTTTTTTTAGCTGATAGAAAATTTAGTTTTGATGTAATTTTAAAAAGCCCACCTTTTTATACGATTATTATATCTGTATTATTGCTTTATTTTAATATAGAGCTTCCCGTATTTGTTGAAAATACTACATTTTTATTAATGTATGCTACTATATTTCTAATTTTAATGTCTTTAGGAATTGCACTTACTCGTCTTAAAGTTTTTTCTTTAAAAAGATCATTAATTTCATCATTTGCTAGAGTTATTTTAGGTCCAGCTGTTGGTTTTGCAATTATTTATTATTTCAATTTAAGTGGTTTTGCCGCTGGCGTATTATTAATTCAATGTTCTATGCCTAGCGCAATTCTAAATTTTCTTGTTGGTTCAATGTATTCACCTAAAGAGAACGTAGATAATGTGGCAAGTATGATTTTTGTATCAACAGTTATTTCATTTGTAACTATTCCAATTATTGTATTCATAGCATTAAGTTTCTTTCCTTAATGAAGGCTATAGCTTTTAACTTATTGGCTTGGGTAATGTTGCCAATAATGGATGGTATAGCTAAATACCTTAGTGCCGATCTTCCGGTTTTACAAATTACTTGGGGAAGGTATTTTTTTACAGTAGTTTTTACTTTGCCTGTAATGTTTTTTCTTTTTAGAAAAAATCTTGTTTGGACAAGTGAACCTAAATTACAAATTTTAAGAGGATTATTACTTTTAATAGCAAATGTTTGTTTTTTCTATTCAATATCAATAATATCATTAGCAAAAGCATTAACGCTTGCATTTATAGCTCCATTAGTAGTGACTGCATTTTCACCAATTCTGTTAGGAGAAAAAGTTGGATATAAAAGGTGGTTAGCTGTAATAATTGGTTTTTTGGGATCTCTACTTGTTATTAGACCTGGTTTTGTAGAAATAAATTTAGCAAGTTTTGCTGCGCTAGGTACAGGTATTATGTATGGATTTTATTTAATTATTACACGTAAGTTAAGTAAATCAGACAATCCTTTGTTAACGCTTTTGTTAACTGGTGTAGTGGGGGCGATAATTATATCTTTAACGATGCCATTTGTTTGGGTTGCCCCTACGTTAAATCAGTGGTCATTATTAGGTGCTATTGGTGTATTTGCTTGTGTAGGTCATTTTTTCCTCATATTATCCCTTAAATATGCCGATGCGTCTAAACTTGCTCCTTTTAGCTACTTTGAAATTATTACTAATATTATAATTGGCTATTATTTCTTTAGTGATTTCCCAGATAATTGGACCTTCCTTGGGTTGTTTATAATCGTTTTTTCTGGTATCTACATTGCGAGAAGAGGAGCCTATCATAATTCTAAATTTTAATATTAGGTATCAATTATTTACTAATTACTAATGTAAAACTTTAAGTATAAGTTTTAAACTATTGTAATTATTACATTATTTGTATTAATAAAAAATGGTTTAATTAATCAATATAGCCAGCATTATTAATTAAAATATTGTTATTCTAGTATTTAAATTAAGGATAATTTTTTTATATTTCTCTCAAAAATAGCTTAAAATATAAAAAATGGCATAAAATAGAGGTTTTTGAATGAACTATTTCTGATTTTAAAGATTAAAAATTATAAGAATGTATTAAATAGGGCAATTTAAGAGTGTTGATATTGTTTAATAATAGAGCAATGCATAAACTGAATATGGCATTTAAACGGACATAGAGGGGTCTAATTTTAGCAGACTGTGCTAAATGCTACAACTGAAGGGTGAATTATGCTCTTAACATGAATTTTAATTAAAATGTTAAAAAAACGTTGATTTTGTTAACTTTTTAGACAGAAAATAACTTCTAAAAGGGGTTAAATACTTACTTTCTCAGATCTAAGTAATCGGAGCTTTTTCTTGATTCCACCTATTCCAGAGTAACCTCCAAGCCCTCCATCTGATCTAATTACTCTATGACACGGTATTTGGGGTGCATAAGGGTTTTTAGCACATGCATTAGCAACTGCACGGGCCGATTTTGGTCTTTTAATGCCTATTGCTACTTGTTTATAAGTTCTAACCTGACCTTTTGGGATAGTTTTTAAATAGTTCCAAACTTTTTTTTGAAAAAATGTACCTTTCATCTTAAAAACCCCTGTTTCCTTGCACCTTTTACAGTGCAAAGAACAGTTGTTTTGGCACGTCGTTGTAGGCGCTACCGCCATGCCTCCCGCCTCACAATTTTAGCGCTACTCTGCGAAGCTTTCTGCCTCCTGGCTTGGTCCTCTCGGCATTTCCCCAGTCGGTCAGTTAAGAGTTGCCTCTTAATTACTGCAACAATACCAATAATAATAAGTTGTATTAATCACTTTTTGATTGTTTTTTTATTTTTTTTCTAAAATTAGTGAATAGTGGGGATAACTTTTTTCATTGCTTAATTGAACCATCTAAAACCTTCATACATAGCAATTCCATAAATTGAATGTCTAATTAAAAAAATTAATGAGGTTTTTAGAGGTATATTTGTATTTCTGGCAAATATACCTTGTCCAGTAAATGGCAAAAATATCAATAATGGAGCTAAAGTAGTTAGAGCCCCAAATATGAAGCCTGAAAAATAGGACATTTTAAAACCAATTAATATAAAACAAAAGTAATAAATAATAGCCCAACAAATTGATAAGTAATAGTGAAATAGCCAACCTAGAACGACCTCATATTTGAACGAAGCCATTTCTGCAATATTAGGGTTATAAAATTTGGCTTTTTTAAGCATATAATAGGTCCATCGACCAACGACAGCCCAGGAAGGTTCAGGAATACCCAAAAACTTCATTAAAAACCCCAAAATATCAAGAATTATGCACGAAAAAATACCAGCAATAATTATACTAAAAATATCAATCAAAGTTTCCTAATACATTAATAAAAATAAGAGGACAAATATGCTTATAAAAAAGATTCCAAATATGCCCATTAATATTCGGGTTTTTGTTTGGTTTTTTAATTTTGGCCAATAATTCATAATTAGAAATGTTCCTACAATAACAACTAGACCTATAATTACATATCTTGGCATTAAAAATCTTTTATATTAATTGCTTGACTTATTAAATGAGTTATATTATATTTCCGATAATTAATGGTTATCGGAAATTTTTATGAATGAATTAATTACTGACATAAAAAACTTAGAAATTGAAACGTTAAAAAATTTGAAAAATTCTAAAGCTCAAAATACTTTGAGAGCTTATCAGGCAGATTTTAAAGACTTTTCAAGCTTTTGTGCAAAGAATGGATTTAATTCATTACCAACAGAACCAAAGATAATAGCTTTATACCTCACCCATTTAAGTTCATTCTCAAAATTTAGTACTTTAAAGAGAAGAATAGCGTCTATCAAAGTAGTTCATAGATTAAAAGGGCATTACATTGACACTAAACATCCAGTTATTACTGAAAATATTATGGGTATTAAAAGAAAATTGGGAGTTAAACAAACATCAAAAAAACCTTTATTAATCAATGATTTAAAAAAAATAATTAATGTAATAGATGAAGAAAAGAATGAATCAAAGAAATACCAAAACAAAGCTTTAATATTAATTGGCTTCGCTGGAGGCTTTAGAAGATCTGAACTTGTATCGATTGAATATGAAGATGTAGATTTTGTAGAAGAAGGAGTAAAATTAACTGTAACAAAATCTAAAACTGACCAAACAGGTATAGGGTTAACAAAGGCAATCCCCTACTTTGAAAATAAAACTTATTGCCCTGTCATATCCTTAAAAAAATGGATCGAATATTCAAATATAAAAAATGGCAAGGTATTTAAAGTATCTGATAAAACAGTAGCACTTACTATTAAAAAATACGCTTCGATAGCAGGTTTAGATAACAGTAAGTATGCAGGTCATAGTTTAAGATCAGGATTTGCAACATCAACTGCAGAAATAGGTGCAGATGAAAGAAGTATAATGGCAATGACAGGACATAAAACTACACAAATGGTTAGAAGATATATTCAAGAAGCAAATTTGTTTAAAAACAACGCGTTAAATAAGATCAAAATTTAATTATATAGACACCCAATCATCTGGCCAAAAATTCTTATTGTTTGAAGGATTGATGTTTGATGGACGTATACAAATTTTATCTGGATTATTGTTTAACCAAGCTCCCCACCAATGGAATGAAGAAGGGCCTACAATAAAATGTTTGCAATATCTAAATAAATTAAAATCATTAATAACATTATTTTTAACGATAGTATATTTGCTAATTTTTAATTTACTCAGCAAATTATCTATATCAACGTGATCGTTAGACCATATAAAATATTCAGGGTTTGAAACTTTTGATTCAATGAAATCAATAGAATTATTTATATAATTAATAATGTTTTCAACAAATATATTAGATTTTTGAATATTTTCTTCAGTTTTTAATTCGCGTTGATCTGAAAATCTATTTCGTCGAATATGTAAAGAAATTGAATTTGAGTTTTTAATCTTATTAATAAGTGGATTAGAACTCTCTATTAATTGATTTTTTGGAGTAAACATTTTAACTAAATCGTGCTTATATTCTAAAAAATATTTATAATTTTCAAAGTTACCTTGTAAATATAAATTATTAGAGACTTTGGAATTATCTAAATTAATAAATTCCTCAACTATTTTTTTATTTTCTAATTTTATTTTCTTTTCAATTAAAAAACTTTTTTTTTGGAAAAAAATATCAAAAAATAATTTCAATTTTTTTTGAAATATTTTCATTGGTGTATCATAAATCATATTAGCATAAGCTATATTATCTATAATGTTAAAATTATTTAGCATATAAAACTGGTGATTTCTTAATAAATTTTTATTTCTAGAAAAACCACTTTTGTTATCAATATACAAATCATAATTTAGTTTTTTTGATAACGAATATGCGAAAGCATACATGAATAATTGGTTTCCTAAACCTTCAGAAATTTGAATAGTTAACTTTTTTTTCATTTAATATACTTAGCAATTAAATATTTGGCATTACTAATAAAATAATCATAGTAATAACTTAAATTTTTAATAGGTTCTGTTAAGGGTCCATTATAGAGCTCACCCCTTCTTAAAAAATGCTTAGTAAAAAACTCTACAGATATTTTCCATTTTAAAAGAAATGTTTTCTTACCATTATTTGGTGAAATATTTGTGTTTTTTCTAGTTGTTACTGAACCAAAATGATAAAGTCTTGAGTTTGATACACTTTTAAATATTCTATTACCTTTCACCCAAAGTTTCATATTAAGATCGGGGTCTGATGCAAATCCAGGATTAAATTCCTCACTGAAACCTCCTACCTTTTCCCATAAATCTTTTGGAATAAGATGTGGTGCCCAGTGACTACCTTGAAGATCTTCAAATGCATAAGTATGGTAATTTTTAAGTAATTTTTCCTCATTAAAATTTTCAAAAGTATCTCCACAATCAAACTGGATATGTTGTATACTTCCCTTAACAGGGCCCGTAGGAGCTAATTGCGTCATCGAAAGGTAAAATTTTTTGCTATTAATTGAACTGATTTCCTTTACTAAAGCATCATCCCAATTAGGCAAAAAATACATGTCATCATGCGAATATAAAATAAAACTTTTAGAACTCAGTTTATAAGCATTATTTACGCCACTACAGAGACCGATATTTTCAGATGACTTTGTATATAAAATTTTCTCGTTTTTAAGATAGTTTTCAGTTGTCTCATCTATACCATTTAAATGAACAATTATCTCATGAGCAAAAGATGAATTTTTTTTAATAGAATCTATTGTTAATTTAAAGTAATTATAATTTTTATATGTTGGTATAATAATTGAAAATTCCATGTGATCTATTCTAATATGATAAATATTACAATTTTATGATTAAAAAAACTAAAAAAATTGATACTGCTTTAATAGGTTGTGGCTATTGGGGTACAAATATAGCAAGAACATTGGTTAATCTTAAAAAAAAAAGTTTTTTCGTTTTTGATGAAAATCATTCAAATAGTAAAATTTTAGAATCGAGATTTCCAAAAAATATAATTATAGAAAAAAAAATTAATAATATTTTTAAAAATGAAAACATTAAAAATATTATTCTAGCAACACCACCGATTAAAAATTTTGCCTTAATTAAAAAAGCAATTAAATGTAAAAAAAATTTATTTGTTGAAAAACCAGGTCTAAAAAACTTTTCTGATATAAACAAAATATCAACAACAAAAAACTCTAAAACTTTAATGTTTGGATATATTTACATTTATAATAATTATATAAATTATATAAAAAAATTTATCGAGAATAAAAAAAATGGAAAGATACTATATATTAAATTTCAAAGACAAAATCTTGGTCCAATTCGTAATGATGTTAGTGTATCATATGATCTATCTTCTCATGATTTAAGTATACTTTTCTATTTTCTAAATAAATTACCCAAAAAAATTAAAGAAAACTCATACCCAATTTTAAAGAAAAATTTGCCTGACATATCTAATCTGAGCTCACGAATTAAAAATATTTACATAGATATTAATAATAGTTGGCTTAATCCTGACAAAGTTAGACGTATAACAATAATAACTAGTACTAAGATGCTTTTGTTTGATGAAATGAAAGATAAGGAAAAAATTAAAATTTATAATAAATATGCAAAGTATCCTAAAATGTCTTACTTTGACTCTAAATTCTTTAATACCAAAGCAAAAATATATCATGGTAAAAACTATTCACCGGTAGTTAAATCAAATGACCCTTTAAAAGACGAATTGCGTCATTTTTTTAAATGCGTGAAAACTAAGAAGAATCCTATTACTGATATAAATTTTGCGAAAAAAATTCTTAAAACTTTAAAAAAAATTAACTAAAAGTTTTGTCTAAAATATCTTTTGCTATTTTTTTATTATTAAAAAGTTTAAAATATTTTTCTTTCCCATTTCTACCATATTCATCTATCTTTTTTGGATTTTTTAAAAAATATTCAATCTTATTTCCTAAATCTAATATATTTTTATATGAACCTACTTCATTTTCGTTAAAAAAATCATTAAATTTTGTTTTTTCATCTATAAAAGTATAAATGCCATTTC
Source organism: uncultured Pelagibacteraceae bacterium (assembly GCA_902560565.1). Classification (GTDB taxonomy): domain Bacteria; phylum Pseudomonadota; class Alphaproteobacteria; order Pelagibacterales; family Pelagibacteraceae; genus Pelagibacter. The sequence continues at coordinate 4,147 of CACEMG010000006.1, read as the reverse complement.
CAATTAAAGCTGCTATTCTATTACTTGATGTGTATTTCAGAGGATGTCCCCTACTCAGATTGAGGGACATTTTACACTTTGATAATTCCTTAAAAAAATCATAATTCCATTTTGGATCTTCATCAGCAATACCTAGTATATTATATTTTATCTCAGGATATAAATTCATTAATTCTTGAATAAATTCTTCTCTCTCATCATTTTTTCCTTTTTTAAGTTTTCCAAAATTCACACCATGGCTTAACGCAAAAAATAAATCCTTATATCTATTTTTGCAGTTGAATATCTCTAAATTTTCAATATTTGGATCTACCGGTATAGGAAGGAAATTAAGTTTTTTTCTTTGTATACTTGTCTTTATTTCATCTGGATGTGTAGTTAGATAATAACTATCGATTAGCTGATTATTTTTTTCAATCAGGTTCAGATTATTTCTCCAATTTGGACCATCACCTCTTCTACCAAGGGCATCTTCATACCAAAGTATAAATTTACTAGAATAAGTTTTTTTAATTTTATTAATTGACGTACTTTCTAAAATATTGTTATGACCAAGAACAATTAAATTGGGTCTATAATTATCACAAATATTAAGTATTTTTTCATTAATTATTTGATTACTTTTGTTAATAATTGATTTTTGTAAAAAGTTTCTATAACTGAAATTAATTACATCGTGTCCATTTCTAATAAATCCCTTAGAAAGCTTATTTGAAATAGAAATATTAAATAACCTATGATCATTTCTCTCATCAAAAGTTGAAATATGTAAAACTTTAAGATTAAAAGATTTATTAATCATAAAATTTGAATTTAGGTAGAATTGTTTCAGAGTATCAATTTTTGAAATTTGATCAGCAAGTTTATGTTTTACATTTTTCCAATTTTTTTTTTGGTTTTTTAATCTTAATTTTTTATTATTAATTAATTTAGAAATTAAATTAAAAAGATCGTTTTCATTTACTTTATTTATAAATAATTTATTATCGAATGTTTCTGGCAAACCACCTCTTTGTGAGGTAATTGTAGCACAACCATAAGCAGCAGACTCCATAGCAGTTCTACCAAAAGGTTCTTGCCATCTGGAAGGTACAACCGAAATTGATGATTTTTTATAAAAATTAAGTATTTTTTTATGATTTACCCAATCTAAAATTTTGAATCTCTCATGAAAAAAATTAAATTTTTCTCTAGGTTCATTTCCAATTGCTAAAGCTTTCCACCTTTTATATTTTTTAAGAATTTTAAGTACTGCTTTTCCGTAAATATCAAAACCTTTTGAGGAATTTAATTTTCCAGTAAAAATAATTAAATTTTCTTTTTTTGGAAATTTTTTAACAGGACTTATAGCTGGATATAATATTTCACAATTATTTTTGTGTTTATAAGGTAAATCTTCAAAAAATTTATTTTTAACCCATTTACTTACAAAATAAATTTGATCTGTATTTTCAGCAATATAAATTCTTTCCTTTGCTGAATATGAAGATCTTAAATCCTGTGGATTATTATGATAAACAAATATAAGTTTTGAGGTAACCTTTTTTTTTATTAAATATAATAAAGACTCTGGTCTATTATGAATTTCAATAACTTTGAATTTATGTTTAAGATATTCTTGATATAATTTTTCGGTATAGGAAATATTTTTTTTAATAAAAGAATCTTTTAAGGTTAAATTTTTAAAGTTTCTTAATAAAGGCTTATTATTTTTTTCTAGATTTCCATAAACAATAGTTTTTTTTTTTAATTTACTTTTATTTAAATAATCTTTGACCCATATAGATGCTGCGCCAGCATTATTTTCTGTAAAGTTTTCTTTATAAGGTAATAAAATAGCTATATCTTTCATATATTGCTTAGAATTTTTTTAAATCTTTTATTCTCAAATTGAAGATCTTTAACATTAATTTTGTTTTTTATTAAACTAAATTTATTTTTTCTCACTTTTTTAATAGGCTTTCCATAATAAACGTAACCTGGTATTATTTTTTTATTTTTTGTAATTAATGAGCCCATGCCTATCATAGAATATGAACCTATTACCTGATTCTGATGTACAATTGTTTTTATTCCTAAATTAGCATATTTCATAATGTGTACATTCCCACCTAGAATTACATTGCTACTTAATGTTATATTGTTTTCTAAATAGCAATCATGATCAATTGTTGTTGAATTCATTATATAATTTTCGTTTCCTATATATGTTTTTTTTTTAAGTGTGGTTGGTAAATGAATATTTGCATACTCATTAAATACATTGTTGTTGCCAATGATTATTTTGCCCTTATTCTTTTTATTTTTCCATTGGGCCTTGTTACCAATTACTACATATGGACCAATAATGTTATTTTTTCCAATTGTTAAAGAATTCCAATTTATCACAGCAGTTGGATGAATAAAATTCCCTTTTATTTTTTTAAACTTAAGCATTAAATTTAATTGTTTTTCTTAATTTAAAATTCTTTTTAAGTTTATATTCTTCACTCATTGCTTTTGTTTTTGATCTATATTTCTTTGAATATGCTAACTTCCACAATCTTCCTCTTGTAAATTTAGCTCCTTTCCCATTGTTATGCAAAATTAATCTTTTATTAAGATCTTTAGTGTATCCTACATAAGAAATTGTTTTTTTTTTGATTTTAGAAATAATTAGATAAACATAATAAGTCATTATGGCGGTCCCTAGGGGAATCGAACCCCTCTTTCATGGATGAAAACCATGTGTCCTAACCGATAGACGAAGGGACCAGAAGGCTGTTTTTTATTGTATAAATAATTATTAATCAAGCTCTATTTAGATTGTTTGCTTTAATTGAATTATCTTTTTTAAACCTGATGATTTATGTGTAATTAGCGTCTCTGAGATAAACTCATTATCTTGTATTTTAATACCTGAGACTAAATCACCCGATGTAACACCAGTAGCACAAAAAATTGAATCACCTGATATAATTTCTTTTAATTCATATTTTTTTTCTAAATCTTTAATACCCATTTCATTTGCTCTAAGTATATCTTTTTCTGTATCAAATATAAATTTTCCCTGAAAAAAACAATCATAAGCATCTAAAGCTGAAGCAGCCAATACACCTTCAGGTCCTCCTCCTATCCCGAGAAATAAATCAATATTATATTTTTTATCTGTAACTAAAAGTGCACCTGACACATCTCCGTCGGTTATTAATTTTATATTTACTTTCAAATTTTGTAACTCTTCAATAATTTTTCTATGTCTTGGTCTATCTAGTATACATGTTGACAATTCATTTGGATTTTTATTTTTATATTGAGCCAAATTATCAATATTTTTTTTTACAGAAAAATCTAAATCAACTACCTCTTTTTCTCGTACGTTTGCAGAAATTTTATTCATATAAGTTTCGGGAGCATTAAATAAATTTGATTTTGTGGATAATGCTATTACAGAAAGAGCACCGGGCAAATTATTGGCAGCAAAGTTAGTCCCTTCAAGAGGGTCAACTGCTATATCGAACTCAGGCCCCTGATTAGTTCCAACCTCCTCACCTATATAAAGCATTGGCGCCTCATCAAGTTCACCTTCGCCTATTACAATTTTTCCTTTCATGTTTATTTTGTTTAATTCTGTCCTCATTGCATCGACTGCAGCTTCGTCTGCCGCAAATTTATTTTTTTTTCCTACTTGATAATATGAGGATAGAGCTGCTCTACTTGAAACATTTAATAATAGATTTTCAAATTTATTATCTATTTTCATTATCTTTCTTATAATAATGTCTTTTTAAAATGCCTTTTTTTTCAAGTTTTTCTTCATGATCGTTAATTCGTTTTACTAATTTTCTATCATAAGCATGGACGGCATAGATAATAAATACAATGAATAGTATGATTAGCAAAAATAAAGTTGTTTCACTCATGCTGTTCTAGTTTTTGAAAATTTTTCAAGATTGTATTCAAATTCACTTAAACGTTTATAAATACTTCTCAATTCTGTAATTGTTGTCCAGTTATGTAAAAATAAAGCAAATCCACCATGAACTCTAGCAAAGGCATTTGATACTTGAACCAAGACCCCTAATGTGATTAAACCTGTAAACAATCCTGGTCCCATTATTAAATAAGGTGCTATAATCATAAATTGATCATAAGTTGTCATCCATCC
>CACEMG010000005.1 GCA_902560565.1 uncultured Pelagibacteraceae bacterium | reverse complement strand
AATCCTTTTTTCTGCCCAGACAAATCAATTTTAAAACTTTGGGAAAAATACTTATTAAGTATAAGAAAAGCCGGGTCTTCTTGCGGAGCAATAATAGAAGTTAGAGCAAGGGGTGTTCCAGTAGGTTTGGGGGCTCCTATTTACTCAAAATTAGATATGGATCTCGCATCAGCAATGATGAGTATTAATGCAGTTAAAGGAGTTAATATTGGATCTGGAATGAATTCAGCGCAATTAACAGGAGAACAAAATTCAGATGAGATATCTCAGAAAGGAAATAAAACTAAGTTTGACTCTAACAATGCTGGTGGAATACTTGGGGGAATTTCCTCTGGTCAAGAAATTACGGTTTCTTTTGCTGTTAAACCAACTTCATCAATTTTAACAAGTAGGAAAACAATAGATAGATTTGGCAAGAATACCTCTATCTCTGTAAAAGGCAGACATGATCCTTGCGTAGGTATAAGGGCAGTTCCAATTGGAGAAGCCATGATGCATTGTGTATTACTGGACCATTATTTGATGCATAATGCTCAATGCAATAGCTAGTTACTTTTTTTTATAACAACTTTAGAATTTATAGTATCTAATATCTTGTTTTCTATATTAGTTGCGTCTAACCCTGCATATTTATACATCAAATCAGGTTTATCATGATCTATAAATCTGTCGGGCAAAAACATTGCTCTAAACTTTAAATTACTATCAAGCAAGTTTTTTTCATTCAAAAATTGTGCAACATGTGAACCAAAACCTCCTATAGATCCTTCTTCAATGGTTATCAACGCTTCATGATCAGTGGCTATTTGCCAAATTAAATTTTCATCTAAGGGTTTTACAAATCTAGCATCGACTAGTGTTAAATTAATACCTTTTTTTGTTAAATTTTCTCTAGCAATTAAACATTCATTTAATCTTGCACCAAAATTAATTAAAGCTACATTTTTACCTTCTTTAATAATTCTTCCTTTTCCTATTTCAAGTTTCTCATTTAAATTTGGGAGTTCTATACCAATTCCATTTCCTCTTGGGTATCTGAAGGCTGATGGTCTATCATTAATATCAATTGAAGTATTAATCATTTTTACTAACTCAGACTCATCACTTGCAGCCATTACAACAAAATTTGGAAGTGTAGATAAATAAGTAATATCAAATGATCCAGCATGTGTTGGTCCATCGGCACCAACAAGTCCAGCTCGATCTATTGCGAATCTAACTGGCAAACTCTGAATTGCAACATCGTGAACAACTTGATCATACGCCCTTTGAAGAAATGTAGAATAAATTGCAGCATAAGGCTTAAATCCCTCTGTTGCTAATCCAGCAGCAAATGTAACTGCGTGCTGCTCTGCAATGCCTACGTCAAACATTCTTGATGGAAATTTCTTACCAAAAATATCCATCCCAGTCCCCGATGGCATTGCAGCAGTAATTCCAATTATTTTACTATCTTTTTCTGCGTGCTTAACTAATGTGTTTGCAAAGATTTTAGTGTAGGAAGGTGCGTTAGATTTTGATTTTTCTTGAACACCTGTATTAACATTAAACTTTGTAACCCCGTGGTATTTATCTTCAGATTTTTCAGCAAAACTATAACCTTTACCTTTTTTAGTTTTTATATGGATCATAATAGGGCCATCATAGTTTACCTCTTTAGCATTTTTTAAAACTGAAATTAGAGCGTCTATATCATGACCATCTATAGGCCCTACGTAATAAAAGCCCATTGAACTAAATAAAGTTCCTCCGGTTACAGCTGAACGTAAAAAATCCTCTGCTTTACCAGCTTTTTTACTAAATCTTTTTGAGAAAGCTGAAATTATAAGTTTAACAGTTTCTCTCAAGCTAAAATAAATTTTACCAGTGAAAATTTTAGCCAAATATGCTCTCATTGCTCCAACAGGTTTTGCAATTGACATGTCGTTGTCATTTAAAATTACAATTAGTTTAGTCTTACTTGATCCTGCGTTATTCATTGCCTCATATGCCATACCAGCACTAATTGCTCCATCGCCTATTACAGCAATAACGTTGTCAGATTTATTTGATAATTTATTTGCTATAGCTATTCCTAGCGCTGATGATATTGATGTTGAACTATGAGCTGCGCCAAATGGATCGTATTCACTTTCAGACCTTTTAGTAAAACCAGACAAACCATTTCCTTTTCTCAAAGTTCTAATTTTATCTTTACGTCCAGTTAGAATTTTATGTGGATAGGTTTGGTGTCCTACATCCCAGATTAATTTATCATTTGGAGTATTAAAAATATAATGAAGAACTACAGTCAATTCTACCACACCCAAACCTGCACCCAGATGTCCACCAGTTTCAGAAACAGCATCTATCATTTCCTCTCTTACCTCTTGAGCAAGAGTTTTTAATTCATTATGAGATAGTTTCTTAATATCACTAGGAAAATTAATATTATTTAAAAATTTATAATCTTTTTTCATTTAGTTCTAATCAAAATATAATTAATAGTATCTGATAAATCTTTATTCTTAATTCCAAATTTTTTTATTTTACTTAATATTTCTAATTTTAATCTATCTCCATATTTAACAGTATTTTTATATCCTAGTAAACCAATTAAGGTAGCCTTACCTTTTTTCAAATCTTTTCTTGTTTTTTTACCGGCTTTTTTTGTAGATCCAGAATAGTCTATTAAGTCATCTGCAATTTGAAATAGCAATCCTATTTTAGAACCTATAGAATTGAATAAGTTTAAATATTTTTTTTTTTTCGATAATATTACAGGTGCCATGCAACAAAAGCTAAATAGTTTTCCTGTTTTATTAATTTGCATATCAACGATTTTTTTTAAAGATTTCCTCTTTTTTTCAAATCTTAAGTCAGAATACTGACCACCAGCAATTCCGGTGTGACCTGCACTTTTAGATAAGAGACTTATTAAGTTTATTTTTGATTTATAGTCTATTTTTAAAGTTGGTTGGCTCAGAATTTCAAACGCTATAGTTAGTAAAGAGTTACCAGCTAGTATAGCAGTGGACTCTCCAAACTTAGCATGAGTAGATAATTTTCCTCTTCTTAACCTATCATTATCCATGCAAGGAAGATCGTCATGTATCAAAGAATAAGCATGAATACATTCAACAGCTGCACTAATATGGATTAATTTTTTATAGTTGATATTAAATATTCTTCCAACATCAACTATTAATTTTGATCTTATCTTTTTTCCCCCTGGTAACAACCCATACTTTATCGGATTCAACAAGTCTGTTTTTTTTTGGTTAAATATAAATTTTTTAAGGAATAGATTTGTATCTTTTGCAACCTTATTTAGTTTTTTTTTCATTTTTCTTCAGCACATTTTGTATTTTTTCTCTAGTAGATTGAGATAGTTCTTTAGAAGCTTTTTGAAATTGCTTTTCAATTAATAAATTTAATTTAATCAATTTTTGATATTCTTCTATTGAACCATCAAGGGTATTTTTATTCTCTAGATTTTTAATAATATTATTTGCTAAATCAGTTAACTCGTTAAGAGATTTATTTTTAATATCATCTGGCAAATTTTTATCTTTCATATAAAAGTTGTTAATATTACATGAAAAAAGATCTTTCAAATATTAAAAAAGCTAAATATTTATTAGACAATAATCATTGTGTAGCAATACCCACTGAAACTGTGTACGGACTTGCTGCCAATGCATATTCTGATAAAGCTACCTTAAAGATTTTTAAATTAAAAAAGAGACCAAAATCTAATCCCTTAATAGTACATTACTCTAGAGTACAAGATTTGAGAAAAGATTGTGAAATAAATAGTAATTTTCAAAAGCTATATAGTAAATTTTGTCCAGGTCCTTTAACGTTTGTTTTAAAACTAAAAAAAGAAAGTAAAATATCAAAAAATGTAACAAATAGGAAAAATACTTTAGCAGTAAGGTTCCCAAAAAATTTAGTCACAAGAAATCTACTTTCATATTTAAAATATCCTTTAGCTGCACCTAGTGCAAATATTTATACGCAACTAAGTCCAGTTTCAAAAAAAGATGTCAAAGAAGAATTTGGGAATAAAATAAAATTCATTTTAGATGGTGGTAATTCAAAGGTTGGGTTGGAGTCTACTATAATTAACTTAGTCAACAAACCTCAGGTTTTAAGATTAGGTGGTCTAGACATAAAAAAAATAAGCAAAGTTTTAAAAAGAAAGTTAAATTATAAAACTATTAAATCTACAAAAGTCCCAGGGCAGTCTAAATTTCATTATTCACCAGGAATTCCAATTAGACTTAATGTTAAAAAACATTATTTAGATGAGGCATTTGTATTAATCCAAAAAAGGAAAAAATTTGATAAGAATTATTTTTATTTATCAAAAAACAAAAATTTAAAAGAAGCTGGAAAAAATTTGTATAAAACACTTAGAAATATTAAAAGGTTAAAATTTAAAAAAATTGCAGTTGAAAAAATTCCTAATATTGGAATAGGTCAAACTATAAACGATAGATTAAAAAGAGCATCAAAAAGATAAATCATGCAAAAGGCAGTAATTGTAGAAAATTTATCGAAAAACTATTTTAAAAAAGAAGCTGTTAAAGAAATTAGTTTTACAATTAATGAGAATGAAATTTTAGGATTACTTGGACCAAACGGGTGTGGAAAGACTACCACGATTGCTATGATGTTAGGTTTATTAAAACCTTCAAATGGAAGAGTTGTAATTCATGGTCTAGACATTGAAAAAAATAGAATATCTTTGCTTCATAAAATGAATTTTATCTCGCCATATATTGAGTTGCCAAAAAAACTTTCGGTTAAAGAAAATTTAATTGTTTACGGAAAATTATACGGCGTAAAATTTATTTCTGATAGAATTAAGTATTTATCTGAAAAACTAAGGTTAGAAGAATTTATAAATAAAAAGACTGGAGAACTTTCATCTGGACAAAAAAATAGAGTAAGCTTAGCTAAAGCATTGATCAATGAACCATCCATATTGTTTTTAGATGAACCTACTGCATCTTTAGATCCTGAGACAGGAGACTTTGTAAGATCCTTTATTGAAAAAATTTCGAGAGAAAAAAAAATGTCAATATTGTTAGCTTCACATAATATGGATGAAGTCAAAAGACTTTGTAAAAATGTTTTGATGATGAATAATGGAGTAATTATAGATAAAGGTACACCTGATGACCTTATTAAAAAACACGGCAAAAGAAATCTAGAAGAAGTATTTTTAAAACTTAATAGGAATAATCATGAGCTTAAATAGAATAATTGGATTATTTTTAAGACATTTTTTTTTAATTAAAAGTTCACTTCCCAGAATCCTTGATCTAATATACTGGCCAACTATACAAATTATTTTATGGGGATTTATCTCAAAATTTTTTACAGCATATAGTGATTATTACAACAACACTGTAGGGGTTATTTTAACTTGCGCAATTCTTTACGATTTTTTATTTAGATCAAGTATCAGTTTTAACATGTTATTTTTAGAAGAGATATGGAGCAGAAACTTTACAAATTTGTTTATTGCTCCAATGCGTATAAGTGAAATCATCACTGCGTTGGTTGGTACTGCATTAATTAGAACATTAATTGGTTTGGTTCCTGCAATATTAATAACAAGTCCTTTATTTGGAATATCGATTTTGAACCTGGGAATTCCATTATTTTTTTTATTTTTAAGTTTGTACATTTTTGGAATCACTTTAGGTCTTTTCGTTTCATCTGGACTGTTGAGATATGGACCAGCTTTTGAAAATATTGCATGGTCATCTTTATTTCTACTTGCGCCTCTTGGATGCATTTATTACCCAATTGAGATTTTACCTGATTTTTTTCAAAATGTAGCGAGAGGATTACCGTTGGTTTATATTTTTGAGGAAGCTAGGTCGATACTTGTAAATCAGGTAGTGAATTATTCCAATATCAAAAATGCGTTTCTATTAAATGCAATTTATTTATTTGTGGGTATATCTCTATTTTATTACTCTTTCAGTCAAGCAAGAAAAAAGGGGTCTTTAATAAATATAGGTGAATAGTTTGGTGCGCCTGCAAGGAGTCGAACCCTGAACCTCCAGAGCCGAAATCTGGCGCTCTATCCAGTTGAGCTACAAGCGCATATAGTATTAATATTATAATCTATGAAAAATATCATTAACTTAATTGTAGAGAAAGTAGAGGATAATCAGAGAGTAGATCAATTTATTGCTGACAAAGAGCCTACATTAAGTAGAACAAGAATAAAAAATTTAATTATTAATTCTAAATTAAAAATAAACCAAAAAGTAATTAATGATCCATCGAAAAGAATAGTTATTAGTGATTCAATAATATTAGAAATACCTGAACCTAAACAATTATCCTTAAAACCTTATAAATATAAATTAGATATCATTTTTGAAGACGAGGATTTATTGATCATTAATAAAAATGCAGGAATATCAATTCATCCAGGCCCAGGTAATTATGACAATACAATTGTAAATGCGCTAATAAATTATAATAAAAAACTCTCAAATATTGGTGATGAGCTAAGACCTGGGATTGTGCATAGATTAGATAAAGATACCTCTGGTTTAATTTTAATTGCAAAAAATAATATATCCCACGAAAATTTATCAAACCAATTTAACAACCACACTATCAAAAGAATTTACCAGGCTTTAATATGGGGAAAACTAAGACCTCAAAAAGGTAAAATAGAAACTTATATCAAAAGAAGTTCTAAGAACAGACAATTAATGGAAGTAAGTATGTCAAAAGGAAAAAAGGCAATAACGAATTACAAAACTTTAAATGTTTTTGAAAACAAAAAAATACCGACATTTAGTTTAGTTGAATGTAAACTTGAAACAGGTCGTACACATCAAATAAGAGTACATATGGCATTCAAAGCAAATAATATTTTGGGAGATAAAAAATACAAAAAAAGGTTCAAAAAAATTAAAAATATAGACCCACAACTTGAAAAAACCCTCGTTGAGTTAGATAGACAATTTTTGCATGCTAAAAGCATTGGCTTTGTTCACCCAAGAACTGGTCAAGAATTAGAGTTTACATCTAAATTACCAAAAGATTTGGAATTAGTGCTAAAAAAGCTTAAAAATGCTAGTAAATAAAACCATTGTAATATTAGAAAATTTTATTAAATAAACACTACTATGAGTTCGACTTCTATGAAATTTCCAGTGCTATCTAATGAAGGTGGTCTTTCTGCCTATTTAGATCAAATAAAAAAATTTCCGATGCTTGATGCTGAGGAGGAGTATATGTTGGCAAAAAATTGGAAATCAACTGGAAACGTAAAATCAGCAGAAAAATTAGTTACGAGTCACTTAAGATTAGTTGCAAAAATTGCAATGGGGTACAAAGGTTATGGTTTGCCACTTAATGAAATTATATCAGAAGGAAATGTTGGGCTCATGCAGGCTGTAAAAAAGTTTGAGCCAGAAAAAGGTTTCAGATTAGCGACATACGCAATGTGGTGGATTAAAGCATCTATACAAGAATACATTCTTAGATCTTGGAGTTTGGTTAAGATTGGAACTACAACAGCTCAAAAAAAATTATTTTTTAATTTAAAAAAACTAAAGAACCAGATTGCACCTCGAACTGAGGGTGATTTGAGAGATGAACACGTTAAAAATATTGCTCAAAAATTAAATGTAACAGAAGATGAGGTTGTATCAATGAATAGAAGATTGTCGGGTCGTGAACAATCTTTAAACGCGCCAATAGGTGAAGATGGAGATGAATGGCAAGATTGGATAGTTGATAATGAGATGGATCAAGAGCTAAAATTTGCCCAACAAGAAGAGATGGAACAGAGAAAGGATCTTTTACAAGATTCAATTAAAATACTGAATGATAGGGAGAGACAAATTTTACATGCAAGAAGACTTAATGATGAGCCAGAAACCTTAGAAGTTCTAAGTAAAAAATTTAAAATTAGTAGAGAAAGAATTCGACAAATTGAAAATAAAGCTTTTGAGAAATTACAAAAACATATGCTTAATTCTGCAAAATCAAAAAATCTTTTGCCAGTAAATTAACTTTTAAAAGGATCTTCTATTAAAATAGTATCGTTCCTTTCTGGACTTGTTGATATGCTTGATACATTGGCTTCTATAAATTTCTCTAATTCTTTAATATAAATTTTAGCGTTCTCAGGTAAATCATCAAATTTTTTGATTCCCTTTGTTTCAGACTTCCAGCCCTTGAACGACTTATAGATCGGTCTTACTTTTAATTGATCTTCCACAGCTGCAGGAAGATAATCTATTTCTTTTCCATCTATTTCATAGGCTACGCACATTTTTATTTCATCTAATTGATCCAAAACGTCAAGTTTTGTTAAGGCTATGCCATCAATTCCAGAAATTTTAATTGTTTGTCTTACCAAAACACCATCAAACCATCCGCATCTTCTTTTTCTGCTAGTTACTGTTCCAAACTCTTTTCCCCTTGTTCCGAGTGCTTCTCCAATATCATCTTTTAATTCGGTGGGAAAGGGCCCTTCACCTACTCTAGTCGTGTAAGCCTTAGTTATTCCTAAAACATAATTAATTGAATTTGGTCCACAGCCTGAACCAGTTGCTGCAGCGGATGCAACAGTGTTAGAGGAGGTTACAAAAGGGTAAGTTCCATGATCTACATCTAGTAATATTCCTTGGGCGCCCTCAAATAAAATCTTTTTTTTCTCCCTCTTAAATTCATAAATTTTTTTCCATACAGGTTTTGAAAATTTCAAAATTTCAGGAGCAATTTCTAATAAATTTTCTTTAAGCTTATCTTTTTTAAATATATTTTTACCAAGACCTTTACGAATAGCGTTGTGATGTAAAAGAACTGTCTGGAGCCTTTGGTCAAGATTCTTTTCAGATATAAGATCCATTACCCTTATTGATCTCCTCCCAACTTTATCTTCATATGCAGGACCTATTCCTCTTCTGGTAGTTCCTATTTTAGCCTTACCTGCTGCATCCTCTCTAATTTCATCCATTTCTTTATGGAATGGTAAAATTAAATTTGCAGACTCGGAAATAATTAAATTTTCTTCACCAACTTCTACACCTTTTGACCTAATCTCCTTTATTTCATCAAGAAGCGCCCAAGGATCTATTACAACACCATTTCCAATTATTGAAATCTTGTTTTTTCTAACTATGCCTGAAGGAAGTAATCTTAATTTATATGTGACGCCATCAATTACCAATGTATGCCCAGCATTATGACCTCCTTGAAATCTTACAACAACGTCTGCTTCACTGGAAAGCCAATCAACAATTTTTCCTTTTCCTTCGTCTCCCCACTGTGAACCAATTACTGCAACATTGTTCATAAATATTTTTTATTTAATTTAAAACTTATTAAATGATTAATAGGTCCATTTCCTTTACCAAAGTTTGGACTACTTTTAATAGAATGGTTAACATAATTAATTGCCAACTCACAAGATCTCTTTAGTGTTTTTCCACATGAAAAATACACTGCTATTGCACTAGACAATGAACAGCCTGTTCCATGTAAGTTTTTTGTAATGATTTTTTTATTTCTAAAAATTTTGATCTCTGACCTGTTAATAAAAATATCTGTTATAGTTTTTCCTTTTAAGTGACCCCCTTTTAGAAGAACATTTTTTGCCCCCATATCAATCAGTTTTCTTGCAGCTATTATCATATCGTTAACTGATATAATTTTTACTTTAGTAAGTATCTCTGCTTCTGGGATGTTGGGTGTGATTAATTCAACTTTTTTAATAAGATGAGTTCTTATTCTGGTTATAGCTTTTTGATTAATCAATTTAATTCCACTGGTAGTAACCATTACTGGATCTAAAATAATTTTTTTTGCTTTAATTTTTTTTAATGATTTCGCAACTGCATTTATTACATTTACCGAATGTAGCATTCCAATTTTTATAGCATCGGGTTTGATGTCTTCAGATGTGTATTCAATTTGTCTTGAAACTTCTTTGCTTGAAATTTTAATTAAAGAAGATACACCTGTTGTATTTTGAGCTGTTAAAGCCGTTATAGCTGTCATTGCATATGACCCCAATGAAGTTATAGTTTTTATGTCTGCCTGTATACCAGCTCCGCCAGATGAGTCAGATCCAGCAATAATGAGTATTTTTGATTTTATTTTCAATTTATCAATGACCTTTTTATAATATTAATACATCTATATAAAAGTACTTTGTTGTCAGTTTCGACCATAATTCTTATCTTTGGTTCTGTTCCAGATTTCCTTACTAATATTCTCCCATTTTTTTTTAATAACATTATTGATTTTTTTATTGCTTTTTTACATTTTGACGAATTAATTATATTTTTATCTTTTACATTAATATTTTCTAAAATCTGAGGAGTTGGAAGAAAATTATTAAATAAATTACTTGCCTTTTTACCTTTTCTCATTGAGAAAAGAATTTCAAGCGCAACCAATAAACCATCACCAGTAGTTGCAAATTTACCTAGTATTATATGGCCGGATTGTTCACCACCTAAGTTAAATTTATTTTTTTGCATTTTTTCTTTAACAAATCTATCTCCGACATTAGCTCTCAAGAACTTTATTTTATTTTTTTTTAAGTATCCTTCCAAACCAAAATTTGACATAAGGGTGCCTACAACACCACCTTTCAAAATTTTTTTTGTTTTCCATCTAGTCGCTAGCATAGCAATAATTTGGTCACCATCTATAATCTTTGCATTTTCGTCACAAACAATAATTCTATCGGCATCGCCGTCTAAGGATATACCAAGATCAAATTTTTTTTTTGAAATAAGTCTTTTTATTTTATTTGGAAAAGTTGAGCCACATCTATCATTAATATTTAGTCCATTTGGTGAAACACCAACATTATAAACTTTTGCACCTAAAGATTTAAGCAATTTTGGAGCAGATTTATAACCCGCGCCATTAGCACAATCTATTGCAATTTTGATACCCTTAAGACTAAAATTTTTTGGGAAATTTTTTCTTAAAATTGAAATGTATTCATCGGTTGCATTCTCTAATCTTTTTACTCTACCTAAATTTTTTGGAAGAGTTAAGTTTTTAACAATTTTAGAGTCAATAAGTCTCTCTATTTTTTTTTCTATTTCATCTGATAACTTAAGCCCGTCAGGACCAAATAATTTTAAACCGTTGTCGTGGAAAGGATTATGAGAGGCAGTAATCATAATACCTAAGTTTGCCTTCATTTTTTTGGTTAGCATAGCTAGGCCATTGGTAGGCAATGGCCCCAAAGTAAAAACATGCATTCCTGCAGAGGCTAATCCAGATACAAGAGCTGGCTCTAAAGTATAACCTGAAAGTCTGGTATCTTTTGCAATTACAGCTGTTTGTTTTATTTTTTTTAAATTTTTAAAATAAGTTCCTGCTGCCAAACCAAATTTAAAAAACATTTCACCATTAATTTTTTTATCATTAACCATTCCCCTGATGCCGTCAGTTCCAAAATATTTTTTTAACATTATTTAAATTTTAAGGACTTAAAAACTTTTATTGCTTGATTAACTTCGTTAAAGTCGTGAACTCTTAATATCTGTACACCCTGCATCATTAACCACATAGTAGAGGATATTGTTCCTCCTATCCTTTCTTTGCTATCATTTATACCCGCTAAATCTTTTATAAATCTTTTTCGAGATATGCCTAACATTACAGGATAACCAAGAGAGTGGAAAATAGAAACATGTTTTAAAAGAGTAATATTATGTTTCAAGTTTTTACCAAAACCAATTCCAGGATCTAAAATGATGTTTTTATGGTTTATTCCATTTTTATTAATTATTTTTAATTTATTTTCAAAAAAATCATAAATATCTAAAAGTACATTTTTATAATTTGGTTTTTTTTGCATATTTTGCGGTAAACCTTTGCTATGATGAATTACAAAGGGTTTTTTTGTTTTTTTTAAAAAATTGATTGTTGAAATGTCATAATTTAAACCAGATACATCATTCACTAAATCTACTTTATACTTTGAGGCAACTTCCATTATTTTGCTCTTTCTAGTATCTAGAGAAATCAAGCAATTTAAACTCTTGGATTTTTTAAAAAAACCTTTCATTCTTTTCCATTCATTTTTAAAACTTACTTCTTTTGAACCTGGTCTTGTTGACTCACCACCTACATCAATAATTTTACACCCTTTTTTAATTAAGTTTTTGGCTCGTTCTATTGCTGAATTTGTTTTATTAAATTTACCACCATCAGAAAAGCTGTCTGGAGTCATGTTTATAACACCCATAAGAATTGGTAAATTTTTTAATTTTAAGTTTTTAAAATTTTTTCTTTTTTTGATATTTAAAATATCGGAATTTATTTTTTTTCTTAAATTTTTACTTAATTTGCTAATTTTTTTAATGTTAATTAATTTCTTATTTTTTCTTGAAACAATTTCTATTGTATCAAATGAAATACTCCTGTTTCCTCCGATTGGTAACGATTGTTTGTTTTTGACCTTTTTCTCAGATTGTTTTCCAAAATAAAAATTACACGGTTTAGTGTAATATTTATCCATTAAAGATTAGTGAACTATTTTTGGTTTAAGACCAATCGAGCCTAAAGCTGAAGAATCTTTATCGTCTTCGTCCTTAACATCTTGTTTTCCTGCAGGGTAAATATTTTTGTTGACTAAATCTTCAATTTCTTTGCCAGTTAATGTTTCATAAGTAAGCAGAGCTTTTGCTAATTTGTGTAAATCATCAATTTTTTCAGTTAATACTTTTCTAGCTCTATCATAGCCTTTTTCGACAAATTTTTTTATTTCAACATCTACTTTTTTAGCAGTTTCTTCTGACATATTTTGTTGACGAGCAACTGATCTTCCTAGGAAAACTTCTTCCTCATTTTCCCCATAAGCAACGGGGCCAAGTTCTTTGCTTAAGCCTGCCCTCATAACCATTGCTCTTGCTCTTTTTGTTGCTTGTTCAATATCGCTCACTGCTCCTGTGGTCACTTTATCATCTCCAAAAATAAGTTCTTCTGCTACTCTTCCTCCCATTGCAATAGCCATTTGCGCATGCAATTGTTCTCTTGTTTGCGATACTTCATCTTTCTCTGGAAGTTGCATCACCATTCCTAATGCTCTTCCTCTAGGAATGATTGTAGCTTTGTGGATAGGGTACGCGGCTTTTTCATTAATAGTTACAATAGCATGTCCAGCTTCATGGTACGCAGTAAGTTTTTTCTCTTCTTCGGTCATTACCATCGATCTTCTTTCTGCACCCATCATTACTTTGTCTTTAGCTTCCTCAAATTCTTGGTTTGTAACAATCCTTTTATTTTTTCTAGCTGCGAGTAGAGCTGACTCGTTTACTAAATTTGCTAAATCAGCACCTGAAAAACCTGGAGTTCCTCTTGCCACTGTTCTTAAATTTATATCTGGTGCCATAGATATTTTTTTCGAGTGAACTTTTAATATTTTTTCTCTTCCGATTATGTCAGGTAATGATACCACTACTTGTCTATCAAATCTTCCTGGTCTCAATAAAGCTGGGTCCAAAACATCAGGTCTATTTGTAGCTGCAATGATTATCACTCCCTCATTCGTGTCAAAACCATCCATTTCAACAAGTAACTGATTTAATGTTTGTTCTCGCTCATCATTTCCCCCGCCTAAACCAGCTCCTCTGCTTCTACCGACTGCATCTATTTCATCAATAAAAATTATACACGGAGAATGTTTTTTGCCCTGTTCGAACATATCTCTCACTCTAGATGCACCAACTCCAACAAACATTTCCACAAAATCTGATCCAGAAATTGTAAAGAAAGGTACTCCAGCTTCTCCAGCTATCGCTCTAGCTAACAAAGTTTTTCCTGTCCCCGGAGGACCAACTAATAAACATCCACGAGGTATCTTTCCACCTAACCTACTAAACTTTTTAGGATCTCTTAAAAATTCTACTACTTCCTCAACCTCTTCTTTAGCTTCTTCTACACCCGCAACATCGTTAAATGTTACTTTGCCTTTTAATTCGTTCATCATTTTAGCTTTAGATCTTCCAAAACCCATTGCGCCACCTTTACCCCCCTGCATTTGTCTCATAAAAAATATCCAGACTGCTATTAATAACAGCATTGGAAACCAAGAAAGTAAAACCCCGAACAAAGAGGGCATTTTTTCATCTAATGGTGCGGCTGATATTGAAACTCCTTTAGATGAAAGTTTTTCTATTAAGTTTGGATCATTAGGTGCATAAGTGGAAAAATTATTACCATCTGAAAGCACACCATTAATGTTATTACCTTTAATTTCTACCTGCACTACTCTTCCATTCTCTACTTCAGTAAGAAATTCGGAGAAATTAATAGAATTTTTTTTTGATATATTTGCCTGTGGGTTCTTGAACATATTATACAAGCCAATAGTAAGGAAAACTATGATTGCCCACATTGCTAAATTTTTAAAATTCATGACTATAAAATAAGAGTTATTTTAGATTTAACAAGTGTCTATTTTTGCGATAATTTGACCATGCTCAATTACTCTTTATAAATAATTACTGTTTCATTGACTTTTTTAAGGACGCACCCACTAAGAGTAGTTTTAAGAGCCTTTTTTTGAGAGCTCATAAGTGTCATTAACCTTTTAATTTTCTTGCCTCTAGGAGCATAATATCTGCCACTTATTTTTTGAAGAATTATACCAATTGATCTAATTAAAATATCTTCTGGATTTCCAAAAAATTCTTTTTTAATAAAATAAAAATTTTTTTTTTTGTCATAAATTGTATTTTTTAAAATGTTTTTTTTTGTGTAAAAATCTAATGCCTCATTTGCTGATTTTAAATTTTTAATAGTTAAATGTATTTTTTGAGTTCCTAAACCTTCTTTTTGGAATTCCTTAAGAATTTTTCTAATTCTTACTCTAGTAAAATGGTCATTCAAGTTGGACGGATCATTGACAAATGTTTTAAACACTTTAAGAGCAATTTTCTCTAGATTTCTTTTATCTACATCAATAAGGGGTCTTATTAGCTTTATATTTGATAATTCAGAATTTTTTCCTAAAGATACTAATCCTTTTAAACCACTGCCTCTTATCATTCTAATGAAAAAATTTTCATGCAAATCATTCATCTGATGTCCTAATAAAATTGTTTTAATTTTTAATCTATTACTCTCTTTTAATAATAAATCATATCTATTGTTTCTTGCTATTTTTTGGATATTTGATTTAGGTTTTTTTCCTTTCCAAACTAGAATTTTGCATCGAATACCAATTTTTTTTAATAATTGAACAACTTTTTTAGCTTCAAAAGAAGATTCTTTTCTGAGTTTATGATCAATTACAACATAACTAAACTTTGCTGAATTTATGTCAGAATAACATTTAGCTAAAAAAGCTAAAGATAAACTATCTGGTCCTCCTGATACGGCAACAAGAGATCTGTCAATTCCATTAATATTTTTATCGAATTTTTTATAAATTTTTTTGATAAATTTTTGATTTAAATTAAAAGTCGATCTATTAAGAATTCTCTTTTTTGCATTCAAACTTTTTTTCTTCATATTTTGCTTTTTGAAGAACAGACTGATTGGCTTGTGGATATTCTTTTTTAACACCAGAAATCATTAAACAACCTTGATCTTTTTCTCCAATTTGAACCAATGATACACCAAGTTTTAGTAAATTTATAGGAGCCTTCTGACTCTTGGGATACTTCTGGTAACCCTCCAAATATGCAGATGCTGCATCTGTAAAAAGTTGTCTAATTCGAAAAGTTTCAGCATACCAATATTGTGCACTTCCTGCCAAATCATGTTCGGGATTATTATCAACAAACTCTCTGAATGCCCTTTCCGCCATATTATAATCTCCATTTTTTAAAAAACTTGTAGCAAAGTCATATTGTTCATTTGGCGTTCCCTCTGGTAAAATTTTTTCTTCTGATACAAATGTTTCTGTTACAACAGTATTTGTAGTTTCAACTGATTGAATTTCTTGATTTTCTTGACCAGTATCTGTATCTTTGTAAGATATTGAACCAAGATCTTGAGGTTGGGAGGATCCGGGTAAAACCTCTTCTTCTTTTTTGGTTTTAACAATATTATTTTCATTACCATTTAGACTTACAGTTTTATTTTCTAATTGTTGAAATCGCAGTTGATTATCTGCTTGCGATTTGGATAATCTATTAGAAAGTTTATCTAATTTAAAATTAATTTCCTCAAATTTATTTGTCAAATCTTGAAATTGATTTTCAATTTCTGAAAGTTTAAGCAAATGTCTAGTAAGCACTTCTTCAGAATTTTGATCCATTGTATTTGGAGATGAGCTAAAATCATTACTAGATGAGTTAGCATAAACTGCTTTTTCAAGAGTTTTAAGATCCTTTTGTATAATTTCTAACAATTCAGAAATATTGTGGTTATCTGCATTAGCTATATTACTAAAAAAGAATACACCCAATAGTTTAAGAACAAACAAGTATTTTATTTTAATCATCACTTTTTAATTAGTATTTATAATGATGGCAAAAAAAAGACCCCAAAGAAATTTTAACTTTGGGGTCTTTTAAGTAAATTTAATTAATTTGCTTTTACAGTTACAGATCTTCTATTTTTAGACCAAGCTAATGGATTTGATCCTGAGTCGACAGGTCTCTCTTTACCATAGCTAATTACTGAAATTCTATTCGCTGAAATTCCATAAGTCATTAAATAATCTTTAGCCGCATTAGCTCTTCTTTCACCTAATGCTAAGTTGTACTCTCTTGTACCTCTTTCATCTGCGTGACCTTCTAATACTACGTTAACTTTAGAATTCTTTCTTAACCATTCTGCTTGTTTTCTTAAAGTGTCTCTTGAAGCAGTTGTTAAAACTGACTCGTTAGTTGCAAAGAATACTCTGTCTGGAACTCCTGATGCTAAATATTCAACAGTGTCCTTTCCTGTGTATACATCACCTTGCATTTGATTTTGAACTTTCTTAGTTGCACAAGCTGAAAGTACCAAACATGCTAGCATTACCAAAAATGCATTTTTAAAATACTTGCTTAAATTCATCACTGCTCCTTAATTGATTATTTTAAGTTTTCCACAACTGGATAAATCTTTCAAGTCAAAAAATCAACTATTTTATAATTTTTATATCTAATTACTTAATAAAGACGACCAAGATGGGTCAGAAGCGTCGGATTCCGTCTTTACCATACGCTCATTATAGCCTGTTAAATCTATAGACCATAATTTTGCTGAAAATCCTTTCCCCTCAGAATCTGTCTTGGTCTCTCTATAAAAGATCAAAACTCTTCCATTTGGAGACCACGATGGAGCTTCTTGATAATAATTTTCTGTAAGCAATCTTTCGCCAGATCCATCCGTTCTCATCACGCCTATATAAAATTTTCCTTTATGAAGTTTGGTGAATGCAATTAGGTCTCCTCTCGGTGACCACACAGGGGTTCCGTATAATCCTTTTCCAAAGGAAATTCTTTTCACGTTTGTGCCATCTTTTTTCATCACGTAAATCTGTTGATAACCACTTCTATCTGAATTAAAGCAAATAAATTTTCCATCTGGTGAATAAGAAGGTGATGTGTCTATAGATGGATGATTTGTTATTCTTTCCACAATTCTATTTTCTAAGTTCATAGTATATATGTCTGAATTTCCATCCATTGCAAAACTCATAATAATTTTTTTTCCATCTGGTGAAAATCTAGGTGCAAAAGTCATACCAGGAAAATCTCCAACGACTTCTTGTACTCCAGTTTCTATATCTAATAAATATACTCTTGGTAAATTTCTAAAATAAGAAAGATAAGTTACCATTTGATTTGTGGGATTAAATCTTGGTGTTAAAACTAGTTCATTTCCTAATGTTAAATATTTTGTATTTGAACCATCTTGATCCATTATGGCTAACTTTTTTATTCTTTTTGTTTTTGGTCCGTCTTCTGCAACATATATAATTCTTGTATCAAAATATCCTTTTTCACCAGTTAGTCTTTCGTAAACTTTATCAGTTATGATATGTCCTATTCTTCGCCAGTTAGATGGAACAGTTGTAAATGCTAAAGCCATCATTTCTTTCGCAGCGAGAACATCCCATAATCTAAATTCAACTCTTAATTTTTCATTATTTAAAGTAACCTTGCCGGTTATTAAGGCTTGAGCTTTAATTAAAGACCAATCTTCAAATCTTGGTTTTAAATGCGCAATATCAGGTTTTTGCAAGAATGCATCTTTATTCAAAGGATTAAATAGACCTGAATTTTTTAAATTATTTTCAACAACCTCAGATATTTTATCTCCAATATTTTCTATTTTTAATTCTTTGACCAATTTATCATTTGTTTTTTTGTCAGATGATAATGGTGAAACTGCAACAGGTAATGGTTCAAGATTACCTCTAGTGATATCTACCTCTATCAATGCAAATGATTGTGTTGTTGATAAAATAATTAAAATTATTAATTGGGTTATTTTTTTAATCATCCTTCTAACATTTCTCTTGCATCAAAATTTAATTGTAAATCTTTCCATCTCTCATAGCCTTTTGATGGAACTCTCAAAGGTTGGCAAAGTTTAATAGCTCTCAAAGCGCTTTCTGCTAAAACTTTATAAAATCCCTGACCAGGTTTATTCATTCGCTCATGATCCAATATTTCTGAATTAATAACGGTTCCATCAGGTTTAAGTTCTAATTTTACTCTTACTAATAAATTTTCATTATATGGTAATCCTAAAGGAATACTCCAGCAACCAAAAATTTGTGCTTTTAATGCGTCCTCTTCGCTCAAAGTTAAACTTAAGGTATCAACATTTTTATCTTGAGATTGAGAAACTTTGCTGTTTTTTTTTGTTGTCTCGGCAGTTTCCTCTTTTGATTTATCGATTAAAGCAGCAATACTGTCAGGGTCAAACAACTCATCTTTTTCAAATTCTGAGACTTGTTTAATTTCATCCTCAATTTTTTCAGGATTTTGTTTTTTTTCCTCAATTTTTTTTACCTTATCTAAATTTTGATTTGGCAATGGAACAGCATCAGGTTTTTCTTTTTTTACTTTCTTGGGAGGTGCTTGTTCTGATGTAACTTTTTCCTCTTTTTTTTTAGCTTCTTCAATTATTTTCTTTGCTTTTGGAGCATATGGAATGTTTGTTTTTTCGGCAATTTGGATTAATTCTACAGAAATAATAGGTGGTAAATCTATTGGTTTCTTTGCCAAAAATGGAAGACTTACAGCAGTTATAAAAATTAATATTAAGTGAAGTGTTGAAGAAATAAGAATATTTTTAGTCAATTATTACCTCTCTTTATATGGCTCAGAAATTAATGCTACTTTTGTAAATCCTGAGCCGGATAACATTCCCATTACTTCTAGTACTCTACCATAATTTATAGATTGATCGCCTCTAACGTAAATTCTTGTATCGGTTCTATTTTTTGATACTGCTAAGATTTTTGCTATTATTTTATCAAATTCGACTTTAGACTCCTGTATAAAAATTTCACCTTTTGAATTTATTGTTAAAGTTAGCGGTTCTTGTTCCTCTGGTAAAGAGTCGGCAGAACTTTCAGGTAAATCAACCTGTACACCTACAGTTAACAATGGAGCAGTAACCATAAAAATAATTAATAATACAAGCATAACATCGACAAATGGTGTTACATTAATTTCACTCATTGGTTCTCTTGAAGACCTTTTAAATTTAAAAGCCATTTTAAATAATTGATAAAAATCTTTTTGAAAAATTTTCTAATTTTTGAAGATATTTTTTAGAGTCGTTGCTAAATTTATTATACGCAACTACAGCAGGTATTGCAGCCAAAAGGCCTAGTGCTGTCGCAAATAAAGCTTCTGCAATACCAGGCGCAACAATTGCTAAACTAGTATTCCTTGAAATTGCAATAGACTGAAAAGAATTCATAATTCCCCAGACTGTTCCAAACAAACCTATAAAAGGAGCAGTAGAACCTACCGTAGCAAGAAAGGTATAGCTCTTTTCTATTTTTTCCATTTGCTTTTCAATATTAATTTGAAGCATATTTGAAAGCCTTTCATTGAGTTGCGATTTAGACCTTGTTTTTAATGCAGCCTCCATTGATGCTCGAAATATTTGTGCCAAGGGATCGTCAATGTTTTTTGGTATATTATTATAAAAATTTTCTGCTGACTTTGATTTCCAAAATTTTTCTTGAAATTCCTCAGTTGTAATGTTTATTTTTTTAAATAATCTTATTTTTTCTATGATAATAGCCCATGAATAAATAGAGCAAGCTATTAAAAGTATCATTACAGACTTTACAATTATATCTGCCCTTAGAAATAATTTTACTAACGAAAAGTCAGTGTTGGTTGCTAATCCAACTGCTTGTGAAGATATATCAGCTTCCATTAAAAATCTTTCACACTTAATTGTGTCATCAATTTGTCTAATGCTTAAAAACGCTTATTTTTTGATAAAAGTTTCCTCAAAATAGCTGGCTATCAATATTGCATCTGCTTTATTTGCATCCTTTTTTTTTGATAAATTCGCCGAAAAATAAGGAAAAATCTCGATAGCCTTAGTTCTGCTAGCGTCCTTTGATGCATTTATTAGGTTAAAATGTTTTTTCCACTTTGCAGGCCTAACAAAATACAAAGAAAGTTTCATTGCAGAACAAATCCCTTTAAGAATACCGAATGATTGCCCAAAATTAAACATGCTGGTAACTCCTTGACCTGGCATTGCTGATACATGTTCAATTATAACTTTTACTTCATCGAGTTTTTTATCTTTTGTATGTCTCAAAATTTCGTTAAAAACCTGAGATCCATTTACTTGTTTTTTATTTTTTTTACCATCTGCCATACTTGGCATATCAATAACATCAATAATTTTACCCTCTTCCATAAAGCATAAAGCTCCTGAAATTCCTGGATCAATTCCTATTATTAACATTAGTTATTAACTAGTTTTAAATTTGTGTAAATATTTTGAACATCCTCGTTGTTGTCTAAATCTTCTAAAAAACTATTAGCCAATTCTACATTATCTTTACTTACCACAATTTTGTTATTTGGTATCCATTCTATTTCAGTTGAAATAAAATTTGCTATTTTTTCCTCTAGTTTTTTTTTTACACTATAAATACTCTTTTTATCACAATGGATTTCATGAAAATCTTTGTTATTGAAACATTCTTCTGCGCCAGCCTCTATTGCTAGTTCTAAAATTTGGTCTTCTTTTATCTCATTTTTATCTATTCTTATTACTCCTACTTGATCAAAATTGTGCGATGCCGAACCACTCGATCCTAGATTGCCCCCATTTTTATTAAAAATAGTCCTTAACTGAGAAGCTGTTCTATTTTTATTATCAGTCAGCGCCTCAACAATAACCGCTATTTTTTCAGGACCAAATCCCTCGTATCTAATATTTTCTAAACTCAAACCTAAATTACCTGATGATTTATCTATTGCTCTTTCTATATTGTCTTTTGGCATATTTGCTGCTCTCGCAGCTTGAATAGCAGATCTTAATCTTGGATTCATATCAGGATCTTTATCACCTAATTTTGCTGCCACTGTAATTTCTTTTGAGAGTTTTGAAAAAATTTTTGACCTTTGTTTATCCGCCCTTCCTTTTTTATGTTTAATCCCTGCCCAATGTGAATGACCTGCCATATTATTTAGTGAGTATTTTTTAAATCACCTCCATAAATAAAACTTTCTATATTTTTAGCTAAACCAGTTTCTTTATCACACTCAACAATAACTCCTGACAAACTTGCTATGCCTTCAGCTGGAAAATGTTTTTTTGATTTCTCTTTAAAAAATCTCTTTAGTGAATTTTCTTTATTCATTCCAATTACAGAATTATAGTCACCACACATTCCTGCATCTGTTTGATAGGCAGTACCAAAGTTAAGTATTCTTGCGTCATTTGTTGGGATATGTGTATGGGTTCCAATTAATAACGTTGCTTTGCCATCAAAGAAGTGACCCATTGCTGTTTTTTCACTTGTTATTTCTCCATGAAAATCAACAAATAAAAAATCATAATCTTTTTTCAATTTTTTTTTCAATAAGAATTCCTTTGCAACATTAAATACATCATCACATTTTTTCATAAAAACGTTTCCCATTAGGTTTAACACTCCTACCTTAAAACCATTTTTTGATTTATAAACCTCAAAACCATTGCCAGGAGAAGGTTTAAATAAATTTAATGGTCTTAATAATCTGCTCTCAGTATTTATGTAGTTGGCTGTTTCTTTTTGGTCCCAAATATGATTGCCGGTAGTAATTACATCAACCCCAGAACTAAAAAGCTTCTCTGAAATACTTTTTGTAATACCGACACCTTCATTAGCTGAATTTTCACCGTTTGCGATAACAAAAGCTATATCATTTTTTTTAATTTGATCTTTTAAGTTTTGCTCTATAGCAAGTCTGCCTGCATTACCAACTATATCACCTAAAAATAATACTTTCATTTATAAAGTTTTTTTTCTGTTAATATATAATTCATTTTTTTATCAAAACTATTTGAAGGCATTTTTTTTATCTCTTGGCAAGCTATTGCTAAACCAATTTTAATAATACCTTTTTTTTCATGTTTCTCTAAAAATCTATCGTAGTAGCCCCCTCCATATCCCAATCGATTTAATTTTTTATCAAATGCAACCATTGGAATTAGTAATATACTAGGTATTACTTTTTTTTTTGATTTTGGCTCTGGTATACCATATTTATTTACATGTAGAGGATCGTTTAAATTCCAAAAATAGAAATTCATATCAAACTTTGAGCCAATGACGGGTAAACTTATTTTAAAGCCTTTTTGCTTAAAAAATTTCATAATTTCAAATGTATCTACTTCGAAATTTACAGGGAAATAACTACCAACTACTTTACTTTGTAATTTTTTTTTTTTTAATATTTCTTTAATAAATGTTATTTTAACTTGTAAATTATTTTTATTTTTAATCTCTCTTATTTTTATTATTTTTTTTCTAATATGACTTTTCAACACAGATTATTGCACTGAATTTTCTTGATTAACTTTTTCAATAAACTTATCAATTTCTGATGTGGCGTTGTCTAAAATTTTCTCATAATCAGATTTTGTTTTATCAATTTCAGATTTAAGGTCTTGATGATTGCTTAAAAGACTTTTTATTTCTTTTTCTTTGTCATCTTTATAAGCGTATACAAGTTTTTTAATTTCTAAAAATTTTTCTTTAATACCCTCTAACTCATTTTTTTTTTCATCTATTTTTTTTTTTGTTTCAAAATATTCATCCATAATCTTTATAGATGTAATTAAAAGAAGTTTATTTTCACCAATATTCCCAAGATCACTTTTTAAACTTTCAAATTTTTTATTTAAATGAATAGAAAGTTCCTCTAAATGATCTTCTTGACCATCATCACAGGATAACAGAAACTCTTTGCCATTAAATTTTATATTTACGTTTGCCATTTATCAATTTCTTCCATTAAAATATCTGTTTCTTGATTTAATTCATCTATTTTTTCATTGAACATCAATTCTTTATTCTTTTGTTCCAAATCTTGCTTTTTAAGACGATCTTTCAATTTTTGATAGTTTTCCATTAATGATTTGTATTTAATTTCAAGTTGATTCTTTTCAATTTCTAATTGATTTTTTTGCTCTTTTAAATACTCAGTTTGTTTATTTTGGGAAGGATTTATTAAATTTAAATCCTTTAACTTTTGAAGCGATGTGTTCAATTTTTTTTCTTTTTCACTGAAAGTTTTCATATATATATTAATATAATATTAAATTGAATCTTCTTAGTCTAGATAGGATAGTAATTGAGCAAACTACATAAAGATTTGTCTAATGCGATCAGATTTTTGTCTATTGATGCAGTAGAAAAAGCAAATTCTGGACACCCTGGCATGCCAATGGGGATGGCGGATGTTGCAACGGTACTTTTTAAAAACTTTCTCAATTTCAATCCAAGAAATCCAAATTGGATAAACAGAGACAGATTCGTTCTTTCTGCTGGACATGGATCAATGTTGCTTTACTCGCTTTTGTACCTAACTGGATATTCAAGTATAAATCTTGAAGATATTAAAAATTTTAGACAGCTAGACTCTATTTGTGCAGGACATCCAGAATTTCATCCAGGCACTGGAATTGAAACAACAACAGGGCCTTTAGGTCAAGGTATTGCTAATGCAGTAGGATTTGCAATTGGAGAGGAAATGTTACGGGAGAGGTTTGGAAAGAAAATATTTAATCACAAAACTTATGTGTTGGCTGGTGATGGATGTCTTATGGAAGGAATTAGTCATGAAGCATTAAGTCTTGCTGGTCACTTACGTCTGAAAAACTTGGTTATGTTATTTGATAATAACTCAATATCTATTGATGGACCAACAAGTTTAGCTGTTTCTGACAATTATAAGAAAAGATTTAATTCATATGGATGGGATTGTATTGAAATTGATGGACATAATGAAAAAAAAATATTTAATGCATTAAAAAAAGTTCAAAAAGCAAAAAAACCAACTGTAATATCTTGTAAAACGAAAATTGGATTTGGATCGCCTAATAAATCAGGTAGCGAAAAAGCACATGGGAGCCCACTTGGTGAAAATGAAGTAAAGTTGGTGAGAAAAAAATTAAAATGGATACATGAGCCTTTTGTGATCCCCGAAAATATTATTGAAGAATGGAGAAGAATTGGAAAGACAGGCCAAATAAAAGAAGAAAAATGGAGAAAGTTTTATAATAAAAAAAAAGAGCAAATAGATAATATTTTTTCAATAAATTTTTCTGATATTTTTAAAAAAGAAAAACAAAATGCAATCAAAAATTTAGAAGCATTAGCAACTAGAAAATCTTCAGAAAAAATTCTTACTGCATTGAATGAGAAAAAAAATATGATAATTGGTGGATCTGCTGATCTAGCAGGATCAAATAATACAAAAACTAAAAACCATAAACCGATTAGTAGAAATAACTTTAAAGGAAACTATATTCACTATGGAGTTAGAGAACATGCCATGTGTGGTATTATGAATGGTTTATCCTTACATAGCAAATTTATTCCTTATGGAGGGACCTTTTTAATTTTTAGTGACTATTGTAAACCGGCGATAAGACTTTCAGCACTTATGAAACTGAATGTAATTTATGTAATGACACATGACTCTATTGGACTTGGAGAGGATGGTCCTACACATCAACCAATAGAACAACTTACTGGATTAAGATCAATACCAAATCTAAATGTTTTTAGGCCAGCAGACATTACCGAAACTATTGAGTGTTGGGAATTAGCTTTGAAGAGTTCAGATACTCCTAGTGTTTTGGCTTTAAGTAGGCAAAATTTATCTCCAATTCGAAAATCATATGAAAATGAAAATAAATGTTCTTTTGGAGCTTATGAGGTTTATAGATCCAACGAGAAAGTTGATTTGACAATATTTGCAAGTGGTTCTGAAGTAAATTTAGCATTAGAAGTAAGTCATAAATTAGCCACACAAAATACCTATTCCAAAGTTATATCAGTGCCGTGTCAAGAAATATTTTTAAAACAAAAAGAAAATTATAAAAATAAAATATTGAAAGAGACTAATTACAAAATATCAATTGAAGCAGGTAGATCAGATTCTTGGTCAAAATTTATTGGAGATAGTGGGGTGTCTTTTGGAATAGAAAATTTTGGGAAGAGTGCTCCATATAAAGATATTTTTAAAGACTTTAAATTAACAGCTAGCGAAATATCAAATAAAACAAAAAATATTATTAATAAAAATTAAAATTTATGAGCATAAAAGTTGGTATTAATGGACTTGGAAGAATTGGCAGAATGATCATTCGAACTATATTTGAAAATAAATTTAATGATATCAAAATAAAACACATAAATAATAGATCAAATACACAGGTAAGCTCAAATTTACTTAAATACGATTCTGTTCATGGAAAATTTAATCAAAATATTAAGTTTGGCGATAAATTTATAAAAATAGGAAAACATAAAATATCTTTTTCTCAAGAGACAAATATTGAAAATATTAATTGGTCAAAACATGATGTTGATTATGTTCTAGAATGTACTGGTAAATTTAATTCCAAGGATAAACTTTATGCCCACTTAAAAAATGGAGCAAAAAAAGTAATTGTGTCAGCTCCATGTAAAAACGCAGACAAAACTATCGTTTTTGGAGTTAATGAAAAATCAATTACTAGCAAAAATAAAATAATATCTGCTGCCTCATGCACTACTAATTGTTTGGCTCCGGTATTAGATATTTTAAACAGAAATTTCGAAATTGAAAAAGGTTTCATGACTACAATTCATGCATTTACAACAGATCAAAGAATACTAGATAATTCCCACAAAGACCCTAGAAGGGCAAGATCGGCATCACAATCTATAGTCCCAACATCAACTGGAGCTTCTAAAGCAATTGGAGAAATTATTCCATCACTTCAGGGAAAGCTAGAAGGTGTTGCAATGAGGATTCCTACACCCAATGTTTCTTTAATTGAATTGGTTTTTTGTACAAAAAAAAATTTATCGATTACTGCAATAAATAATAGTTTTGAAAAAGCTTCAAAAAGTAATTTAAAAGGTGTGTTGGGTATTACTAAAGAAAAATTAGTATCAATTGATTTTAACCATAATTCGCATTCAGCAATCGTTGATGCATCTTTAACTAGTACTATTGGCAAAAATATGGGTAAAGTTTCAGCCTGGTATGATAACGAATGGGGATTTTCAAATAGGATGTGCAATATTGCACAATATTTATATAAAATCTCTAAATGAAAACAATTGAAAGTATCGCTAAAAGTCTTAAAGACAAAAAAATAATATTGAGATTAGATTTAAATGTACCTCTTTATAAAA
This sequence comes from uncultured Pelagibacteraceae bacterium, assembly GCA_902560565.1. Taxonomy (GTDB): domain Bacteria; phylum Pseudomonadota; class Alphaproteobacteria; order Pelagibacterales; family Pelagibacteraceae; genus Pelagibacter. The sequence continues at coordinate 35,823 of CACEMG010000005.1, read as the reverse complement.
AAAAAATAACCGACCCAAATAGAATAGATAAAATAATTCCGACTTTACATTTTTTAATAAATAATAAAGCCAAAGTTTTAATACTTTCACACGTCGGGCGACCCAAGGGTAAAGTAATAGAAGAACTTTCTATGGAGCCTATTTGTGAATACCTTAAAAATAAAATGAATCAACAAATTTGCTTAATAAAAGAGAATATTTACGATTTTCAAGAAAAAGATTTATTTAGTAATAAAAATGAAAATATTTTAATGCTTGAGAACTTGAGATTCTATAATGGAGAGGAAGAAAATAATGAGGAATTTGCAAAAATTTTAGCCAGTTTTGGTGACTTATATGTTAATGATGCATTTTCTTGCTCACACAGAAAACATGCTTCTGTTTACAATATAACAAATTATTTGCCTTCTTATGCTGGAATTCAATTTATTTCGGAAATAACAGCATTGAAGAGGATTACAAAAAATATTGTGAGACCAATCACTTGTATAATCGGTGGTTCTAAAATATCAACAAAGATAGAAGTTATAAAAAATCTCATATCTAAATTTGATAATTTAATATTTGTTGGAGGAATGGCTAATAATATTTTAAAAAATAAAAAATTTAATATTGGAAAATCAATTTATGAGGAAAATTGTGAACATATAGTCGAAGATATTTTTAATTTATCAAAGAAGGAAAATTGTAAAATATTTTATCCATTGGATGTTTCTGTTGGGAAAAAAATTGATGGAGAAGGAAATGTAAAGAAAATTAGTGAAGTTCAAGAAGACGACTTAATTCTCGATATTGGACCAGAAACGTTAAATCTACTTAATAAAACTATAGAAAATAGTAGAACAGTTCTATGGAATGGACCAGCTGGTTATTTTGAAAATGAAAATTTTAAAAAAGGAAGCTTAGAAATTGCAAAAAAAATTGTTGAAAAAAATAAAAAAAATGAAATTTATTCAGTTGCAGGAGGGGGGGATACTGTTGCAGCACTAAATAGTTTTGATTTGACAAAATATTTTAATTTCGTTTCAACTGCGGGTGGAGCATTTTTAGAATTTCTTGAAGGTAAAGAATTACCTGGTATAAAGGCCTTAGAGTAAATAAATGTCAGAACTATACTCAATTACAAAAAAAATAATTTCTCAGGGAAAAGGTATTCTAGCTGCAGACGAAAGTACAGGCACAATGACTAAGAGACTAAACTCTGTAAAAGTTACGTCAACACCGGAGAATAGACTTTTATTTAGAGAAACACTTTTATCATCTGAAAGTATGAAAGATTGTATAGGTGGGGTAATTTTGTACGATGAAACAATTAAACAGATTGCATCGAATAAAAAAACAATTCCTGAACTTATTTCAAGTTCTGGTGCTGTGCCTGGAATTAAAGTCGATACTGGAGCCAAGGTATTAGCTAATTCAAAAAATGAAAAAATTACAGAAGGTTTGGATGATTTAAGGGAAAGATTAAAAATTTATTATAAACTTGGAGCTAGATTTACAAAGTGGCGAGGTGTTTATATAATTTCTGACGAATTCCCGAGTAAACTTGCAATTCATGCTAACGCTCATGCTCTTGCTCGTTATGCTGCTTTAGTTCAAGAGAGCGGGATGGTGCCAATTGTTGAACCCGAGGTATTAATGGATGGTGATCATAATTCAGAGGATTGTTTCAGAAAAACCTCAGAAGTTTTAAAAAGATGCTACGATGAATTAATTTTAAATAAAGTAGATTTAAAAGGAACAATACTTAAACCAAATATGATTTTACCTGGTATAGACAGTAAAGAAAAAATTGAATGTAAGAAAATTGCAGAATTAACATTAAAATGTTTAGAGGATTCAGTGCCATCAGAAGTTCCCGGCATAGCATTTCTTTCAGGGGGACAAACAGAAAAGGAGGCAACAGAGAATTTAAATGAAATTAATAAATTAAATAAAACTAATTTTACCATGACATATTCTTATGGAAGAGCTTTACAACAAAGTGCATTAAAATTTTGGTCTAAAGATATTAAGGATATTTCCGGAACACAGAATACTTTTAATCATAGAGCAAAGATGTGCTCTATGGCTGCTCAGGGAAAATGGACAGAGGAAATTGAAAATAAACATTAATACGAAAAGATTTATTTATTTAATTTCTCCTAATAAGATTCATAGTAAAAATTCGTTTTATTTGGAACTTGAAAAACTCCTAAAATCAAAAAAAATTTATTTTTTTCAGTTAAGGTTAAAAAACTACAATGAAAAACAAATTATACAAATAGGCAAAAAAGTAAAATTAATTTGTAAAAAATATAAAACCAAACTTATCATTAATGACAATCCATATATTGCGAAGAAAATAAATGCAGACGGATGTCATTTAGGTCAAAAGGATATGAAATTAAATGAAGCTAAAAAAATTATTAATAATAAAATTTTAGGGGTTACGTGTCATAATTCAAGAAAACTAGTTAAAAAAGCAATAAATGTAAAACCAACATACATAGCCATTGGTGCGTTTTTTAAGAGTAGGACAAAAAAAATTAAATATAAAGCAGACATTAACCTTTTAAAATACGTAAAAAAACTAACAAAAATACCTGTAGTAACAATAGGTGGAATTAGTAATAAAAATTATAAAAAACTATTATTGAATAATGCAAACTTTTTAGCTATTTCAGGCTACATTTGGAATAATAAAAAATATAAACCACAAGAAGCAATGGAAAAATTAAAATGAAAATCTCAGCTAATGAAATACGAGTTGGTATGTTGCTAGAGTATAAAAATGATTTGTGGGAAGTGTTGAAAACACAACATGTAAAACCTGGTAAAGGTGGAGCATTTGCACAGGTTGAAATGAAAAGTTTAAATAAAAATACAAAATTAAACGAAAGATTTAGATCCAGTGAATACTTAGAAAAAGCATCTGTAGATGAAGTTAAATTCAATTACTCATTTAATGATGACAACAAATATTATTTTATAGATCCTAAAACATTTGAACAAATAGAAATACAAAAAGATATGGTTGGAGAAAAAGGAAAAATGCTTACAGAAAATTTAGAAGTAATTATAAGTATTTATAATGATAAACCAATCTCAGTAGAACTACCCAATCAAATAACATGCAAAGTTCAAACAACCGATGTGGCGCTTAAAGGTCAAACAGTATCTTCATCTTATAAACCAGCAACATTAAGTAACGGTATAAAAATACAAGTACCCCCTTTTATTGAAAATGGAGACGAAATTATAGTTGATACAAGAAGTATTGAATACGTAAAGAAAGTATAATTTTATGAATGTATTATCATCTAACTTAAATTTAATGATTAAAGCTGGAGAAAAAGCCTCAAAAAGGTTAATTAGAGACTTTGGTGAAGTTGAAAATTTACAAGTTTCAGTAAAAGGTCCTACAGATTTTGTTAGCAATGCAGATACAAATGCGGAAAGAATTATAATTGACGAGTTGTCAAAGCTAAAAAAAAACTATTCTATTTTAAGTGAAGAAACAGGATTTGTTAAAAACAAAGATGAAAAAAATATTTGGATAATAGATCCTATAGATGGGACCTCCAATTTTTTACATGGAATACCACATTTTGCAATTTCAATAGCGCTACAATCACATGACGAGATTATTTGCGGTTTGATTTTTGACCCAATTAAAAACGAAATGTTTTATGCTGAAAAAAATAACGGTTCATTCCTTAATAACAAAAGAATAAGAGTTTCAAAAAAAAAAGACATAAATGCATGTTTATTCGCAACAAATGGAGTTAAGTATAAAAATGTTGATGTCCCAACGCGAAAGACAGGGTGCGCTGCATTAGATATGGCGTATGTTGCGGCTGGAAGATTTGATGGATATTTTCAAGAAAATTTAAATTTGTGGGATATAGCTGCAGGTATAGTTTTGGTAAAAGAAGCGGGAGGCGTTTTGAATTCAGTTGAATTATCTAAAAAAGAAAATTTAGATATTAGGGCAGTTAGCTCAAGTATAAGCGAAAAAATCCTTGAAAAATTGAATAAGTTTTAATTGTTTTATAATTTTCATTTGCTATAAGTCTCGTTATGAAAAAAGACATACATCCAAACTATCATAAAATAAAAGTTGAAATGACAGATGGAACACAGTTTGAAACAAGATCAACCTGGGGAAAAGAAGGTGAGATACTTAAATTAGAAATTGATCCTAAATCACATTCAGCATGGACTGGTGGTAAACAAAAGCTTTTGGATAAGGGAAGAGTAAGTAAATTTAATAAAAAATTTCAAAATTTTAGATCAGATAAAAAATAATGACAAATGGACTTTTAATGCCAATAGCTACCGCTGTTTGGTTGGTTGAAAATACTACGCTTACATTTAAACAAATTGCTAATTTTTGCAATTTGCATGAGGTTGAGGTTCAGGGAATTGCAGATGGTGAAGTTGCAAAAGGAATTAAACCATATAATCCCATAATTTCTGGTCAGTTAACAAGAGAAGAAATTGATTTATCCTCAAAAGATGAAAGCAGACCACTTCAAATAAAAGGAACAGACATTGAAATTGCATCAGAGGATAAAAAAGTAAAGAAATATGTTCCTTTGTCAAAAAGACAAGATAAGCCAGACTCAGCTTTATGGTTGCTTAAACACCATCCACAACTAAAAGACTCACAAATTGCAAAGTTGGTAGGAGTAACAAAAAACTCTGTTACATCAATTAGAAATAAAAGCTATTGGAATTATAATAATTTGAATCCAAAAGATCCTGTAGCTATGAACTTATTTACACAAAAAGATTTAGTTTTAGCAATAGAAAAAGCTGAAAGAAGAATTAAAAGAGAAAAAAAAGAAAAAGAGAAGGCAAAATTCTCGGCTTCGCAAGGATCATAATGTATAGACAAAAAAAAATTAAAGTGCTATTAAGTCACTTTTTTGGAGGTAGTTATTAAAATAGAAGTCAAAGACAATAATGTTGAACAAGCTTTGAGAGTTTTAAAGAGAAAGCTTCAAAGAGATGGATTCTTTAAAATAATAAAATTAAAAGATACTTACGAAAAACCTTCTGAAAAAAAGAAAAGAATTTTGCAAGAAAATATTAAGAGAGTAAAAAAATTAAATAAACTCAAAAACAGATTTTAATAACGCGGGGTGGAGCAGTCTGGTAGCTCGTCAGGCTCATAACCTGAAGGTCGGCGGTTCAAATCCGTCCCCCGCAACCAATTAGATAATTTCAGGTAATTCTTTTATCCAATTTGATATAGATCCAGCTCCCATTCCAACAACAATTTTATTACCATAAATGTTTTGTTTTATAAAATTAGCTAAATTATTTTTATCTTTTATCAAATATATTTGTACTTTTGATTGATATGAAATTTCTTTAGCAAAACTTTCATAATCAAATTTTAATTTTATATTCTCTCCAGCAGTAAATACTGGACACAATATTACTTCATCTGCTTGCTTAAAGCATTTGACAAATTCCGATTTAAGATCATTTAATCTTGAAATTCTGTGAGGTTGAAATATACAAACAATCTTTTCTGATGAGTAAGCTGTTCTCACTCCACTTAGAACCTCTTTTATTTCAGTTGGATGGTGTGCATAATCATCAAAAAAACTTACACCTTTAAAATCAAAAATTTTATTAAATCTTCTTTGAACGCCTTTAAATTTATTTAATCCATCTTTTATCTTATTAATTGGTATACCTAAACTAATTGCAACTGCTATTGATGCCGTAGTATTTCTAATATTATGCAATCCAATGATAGGTATTTTAATATTTTTAATCGAGAATATTTTTTTTCCAGGTAGATCTATTATTAAATCAAATTTAGACCAATCTTTTGTTTGAATAGGTTTTCTTATCCGAAAATTTGCATCTTTGTGTATTCCATAAGTGTTATAATTTTTAATTTTAAGTGATTTAATTAATTTCAAATTATTTTTATCATCAATACAAATAAATGACTTTCCAAAAGAAGGAACTCTATTAATATATTCTCCAAAAAGTTTCAATAATTTGTCCATGGACTTGTAATAATCCATATGCTCCCTATCAATGTTTGTGATTATTGAATAAGTCGGTTGCACTTTTAAAAAGCTACCATCAGATTCATCCAATTCCACTATGCTCCAATTACTTTTACCTAGCCTTGCAGAATTATTGAAAGATTTTAAAACTCCACCATTAATAATTGTTGGATCTAAGTTAGTGTTAGATAAAATACTTGCAACAAGAGAGGTGGTTGTTGTCTTTCCATGAGATCCAACTACTACAATATTTTTAGTTAGTGAAGTGATGTGCCCAAGCATGTCACCCCTTTTATATATTGGCAAATTTTTTTTTTGAGCAGAAATAAATTCAATATTATTTTTTTTAACAGCTGACGAAATAACAAATATAGTGGAATTTATTATATTTTTTTTTTCATGGCCTATAAAAACTTTAATTCCATTTTTTTTTAATCTCTCAATATTTTTATTAGAATTCATATCACTTCCTTGAACCTTGAATCCCATCCTCTTCATGACCAAAGCTAATCCACTCATACCAATGCCCCCTATACCTATAAAATGTATAACTTCAGATTTAGCTAATTTAATTTTCATTTATTGTATTTAATATTATTTTATTATTCTTTTCCCACGTATTTTTTGAACTCATTTCATTCATAGCTTTTTTTTTAAGCTGTAAATTTTTTTTATCAACTAATATATTTGAGATTATTTCAAAAAGATTTTTTTGTGATATCTCTTTTTGTTCAAGCATCCAGCAACAATTATTATCTTTATAATGTTTTGCGTTAAAAAATTGATGATTGTCTTTAGAATATGGGAACGGAATAGCTAATAGTGGTACCTCAAAAAACACTAATTCGGCTAAGGTCGATGCACCCGCACGAGTAATGCAGAAGTCGGTTTTTAATAAAATATTTTCTAAATTAAGTTTAAAGTCAAAAAGTTGAAAAGTAATATTATTCTGTTTATAAAAGATTCCGAGATCATTAAAATGTTCTCTACTAGTTTGGTGATATACAAATAAATTGAACCTTTTAGATAATTTGTTTAGTGTATTTTTAAATTCTGTTTGAAAAAATTTTGCTCCCTGGCTACCACCAATAATTAGAAAAACTTTCTTGTCCGATAGTTTTTTTTGGTCATTTTTCAAAAGGTAACTTTTTTTATTTAAAATTGGATTAATAATTTCTATTTTATTGGAATATTTTAAGGGAAATCTTCTTATAGAATCTGAATAACAAAAAATTTTTTTACATTGTTTTAAAAAAAATAAATTTGATCGACCTAGCACCATATTAGGCTCATATAAAAATAATTTCGATCTTGTAAATATAGAAGCTATACAAATTGGAAATGTCATATAACCACCTGTTGAAATAATTTTATCAATCTTATTTTGTTTTAAATAAAAAAATGATTTAAATATGGAAATTAAAAAAAATAATAAATTCCATGGAATTTTAAATATATTTTTTTTTAGGTCAGGAACATCTATTATTTTATTATTATATATTTTTGTATCAATAAATTTTAGCCCTCTTAAGTCACTAGTTAAAAAAACTTCATTATTTTCTTTTAAATGTTCATAAAAATTTAATGCAGGAATAACATGACCACCCGAACCACCTGTACTAATTAAAATTTTTTTTTTCAAGAGATATTTTTTTTTGTAAGATTTAATATAATTCCAGCAAGAATTGAGCTTCCGACAATTGATGATCCACCATAGCTTAAAAATGGAAGTGTCATTCCTGTTGTAGGTAATATTCTAATATTCACTCCTAAATGAACCAAAAATTGGAAAAAAATTATTATACTGCATCCAAAAATTATAAATTTAATCTTGTCATTTTTAAGATATGAGATGTTTTTAAAAGTTTTATATAAAAATATCAAAAATATTAATAATATAAAAAATATCATAATCGCTCCAAATTCTTCCGAAATTACTGAAACTATATAATCGGTATGGGCTTCCGGAACTTTATTTTTTAACACTCCTTCTCCAATTCCTTTGCCGAAGAAACCTCCACTAATAATGGCTTCTGATGCTTTCTCAGACTGATAATTATTACCTGATGAAGGATTTAAAAAAGCAGTAATTCTTATTAAAATATATTCGAACTTTGGTACAAAAATAACCAGGGATAATACAGAAAACAAAATAAAGCTAAAAAATATAAAGAATAAATAAAGATTTATTCCAGAAATAAATATTAATGAAAGCCAAGTAAGGAAAATTAAAACTGTTTGGCCAATGTCTGGTTGAGAAACTAATAGAATAATAATTGGTAAAATTAATAAAAAACTTACAAAATATTTAAAAAATTGATAATTTTTATTTTCAAGACTTAAAGATGTAGCAATTACCACAATTATAAAAGGTTTTAAAATTTCAATAGGTTGAAATCTAGGTAGAAAAAAAATATCTAGCCACCTTTTAGATCCTTTTACTTCAATTCCAATGAAAGGAACTAAAGTTAAAGAAATTAAGAAAATTAAAAAAAAAAGGTATGATAATAAATATAATTTATTTTTTTCTAAAATTGAAAAAAAAAACATTGTGAAGATTCCAATTGAAATAAATATACAATGCTTCAGAAAAAAAAAATAATTATTAGTATTTAATCTATCTGATGCCACAAGTGAAGTGGATAATAAAGAAAACAATAATCCCAAAGTAAAAAGTAACAAAAAAGTTGATAGAATAGTTTTATCTAAATTTCTCCACCAATTAAAATAAAGATTATTTAAAAATTTATTATCCAGCATTTTTAATTTTATAATGGCTTATTAAATAATTAAAATATTTACCTCTTTCCTCAAAATTTTTAAAATTATCAAATGAAGCTGCACATGGGCTAAATATAAGGTTTATTTTTTTATTTTTTTCTTCCTTCTTAATATCAAGAGAAATTTGTTTAATAGCCTGATCAAGTTTAAGAAATTTTGAATATTTTAATTTATTTTTAAAATGTTTTGTAAAAAATGAACTATATCGACCATATATGTAAACTTTAGATATATTTTTTTTGTTCTTTAATTTAAGTTTGTCTCCTTTTTTGGGTAAACCTCCTAGTATCCAAAAAATACTATCAAAATTGTTTAATAAATTAATTGAAGATGAAAAGCTTGTTGATTTAGAGTCATTAATAATTCTCAATCTTTTGGAATTATAAATTATTTGTTGCCTAAAATTTAACGCTTTAAAATCATTAACAACTTTAAAAATAATATTTTTTTTTATGCGAAGTTTTGAGCATACTTTTATAACAAAAGATAAATTTTGCTGATTATTTAAACTTTTAAAATAGATATTTTTTAAAAGGTTATTGTCATGTTTTGATAATTTATTTTCTACATTTATAATTTTGCAATTAAATTTTTTACCTTTAATGAACTGATTTTGAATTAAGTCTTTTTTATTTATAAATCCATAATCGTTATTTTTGAGAGAAGATATTAATTTAAACTTTGTTTTTATATAATTATTTATTGTTTTATGTCTTTCCAAATGATCAGGGGAAATATTTAATAAAATACCGTAATTTGGTTTAAAGATTTTACTATATGAAATTTGATATGATGAAATTTCAACAACAAAAATAGTTTTTTGAGATATTTTGCTTTCTTTGAGAATTGCATTTCCTATATTTCCAACTAATCTTGCATCAGATTTATTTTTTTTCAAAATATCATACAATAATTTAGCTGTTGTTGATTTACCATTTGTTCCAGTTATTGCTATAATAAAATTCTTTGAATGTTTGGCATAAAAAACATCTAGGTCAGTACAAATTTTTGATTTATTTCTTTTTAAATATTTTTTTAACGAACACTTTAAACTATTGATGCCTGGACTAATAATTATATGATCAAATTTAGTTTTATAAATGTTTTTTTTTGAAATGATATAATTTTTAAAAACTGTATTCTTTAAATTTTTAAGGTTGTCATCAAAACAACTAATAATGTTATTTTTTTTTAAATTATTAAAGCTAGATATGCCTGAAATTCCAAGACCATATATAAGTATTTTTTTATTAAAATATAAGTCTTTTTCTAATTTCATTATCTAAATTTTAATGTTGCCAAACCAATCATCGCTAAAATAATTGCAACTATCCAAAATCTTATTACAACAGTCGACTCAGGCCATCCTTTCTTTTCGTAATGATGATGAATTGGAGCCATCTTAAAAATCCTTTTTCCTGTAACTTTAAATGAAATAACCTGAACAATTACTGAGATTGCTTCAAAAACAAATAGACCGCCTGTGATAGCTAGAACTATTTCATGCTTTGTAATAATTCCTACCGCACCTAACGAGCCCCCTAAAGATAACGATCCAGTATCTCCCATAAATATTTTAGCTGGTGGAGCATTAAACCATAAAAATCCTAAACAAGATCCAATTATAGCACCGAGGAAAACGGTTACTTCGCCAACACCTTTTATATACGGAATTTGTAAGTATTCTGAAAAAACAATATTTCCAGTTACATAACTAATAAATGCAAAACAACCGGCAACTAATATAACTGGAACTGTTGCTAAACCATCCAATCCATCTGTTAAATTAACAGCATTTGATGAACCAACTATAATAAATATTCCAAAAGGTATAAAAAACCAACCCAAATTAATTATTAAATTTTTAAAAAAAGGAAAATATAAGTTTTTTAAATCTTGGTTTTCTGAAAAATAAGTTAAAGCTACTACTCCGATTAAAGCTATAATAATTTGACTGGTTAATTTTAATTTAAAAGATATACCTGAGGAATTTTTATACTTTACTTTTTTATAATCATCAAAAGCACCCAATAAACCATAGCTTCCTACTACATAAATTAGAAACCATATATATGTATTTTTAAGATCTCCCCAAAGTAGTATACCAGAAAATAATCCAATTAGTATAAGCACACCACCCATAGTCGGAGTACCTATTTTTTTAACAATATGTTCGTCTGGCCCATCCTCTCTTATAGGATCTAAAATTTGTTTTGATGAAAAATATTTAATAAAAGGGTTTCCAATTAAAAATACAACAAATAAAGATGTAAAAACAGCTAGTCCAGTTCTTACTGTTAAATACTTAAATACGTTTAAAAACGAGTAGCTCTCAATTAATTCTAATATTAACAAATATAACATTAAATACTTCCTCTTAATGTTTCGACTATTTTATTCAAGCCAGTAGAATTTGATCCTTTCACCATCAAATAATCATTATTATTTAAATCCCTAACAATCAAATCATAAATATCCGATATTTTTCTTAAAATTCTACCCTTTCTTTTTTTTTTTATACCTTTAAATGTTTCAGCTACATCATTGCCATAAATATGAATTTTATTTATTTTGGAATTGTTTAAAATGTTTGACATGTCCTTATGAAGTTTTTTTGAATGTTTTCCAAGTTCAAGCATATCTCCCATTAAAAAGTGCTTTTTTTCACTTTTAATATTAGTATTACTGAAATTTGATATCGCGCTAGATAATGAAAGTGGATTTGAATTATAACTTTCATCAATTAGGAAAATTTTCTTATTTTTAAATTTAATTTTTGATATATTTCCTCTTCCTTTGGGAATTAAAAAATTTTTAAAAAAATTAAAACTCAAATTTTTCGTAATTTTTAAAATATAAAGAACGGCCAAAGCTGATAAAATATTTTTTATATAATTTTTATATTTATATCTGATTTCAAATTTTTTAAGTTCATCAAAAATCTGGACTTCAATCTTATAATACTTTCCTAATTTTTTTAATTTTAAAAATTTTACGTCTGATTTATAAGAATAACCAAAGGATACGATGTTTAATCTTCTTTTTTTTGCTATTTTTTTATGAATAGAGAAAAATTTGTCATCAGCATTTAGAATAATAGAGCCATACTTTTTAATATTATTAATTATTTCCGCTTTAGCTTTTGCAATATCTGAAATACTTTTAAAATTCTTTGCGTGTGCATATGAAATATTTGTTATTACTCCAATATTAGGTTTAACTATGCTAGATAAGAAATCTATTTCTCCTTTTTTGTCCATTCCAATTTCAAAAACCCCATAGTTGTTATTTATATTTAAGTTAAATAAACTCAAAGGTACACCGTACTTGTTGTTATAGGATTTTGGAGAATAGCTTGTTTTTCCAAATTTATTCAAACAATTTGCTAACAATTCTTTTAATGTAGTTTTTCCGCAACTTCCTGTAATTCCAATTATTTGACCTGGATAAGTATCTCTTATACTAGATGATATTTTTGTCATAAAATCTAAACTATTTTTTACTTTAATTACATTTTTACTATTTATTTCTCTTGTCGATTTATCAGTTACAACAATAGAGGCTCCTTTTTTGATTGCTTCCGAAATGAATTTATTACCATCATTTTTTTTTCCTTTAATCGCAAAAAAAATATCATTTTTTTTTATATTTTTTGAGTTAATCGAGGCTTTATTTAACTTAATTAAATTATTTACTTTTTTGGCTTCTTTATGTTCTTTTAGAATATTTACTTTTAAATCATTTGAAAGAGATTTATTCTTAAGTCTAATTGAATTTAAAATAATATTTTTATCAGAAAAAAAAATTTTTCTTTTACCAAAATCTTGAGTATTTTCATGGCCTTTTCCAGCTACAATTAATATATCACAAGACTTTAAATTATTTACAGCGCTTACTATAGCTTTTTTTCTATCTGGGATTTCAAAAATTTTATTTCCTTTGATGTCTTTCTTTATTTCATTACGTATTTTTTTTGGATTTTCGTACCTTGGATTGTCATCAGTTAGATAAATTCTATTACAATAATTGTCAGCTATTTTTCCAATTCTTGATCTTTTTGAACGATCCCTATTTCCACCACAACCTAAAACAATTGATATATTTTTATTACCAAATTGTTCTTTTATATTACTCAAACATAAATTTAATGCTTCAGGAGTGTGGGCATAATCTAATATACAAACAGCATTATTTTTAAGTTTTCCTATTTTTTCTAATCTTCCATTGATTGGTTTTATTTTATTTAGGATTTTGACAATTTTTTTAAATTTAAGGCTTTTATTTTCTGCAGCTAAAATCGCCATAAATAAATTTTTAATTTGTATTTTTCCTATCAAGTTTAAATAAAAAGAAAAATTTGAATTATTATATTCAATTTTTAAAAATTGCTTTTCACCAATAAATTTGTGTTCTAAAATTTTAATTTTTCCATTTTGTTTTGAAATTGATCTTAGATTGATTTTTTTTTGCTTAGATATTTTTAAAATTTTTTTATACTCTGGAATATCCCTGTCGGTTATGACTGTTGCTTTCTTAGATAATAAATATTTGAAAAGATAGAGTTTAGCATTTAAATAATCATTATAATTTTTATGATAATCTAAATGATCATGTGATAAGTTGGTAAATATTCCCTTATTAAACTTTAAACCATCTAATCTATGCTGTTTTAATCCATGGCTGGATGCTTCAAGAATTATATTATCTATTTTTTTATTGGATAAATATTCTAGATATTTTGAAAGTTGTAAAGGATCCAAGGTGGTATTAGTTACTGTAAAATTTTCTGATTGAGTTTTCACACCCAAGGTTCCTAAAGATGCAACTTTTTTTTTATTTAAGTTTAAAATTTGGAAATAAAAATCACAAATTGAAGATTTTCCATTAGTGCCAGTAACTGCTATTAAATTGGGTATTTTTATTTTAAATATTTTATAAGATATTTCTGCGAGTGTTTTTCTTACATTTTTAAATTTTAAGTATAATATTCCGTTTTTAAATCCCTCAAATTTTTTATCATAAATAATCGTTTTTGCGCCTTTGGCAATTGCATCTTTAATAAATTTACTTCCATCAGTTTGATTTCCTTTTATGACAAAAAAAATGTTATCTTTTTTACATAAACGGCTATTAAAATTTATTCCTGAAAAATAATGTTTCTTATATTCAGGTTTTGCTTTTTTAAAATAATTTCCAATGAGCATTTGTATTAATAAAAATCGCCATATTTTGTGGCTAAAATAGGCCCAATTTTTTCTATTATTCTGCCTGCAACTTCAACAGTAGTCCAGCCCGCAGTATTAAATGGAGTTCCTTTATACTTAATTCCACTACCATCTCTATAACTATAAACATATTCACTATTTGTCTTAGGTTCGTCCAATAATACTAAAAATACATATTTAGGTTTATTGGTTGGAAAAACTGAAACAAAGGTATTTATTTTATTTTTTGTGTATATGCCATTTTCTATTTTTTGTGCAGTTCCAGTTTTACCACCAACACTATAACCTTCTACATTAGCTAAATTTGCTGTCCCTTCTTTTGTGGAAACAATTTTTCGTAAAATGGAATTTATATTGTTTGAAACATCTTTATTTAATATTTGCTCTTTTTTAATTTTTATTTCTTTTTTTAATAAAGTTGGTTTTATTTTATATCCTCCATTAGAAATAATTGCGTATGCAGTAGCAACTTGTAAAGGTGTTGTCGATATTCCATGACCAAATGAAACTGTTGCCAACTTGCACTTACCCCATTTTAAAGGCAATGGTTTACCCATTTCATCCAGATCAAAATCAATTGAACTTAAAAGATTTAAGGAATTTAAAAAACTTTTAGTTTTTTCAATTCCCATTTTTTGAGCAATTCTAACTGATCCAATATTACCAGATCTAATTAAAATTTGCTCTGTTGTTAGTGTAGACGGAATATCAATATCATATTCAGATATTTTTCTTCCTGCGCATTTGATAGATTTTGGTAAGTCCTCAAAGATTGTATTAGTCTCAATTATTTTTTCATTTAAAGCTCCTGCTATCGTAAAAGTTTTAAATATTGACCCTAACTCATAAACACCTTTTGTTATTCTATTAATAAATTTTTCATCTATAATCTCCTTACGCTTATTAATGTTAAAGTCTGGTAGTGAAACCAAAGAAAGGATTTCTCCGCTATTTATATTCATCAATAAAGCAGCACTGCCTTTAGATTGAAAAATTCTTTCAAATTTTATCAACTCATTTCTAATTAAGAATTGTATATTTGTATCCAAAGTCAATTGGATTTTTTTTTTTAATTTTTTGAGTTCTTCATCTAAAGATTTTTCTAAACCCGATATACCATTATTGTCATCATCGATTTGACCTAGTACGTGACTAAATAAATTTTCATGTGGATATATTCTTGTAATTTTTTGTTCAGTAATGACTGATTTTTCTCCCAATAATCGGACTTGATTATATTTTTCTGGTGTTAATTTTTTTTTAATATAAAAAAAATTTTCTTTCTCAAATTTATCATTAAAAGTTTCAATATCTAAATCAGGAAATAAAAGTTTCAATTTTAAAAATAGTTTTTTTTTGTCTTTCTCATGCTTGGGATTTATTCCAACATTTTGTGTAAAAACTGTTTTTGCTAAAAAATTTCCATTAATATCAATTATGTCAGATCTTATATTACTTTCTTGATTGATTTTAGTTTGTGATAATTTTTTTTCAGAAATAGATCCATAATAAAAAATCTTTACCGAAAATACTAATGAAATGAATAAAAAAAAGAAAAAAATAAAAGCTATTCTATTAAACGAAATATTTTTTTTATATATTTTTTTTGAAAAAGAAAATTCACCATCATAATCAGAAAGATAAATTTTTTTCTCTTTGTTATTTATCATTATTTTTTTTAATAATTTTTAATTCTTTGGCATCAATATTAAAGTATTCCTCATTTCTGTTGTCTTTCATGATTTTAATTAATCTTGATGGATTACTTAAATACGTATATTCTAAAAAAGTTAGATCATATTTTTTTTTTAATAAACTTAAATTTTCATTTATTGTAAATATTTTTTCCTCAATTTTTTTTGATGAAGTTTTAATAATTGCTGTCAATGAAATTAAAAAAATAAGACAAAATACAATTACTAAATTTTTCATAATTTTTTAGATAAATTTTCAATTTCAAGAAGTTTTGAAAACTTTTTAACAAAATCTTTCTCAAAATTAATCATATTGTTTTTTTTTATTGCATATCTTAATTTTGCAGATCTAGAAGGTCTATTTGTGCTTATTTCATCATGGCTAGGGTATATTGGTTTTTTTGACATTAATTTAAATAATTTATTTGGATTTTTTTCTTCTGGATAATATCTTGAGACTTTTTTATCTTCAGACAAGCTCTTAAAGAAATACTTTATTATTTTATCTTCTAAAGAATGGAATGAAACAACTAAAAGTTTTCCATTGATATCTAAAATTTTTGCTGAATTTATAAGACCATAAATTAGTTCACTTATTTCTTTATTAACAAATATTCTTATAGCTTGAAAAATTTTTGTTGCATTGTGTATTCTTCCACTTTTTTTTTTAACAGAGTTAATAATACTAACAAGTTTCTCTGTATTTATACTGTTTTGAAGTCTTTGATTTACAATTTTTTTTGAAATAATTCTACTATCTTTGTCTTCGCCGAAATATTTAAATATAAGCTCAAGATCTTTTTGACTTAACTTATTTACAACATCATCCGCTGAAAAACTATTTAAACCTAACCTCATATTTAATTTACCTTTGCTATCGAAACTTAAACCTTTATTTGGATCCTTAATTTGAGCATAAGAATACCCAAGATCCAATATAATGCCTTTAATTTTAGAATCCTCATTTTTAATTTTATCTATTTCACTAAATTTTTTGTTAAAAAAGGAAAATCGTTCTTTATGAATTTGTTTAATTTTTTGAGCAGTATTTTTACATTCAGGATCTCTATCAATTGCTGTAACATTTGTGTTCTTAAATTTTAAAATTTCCCTGGAGTAACCTCCTTGACCAAAAGTACAATCAATAAATGTGCCACCATTTTGAGGGGAAATAATGCTAAGAATTTCTTTTAGCAGTACCGGATAGTGTTTTTTACTATTCGGTAAAATGGTGGCATTCATCTATTTTTATGAAGATCATTAATTTTTTTGTCTTCTTAAAAATGCCGGTATTTCAAATTCATCGTCCTCGGAATTTTCATCCTCAGTATCTAAAATATGTTCTGAACTATCTTCGGAAGAATTATTTTCAAATAAATCGGGTGTATCATGCTCTAAACCAAAATTTTCAAGTCCGTTTGTCTCGGTTTTAGGCTCTTCAATTTCATTTTGCAAAATCAAACTTTCTTCATGATCATTCATTAATGTTTCTGCTGCCCCGACATCAGAGTTTATGTTTATACTATGGTCAATATGTTGCTCTGAAATATTTTCTTTTAAGCTTTCTGTCTCAGATTTTAAGGCTGTTGCACCATCAGTTACATGATTAGATGCATTGTGTTGGAAATTAAGAGATTGGGGTGTTCCTATAGTTGAAAAATCGGAGTAACCTGGATTTCTATTCTGTATTCTGTGTACCATATTAATTACAGATTTAGACTCTGGTTGTTGTCCATCTAAAGCTGTTGCAACTATTGAGACGCGAACTTTGCCATCTAGGGATAGATCTGTTATTGAGCCTATGATGATTTCTGCAATGTGATCAACTTCTGATCTAATCCTATTTACTATTTCGTCTACTTCAAACAAAGTTAAATCTTCCCCACCAGTTATGTTTATAAGAAGACCTTTTGCACCTTTGAGAGAATAATCATCAATTAGAGGATTATTCAAAGCCATTTCAGTTGCCTTCTGCGCTCTACCTTCTCCCTCCGCTTCTCCTGTTCCCATCATTGCTTTACCCATTGAGCTCATAACAGTCTCAACATCTGCAAAGTCTAAATTTACCAGACCCTCTTTTACCATTAAATCTGTAATACTTTGAACACCATATCGCAAAACATTGTTGGATAGTTTAAACGACTCTTTAAAAGTAGTTTTTTCATTTGCAATTTTAAATAAATTTTGGTTTGGAATCACAATTATAGTATCAACATGTTTTCTTAATTCCTCTAAACCTTGCTGTCCTCTCCTCATTCTTGAAGGTGCCTCATAAAGAAAAGGTAAAGTAACAACTCCAACGGTCAAGATATTTAACTCTTTTGCAGCTCGGGCTATTACGTGAGCAGCTCCAGTTCCTGTTCCCCCACCCATGCCGGCTGTAATGAAAACCATATTTGCGCCTTTTAATAAATCAATTATTTCATTCAAAGATTCATCTGCAGCTGCTTGTCCAATTTCTAATTTGGCACCAGCACCAAGTCCTTTAGTTAAATTTAGACCAATTTGAATTTTTTGTTTTGCTTTGCTAGCTTTTAGATCTTGAGCATCAGTATTTACTGCAACAAATTCAACACCCTCTACCCCACTTTCTATCATTTCATTAATTGCGTTTCCGCCTGCACCGCCTACACCTAATACTAGAATTCTTGGTTTAAGTTCTTTTATATCTGGTGCTCTAAAATTTATTGTCATTTGTTCCCTCTCCATTTTTTACTAAGTTGTAGTTTTTTTCTAATTTATCGAAAGTATTAGTCCAAAAATCATATGCCCAAGAACCTTCGATAGTTTTTTCCATCGCTGTTAAACAATTGTTTTGTAGATTTTCTATCTTTTGCATTAAAATAATTTGTTCCATCTTTCTCATTATTTTTTAACCATCTCTTCCCATTTAAGGCTTGCTCGATTGATATTAGACTTTTTTCTTGAAAGGGCCTTAAATTTTTCAAATGCGGTTGGCTCCCAAATTTGGAATGTTTTTCCTTGGCCAACAAATAACATGCTATTTTTAATTTTAGCATGTTTCAGCAATTTTAATGATAATGAGATTCTTCCTTCGCTATCAAACTGCAAATTAATACTTTCTGAAAGTATTGATGTAGCAAAAAAATCTTTTTTTTCCTCAAAAGGGTTAAGTGCGTCAATACTGTTTGAAATTTTTTCTATTCTATCTTGGGACCAAGCTTCAATTGATTGGTTATTGAATGATGGAAAACATATAACACCATTGAAACCTAAATTTGATAGATAAGATCTAAAGGATGCAGGCACCGACACCCTCCCTTTTTTGTCTATTTTGTTTTCGTAGGTTGATAAAAACATAATTCATAAACCTTATTTCCCTTAAAATTCCCTTTTTGGGATTTTATGGGATAATATGGGTTTTCAACCTATACGTCAATATTAAATTAAGGTTTTCTGATAGTAAATTTTAATGAATAAAGCACCTTAAATTGATCAAAAATAATAAGGAAAATGCCAGATAAACTATAAGCCGGGTTTTGTCATTTAAACTTATCATTTATCTAGACTTAAAATCACTTTTAAGCTCAAGCAACCAACCCTGATGACTAACCAAAGACTGTTTTTTGTTTTAAACAATGTCATCTCTACTTGGTCTTGCTCCCGGTGGGGTTTTCCATGCGCTAACTGTTACCAATATAGCCGGTGTGCTCTTACCACACCTTTTCACCCTTGCCTCGTTAAGGCGGTTTATTTTCTGTGGCACTATCCCTAGGGTTGCCCCCGCCAGGAATTACCTGGCACCGTGTCTTTGCAGAGCCCGGACTTTCCTCTTTAAAATTAATTAAAGCGATAAGTCATTTATCTGGCATTTATTGTTTAATGTAATTTAAAAAAATTTCAATATTAAAATTTTTTTACCAATGAAAAGCTAATAAATAGGCATTCTTTGTCTACTTTTCCATTTATTAACTTTTGTCTAAATCGTCTTTGAAAAGCTTTAATCATACTTGTTTTATTTTTGGCATTATAACCAATCTTATGTAGGTTAATTAAAAACTTCTCAACTTCAAGCTTATTACAACTTTTATTTCTTATTTTTTTAAGCTTTGTTTCCGTAATATTATGCCAAATAGTTAGTTTTTTTTTAGACATTAATTCCCAAGGAAACTTTTCCCCCGGATCCTTTTTTCTATCTGGAGCTATATCTGAATGACCTAAAATATTTTTATTTTTTAAATGATACTTCTTTTTAAGTTCAGTAATTAAAGAAAATAATGAATAAATTTGTTTTTTTTTAAATTGTTTGTACTTATTATCATGACCTTGATTAGAAATTTCTATACCTATAGAATATTTATTTAACGATTTAATTTTTTTCCATTCCGATTTTCCCGCATGCCAAGCAATATATAAGTCAGGTACTATATTGATAATCTCTCCAGAATAATTAATTAGATAATGGCAGCTTACTTTGTAAAGTGGACTTGTTAATCTGTTTAAAGCCTTTTTTTCATTTTTCATTCCTGTGTAATGAAGTATTAAATACTTAATGCTACTTGATCTCCTTTTTGGAAGATCAAAATTGGGTGAGTATATTTTTTTCAATTTTTTAAGCATATATTGGCTTTTTTTAACTTTTTTTATATCTAATATTATATATACTCTTACAAGACCTATATATGAAAAAAGTATTAAGTATTTCGGCTCTCATTTTTTTGTTTTTAAACTTCTCTGCAAAATCTGATGCGGAGGAAGTAAAAGATTGTTTTGAAGGTTTAAACAGAGCCACTTTCGCTTTTAATCAAGGACTGGATAAAGCAATTTTAAAACCTATTGCAAATGGATATAGAAAATTACCAATGCCAATAAGAACAGGAACAAGTAATGTTTTAAGTAATCTATCTAATCTAGTTACTATTCCTAACAATATACTTCAAGGAGACTTAAAAACTGCAGGTGTTAATACCGCAAGACTAACTGTAAATACAACAATTGGTATTTTTGGAATTTTTGATGTAGCTCAGCAAATGGGATTTGTGAAGGATTATAAGAAAGAAGATTATGGACAAACACTTGGTAAATGGGGTGTTAAAGAAGGATGTTATTTAGTACTTCCTATTCTTGGACCGACAACATTAAGAGATAGCATAGGCGCAGTGGCAAGTATTTTGGGAGGAGATCCTTGGTATAACGTAACTGTAAAAAATGATACACAATATTTCAAAGACTCTGATTACTTTGTTTCCAGAGGATCAGATGGAATAAATTTCAGATCGAAAAATTTAGAAGCATTTGAAAATTTAGAGAAAAATTCGATGGATTTTTATGCATCTGTCAGAAGTTTGTACCTACAGGATAGAAAGCAAAAAATAATTAATTCAAATAAAGTAATTGATACCCAAGACGATAGTGATTGGGATGATCTTCAAACAAATTAATCATTTAAATTAAATGATAAAAAAAAATTTTAAAATCTTAATTTTTGTTGTTTTTTTTCTTTATTTTAACACCATTTCAAATGCAATTGAGCCAGACGTTTTCGTGCAGTCCACTGTAAACAGAGCCTCTGCAACACTAAGCAAAGATATTTCTAAAAAAGAAAAGATGTTAGAACTTCAAGAATTAGCTAGAGATACCGTAGATATAAGTGGAATTGGTCTTTACACTTTGGGCAAATATAGAAAAGAAATTAATGAAGATCAAAAAAAAAAATATTCTGAGTTATTTGAAAATTATTTCTTAAAAAGTTTCTCAAGTCGTTTGTCAGAATATTCTAATCCAAAAATAAATGTCGTCTCAAAGGATAAAAAAAATGAAAAATATACAATTGTATCAAGTATTCTGGTTGCAACGAAAGATAGACCAGAGGTAAAAATAGATTGGAGAATTTATACTAAAAATCCAGAAAAACCTTTAATTCGAGATTTAATAATTGAAGGATTAAGCCTAGCAAGAACTCAAAAAGAAGAGTTTGCGTCTATTATTAAAAGTAATGAAAATAATATAGAAGCCTTATTTCAAAATTTGGAAAAATTTATCAATGAATAGTTTTGGTGGGCCCGCCAGGACTCGAACCTGGGACCAATACATTATGAGTGTACTGCTCTAACCAACTGAGCTACAGGCCCTAACAATAATTTGTTTTACTGTTTTTTAAAAATTAAATCAACTTTAAATAAAAGTTTTTTAAGAATTAATATTTTTGATGAATATATTTGATGGGCCAGATGCAAAGTAAATAGAAAAATTTATAAAAAAAAGTGTCATATTTAAATCACTAAAAAAAGAACCGCTAGGTAAAATTGGCAAAAAATTAATTATCAAATATGAGAATGCACCAAGTTGTAAAGAATTTTGTGATACTAAACAACTTCTTAAATTTTTAAAAACAAGAAAAAAGATTATAGATAATATAATTATCGTTCCCACCAAACCATGCTCGGATAGTAACTCAAAATATATTTGATGAGGATGCGTATCGGCAATATAATTTACTTTTTTTAAATGATTCAGCCTAGTTTCTATTCTATAATTTTTATTTCCAACGCCTAAAATTGGATAATTTTTAAATACTTCATAGCCAGATTTATAATGTTTAATATATATATTTTCCTTTAAAAATTTATCTCTTTTTTCAACATTTAAAATTGGATTAACTATATTTTCAAGATATCTATATTTTAGGTAATTTGAATTTGATATTACAGTTGCAGTAACAATTATAAGACTTAAGAAGGTTATCAATCTGTACTTAATAGTGAATTTATTATTTAAGGAAAAAAATATACTTAAACCAATTATAGCTTTGATAGTATTAGATCTTTCGCCTGTTAACATTACACAAGTTAAAAATAACAAACTTGATGCCATACATATTAAAAATAAATTGTTATTTTTAATTTTTTTAAAATTTGAAAAATATCCAAGTATCAAAAAGAAAAACCCATTTAAGAATCCAGCCACAACAGGTTCGTCTTTGAAAAAGCTTACAATTCTATCAGAGTAAATATCTTGCCCATATCCAAGTATATTTTGTCCAAATCTGTATTCAATAAACGAGTCAATTAAAACTATTATAATTACTAAGCTCCAAACTTTTAAAAATATATTTTTATGCTCAAAATTGAAGAAAAAATAATTTATTGCTATAAATAATAATATAAATCTTATAAATCCAAAATTTCTTAAGAAACTAAAACCTGAGTCTATTGAAATGAAAGTATTTAATAAAAGATAAATATAAAGAATTGCGAGCAATATAATTGACTGCTTATTTATAAAATTATAACTTTTAGTAAGTATTATTTTTGTAATTATTATTGTAGAAATTATTACAATGTTGAATAAAGATACAGCTTGACCAATGATAATTGAAATTGGAATAATAGAAAGCAAAAAGGTAATTAATTTATGCTCGGTTTCTTTTGTCATAAAAGATTAAAAGTTTGTACACACGATTCTTTTTGATTTATGTACAGTATCAAAATCCTTTTTGATTACTTCAACTTTTTTAAATATTTCATTAAAATATTCTGGCCTTATAGTATCAAGAATCAAAATACTTTCCGGCTTCATAACTTTTGATAGATAATCCTTATATAAGTTATACTCATAATGATAATCTAAGGAGTATAAGGAAATAATAACATCAAATTTACTTTGAGGTAGGTTATTTTTATCATAGTCATATATTTTAAATTTTTCCTTTTTAACACCATTTTTAATTAAAAATTGCTCTAATAAGTCCAAATTATTGTAAGCTTCTTGATTTTTATTATCCCACCCATATTTAATTTTTTTTGAAATAAAATTTCTTTCAATAAAGGAAATATGGTTGTTAAATTTTTGATTTATTAATATTTCTAATCCCCCTACACCAGATCCAATGCTTAAAACTTTAGCATTAGTTTTTAGATATTTTTCAATTAGATACAATTCATCTGTCATTAATTTATGATAATTTTTTGAGATTTTTGATGGACTAATTAAATATTTTGACAAAATTGCAGTAAAGAAATATCTGCCGAACAATTTTCTAAATTTTTTTAAAATAGGATTGCAAAGTTCTATTCTTTGAAGAATTGCTAAGTGAGCTGTTTCTCTATTTAATTTTAAACTTTGCATCAAAGCAAAACATTATTTATGATTAACTCTCAAGGAAACTTTTTAATTGCTTTGATCTGCTTGGATGTTTCAATTTTCTCAGAGCCTTAGCCTCGATTTGTCTAATTCTCTCCCTTGTCACTGAAAATTGTAAACCTACCTCCTCGAGAGTATGATCTGTATTCATACCAACTCCAAATCTCATTCTTAAAACTCTCTCTTCTCTTGGTGTCAGAGTAGATAGAATTTTTGTAGTAGCTTCGCTTAAGTTAGATTTAATTGCTTGCTCTAAAGGAGCTAAAGCTTTTGTGTCTTCTATAAAATCACCTAAACTACTATCTTCTTCATCACCTACTGGTTTTTCTAATGACACTGGTTCTTTTGAAATTTTTAAAACTTTTCTAACTTTCTCTAGAGGCATTCGCAACTTTTTTGCAAGTTCTTCAGGTGTTGCCTCTCTACCAAACTCGCTCAATATCAATCTTTGCGTTCTTACTATTTTGTTAATTGTTTCTATCATGTGAACAGGAATTCTAATTGTTCTTGCTTGATCTGCTATTGATCTTGTAATTGCTTGTCTTATCCACCATGTAGCATACGTTGAAAACTTATATCCCCTTCTATACTCAAATTTATCCACGGCCTTCATTAGTCCAATATTCCCTTCTTGTATTAAGTCTAAAAACTGCAAACCTCTGTTTGTATATTTTTTTGCGATAGAAATTACCAATCTTAAGTTTGCTTCCACCATTTCTTTTTTTGCAATTCTTGATTCTTTTTCGCCTTTTTGAATTCTGCTAAGAAGTTTTTTAAATTCAGTAACAGATATACCTAGTCTATTACTAGTTTCTATTAATCTATCCCTTATATTTTTAAATTCGTCTTTATTCTTTTGAAAAAATTGTTTCCATGTAACATTCGTATCTAAGAAAGCTTTTAAATTAGGATTTATTTCGTTGCCAACATAAAATTTTAAAAATTCGTTTCTTGGTATTTTTTGATCTATAGCAAGTCTAAGTAGGTTTCCTTCAAGAGAGATTATCTTTTTATTTTCAGAATGATGCTTTTGTACAAGTTCCTCTAAAACTGATGGTGATAATTGCAGTGATTTTATGTCAGCTAAAATTTTTTCAACAATTTTTTTATAATTTTTATCTTTAGAACTTGAAAAAGTTATTGATTGCAAAACACAATTTAATCTTTCTTTTTGATATTTAATTAATTTATTATATTCTTTTGTTAGATCGTTAACTGTTTTTAAAACTTTTGGTTTTATTTCATTTTCCATTGCTGCTAGCGTTGGATTAAATTCATCATCTTCTTCATTGCTAACTTCATTCTTTTCTGAGGAATCTTTTTTATTATCTGTGTCATCTTTTTTTTTTACATTGGATGAATTTTCCTCCTCCATATAGTTCGTATCAATATCAATTATTTCTCTTACTAATATCTCATTATTTTGAAGTTTATCATTCCATTCTGAAAACTGTTGCGCTGTTATTGGACTTTGCGACAAAGCATTTAGCATTACATCTTTTCCAGCTTCAATTCTTTTAGCAATTGCTATCTCACCTTCTCTAGAGAGTAATTCAACACCACCCATTTCTCTAAGATACATTCTAATTGGGTCATCACTTTTTTCTAATGACTTACCTTCTTCTTTGTTTTGTCCGTCTCTTTTTTTTAAAACTTTAAAATCTGCTTTTTTTTCAACTAAAGAAATTTTTTCATCTAATATATGTATAAAAGCTTGAGCGAGGTTGTCTTTTGATAAATTACGTTTGCCTAAAGATTTATTTAACTCTTCGTGGGTGATGAAACCTCTGTGGATCCCACGACCCATTAACCTCGCAAATGATTTTGTTATAATTCTTTCCACAGTAATAAATATTAGGTAAGTCTATATAATGACTATTTTAAAAAAATCCATTGAAAAATAACTATTTTTTAGTTGTTATTTTGTAATTTTTTCAATTCTATTATCTCATCAAGCGTAGATTGATCCATATCTTTTGAAAATCTTGATTCTAACTCAAGTATTTGCTTATCCAAAAAAAGATTTTTCAAATCTTTTTTCATCTCATAAAAAATTTCTTCAAGTTTATTTTCATCCCTTTGTATATTTTTAGAAATATGCTTAACAGATGCAAATTTATTAATTTTTTCTAGCATACTTTTTTCGATTGGCAGCATATCTAAATTTATTTCGTGATTTGAGTTAATTATTTTGGTCAATTTAGATAATACCTCTTTACCATCAACAGTAATAAAACTTAAATCATTTAACAAATTAGAATTATTTTTAAAAAAATTAAAATTGTTTATTATTAAATACAATATAGAGAATTCTTGAAGTTGCTCTTTAGTAATAGAAATAGATTCATTGTAAATTTTTTTTGTCTCACTTAAGGCTGCTACATGTTTAATTGCAAATTGTTTTCCTTTACTAAGGTTTGGTGTTAATTGAGAAATTTTTCCTAGGAAAAAATCTAAGATATATTTTTTAATATATTGATCTTTAATCGAGTTGCTTAAAAATCTCAATTTTTTTTCCAATATAGCGAGGGACGTAGGAGAATTATTTGATTGTTTTTTCAAATTTTCAAAAATAAATTCGTGAATTAATATTTTATTTGTTTCATAATATTTTAGAAATTTTTCTTTTCCATTCTTGCTAATGAAAGTATCTGGATCTTCATCTTCTGGTAAAAATAAAAAAGAAATTTGTTTTTCGGGCTGAAGCTCTCTCACTGAATTTTCTGCGGCCCTTACAGCAGCTTTATAGCCGCTTTCATCTCCGTCAAAACAAATAACAATTTCATCAAAAAATTGATTAAGGATTTTTATTTGTTTTTCTGTTAAAGCTGTTCCTAAATTTGCAACGCAATTTGATATACCGTTATTATTAAGTCCTATAACATCCATATATCCCTCAACTAAAAAAATTTGATTAAGCTTGTTTGATAGAATTCTAGCTTTATCAATATTATAAAGATTGTTTCCTTTTTTAAAAAACTGTGTCTCTGGTGAATTTATATATTTTGCAAAGAAAGAATTTTTTTCCATTATTCTTCCGCCAATAGCAATCGGTGAACCAGATATTGAATTTATTGGAAATATAACTCTATCTCTAAATCTATCTATATAAGTATTTTTTTTTTCATCAAAATAAAAAATTCCACATTCTTTTACTGCTTTTTTGCCAAATTTATTTTCTAGGTTGCCAAATAAACTTAAATTTTTTCTTACATATCCTATTTTAAAATTCTTTATTGTTTCTAAACTTAATTTTCTATTTTTAAGATAATTCAAACTTTTATTTGCATCAGGATTATTTAACAACTCATTATGAAAAAAATTTATGTAATCAGAATAAATTCCAGCATATTCTTTCCAGGCTTTTTCTCTTTCTTCATCAGCCTTTGAGAAGGTGTATGGCCTCATTCCTGCTTGCAAGGCCAAAGTTTTAACAGCTTCCCCAAATTTCAAGTTTTGCGTTTTCATCAAAAAATCAAAAATATTTCCATGCTCAGATGTGCTAAAACAATGAAAGAAACCTTTTTCATCATTTACAGTGAATGAAGGAGTTTTTTCGTTTTTAAATGGTGATAGCCCTATAAATTCTTTTCCTCTTTTTTTTAACTGAATATATTTTGAAACAACATTTGACACCTTTAATCTTGACTTAATTTCATCTAAATATTCTTTTGGATATTTCATTTTTTATTGAGTATCTCTTTTAAAATTACGCCAGCTTTTGAAAAATCCAAATTGTCAGAATAATTTTTCTTTAAAACTCCCATTACCTTTCCCATATCTTTGATGCTCTGTGCATTTACTTCGCTGATTGTTTGTTTGCAGACATCCATTGTCTCATTGTCGCTTAATTGTTTAGGAAGATATGAGCTTAAAATAACAACCTCTTTTTCCTCTACAACAAGCAAATCATTTCTGTTATTTTTTTTATAAATATCTATTGATTCGTTTCTTTGTTTAATCATTTTTTTTATGAGTTGAATAATATCTTTATCGTCAGTCTCTTTTTTATTAGGACCAGATCTGTTTAAAATCTCAAGATCTTTAAGAGCTGACAAAATTAACCTATAAGTTGATATCTCAATTTTATCTTTTGATTTTAAAGAATTTTGGTAACCAATTTCTATTTTTGATTTTAGAGACATTGTAGTTATCTTATACAAATTTTTTTAAAGAAAAAATTGTATTTTAAAAAAAAAATTATATTACATCTGTTGCGGAAAAATAGGTTTTATTGTATTAACCTTTAACTCATGAGTTGTAATTGAAAAAAAAACGTAAAATTAATTCCAACAAAAAATCGAAACTGTCACCTGGTATTTTAGTTCTTGAAAATGGGCAAGTGCTTAAAGGCATAGGGCTTGGCTATGAGGGTGTAGCTACAGGTGAAGTGTGTTTCAATACTTCAATAACTGGATATCAAGAAATAATTTCTGATCCTTCGTATTCAGGACAAATAATAAATTTTACATTTCCTCACATTGGAAACGTAGGTACAAATCAAGAAGATCATGAATCTGATACAATATGGACAAAAGGAGTAATATTTAACGCTGAAATAACAAGCCCCTCTAATTACAGATCTTTAAAAAACTTAGATGTATGGCTTAAAAAAAATAGAATTGTTGGTTTAACTGGTATTGATACTAGAAGTTTAACAAATTTTATTAGAGACAAAGGTGCACCAAAGGGAACTATTGAAAAAAGTAGAAATGGAAAGTTCAATATAAAAAAACTCTTAAATCAATCTAAAAATTGGCATGGTTTAAATGGCCTAGATTTAGCTAAAAATGTTTCAACAAGATCAAAGTACAAATGGAATAATTTTAAAACTTGGAAAAAAGAGGTTGGATTTGAAAAGAATAAAAAAAACATTTTTAATATTGTTGCAATAGATTATGGAATAAAAAAAAATATTTTAAGGTATTTCTCAAACCATAATTGTAAGATTACAATAGTTCCGTGTGATACGAGTGCTGATAATATAACTAAATTAAATCCAGATGGAGTTTTTTTGTCTAATGGCCCAGGGGATCCTGCGGCAACGGGAAAATACGCAGTAAAAATTATAAAAAAACTTATTAATCTCAAATTACCTATATTTGGTATTTGTTTAGGTCATCAACTTTTAGCTTTAGCTCTTAATGCTAAGACAAAAAAAATGAAACTTGGACATAGAGGAGCAAACCATCCTGTTAAAAATATTTTTACTAACAAAGTTGAAATCACAAGTCAAAACCATGGGTTTGAGGTTATAAAATCAAGTTTACCTAAAAATGTAATCATAACTCACAAATCGTTATTTGATAATTCTATTGAAGGGATTAGATTAAAAAATAGACCAGTATTTTCAGTCCAGTATCATCCAGAGGCAAATCCAGGACCGCAAGACAGCAAATATTTATTTGACCAATTCATTAAAGAGATAAAACAAAATGCCAAAAAGAAAAGATATTAAAAAAATACTTGTAATAGGTGCTGGCCCAATAATTATTGGACAAGCTTGTGAATTTGATTACTCTGGAACCCAGGCATGCAAAGCTTTAAAGGATGAGGGTTATAAAGTCGTTCTTTTAAATTCAAACCCTGCAACAATTATGACCGATCCTGATGTTGCGGATAAAACATATATAGAGCCAATCTCGTTAGCGATTTTAGAAAAAATTTTAATTAAAGAAAAACCGAATGCAATTTTGCCAACAATGGGTGGCCAAACAGCGCTGAATCTTGCCATGGAGGCAAAAAAGAAAGGTATATTAAAAAAATATAATATTGATCTGATAGGTGCAAATTCTAGTGCCATAGCAAACGCTGAAGATAGAAAAAAATTTAGAAAAAACATGTCTGAGATAGGACTAGATTTACCAAAATCGAAGATAGTTAATCGAGAAAAAGATGCCAAAAAGGCTCTAAGGAGTATTGGGTTGCCAGCAATAATACGTCCAGCTTTTACATTGGGTGGTTTAGGAGGAGGGATAGCAAAAAATGAGAAAGAATTTTTTAAAATTGTAAAAAATGGACTTCAAGAATCTCCTGTTTCTCAAGTTTTGATAGAAGAATGTTTAGAGGGTTGGAAAGAATATGAGATGGAAGTTGTTAGAGATAAACACGATAACTGTATAATAATATGCTCTATAGAAAATGTTGATCCAATGGGTATACATACTGGAGACTCAATTACAGTTGCGCCAGCACTTACACTTACTGATAAAGAATATCAAATAATGAGAAATGCTTCAATTGCATGCTTAAGAAAAATTGGTGTTGAAACTGGAGGGTCAAATGTTCAATTTGCTATCAATCCTAAAAATGGTCGGATGGTTATTATAGAAATGAACCCAAGAGTTTCCAGATCCTCCGCTCTTGCTTCAAAAGCAACTGGATTTCCAATTGCAAAAGTTGCTGCAAAGCTTGCGGTGGGCTACACATTGGATGAACTAAAAAATGAGATTACTAAAGTCACGCCAGCATCATTTGAACCTACAATTGATTACGTGGTAACAAAAATTCCAAGATTTACTTTTGAAAAGTTTTCACAATCTCCAGCTATTTTAGGCACCTCAATGAAATCAGTTGGGGAAGCTATGTCTATTGGAAGAAATTTTAAAGAATCTTTACAAAAAGCTTTAAGTTCCTTGGAAATTGGGCTTTCTGGTTTAGATCAAATTTTTAATTACTCTGCAAAGGAAATTGCTAAAAATTTAAAAATTAACATTCCAAATCGAATTCTTTTAGTCGCAGAGGCTCTAAGAAAAAAATTCACTACAAGCAAAATCCATAAGCTATCTGGTATTGACCCCTGGTTCATTGATCAAATTAAAGAAATCGTAGATACTGAAAAATTGATGAAATCAAAAGGTATTCCTAAAAACTTTATTGAATTTAATAAAATTAAATCCATAGGATTTTCAGATAAAAAAATATCTCAATTATGTAATATTGATGAAAAGACAGTTAGAAGAAAAAGGGAAGCCTTAAAGGTTTATCCTGTTTACAAAAAAGTTGACACTTGTGCTGCTGAATTCAAGTCATACACGCCATATATGTATTCTACTTATCAACGAAATTTTACCACATACTCGGAATGTGAGGCTGAACCATCAAGAAAAAACAAAATAATCATTTTAGGTGGTGGCCCAAATAGAATTGGCCAAGGGATTGAGTTTGATTATTGTTGTTGCCAAGCTAGTTATGCATTGAAAGAAGCTGGTTTTGAAACAATTATGGTCAACTGTAATCCTGAAACTGTCTCTACTGATTATGACACAAGTGATAGATTGTACTTCGAACCTCTTGTAGAGGAATATGTTTACAACATTATTTTAAAGGAGAAATCTAAAGGAAATTTGATTGGGATAATAGCCCAATTTGGTGGACAAACTCCAATTAAACTTGCAAAGTTTCTTCATGAAAATTCATTGCCAATTTTAGGGACACAATACACATCTATAGATTTAGCTGAGGATAGAGATAGATTTAGAAAACTTCTGATTAAATTAAAACTTAAACAGGCTGATAGTGGTATAGCTTTTAAACCTTCAGAAGCGGTAAAAATATCAGAAAAAATCGGTTTGCCTGTAGTTGTTCGACCCTCATACGTTTTGGGGGGCAGAGCAATGGAGATTGTTTATGAAAAAAAACAATTAAATAATTTTATTTTAGAAGCTTTCAAAGCGTCTGAAAAAAACCCGATATTAATTGATAAATTTATAGATAATGCAATGGAGATTGATGTGGATGCAATTTCGGATGGTAGAAATGTTTATGTGGCTGGTATAATGCAGCACATTGAGGAAGCTGGAATTCATTCAGGTGACTCTGCATGTTGTTTGCCCCCAGTATCAATTAAAAATAAACTAATAGAAGAATTGAAAGACCAAACAAAAAAGCTTGCTTTATCATTAAAAGTTAAAGGTTTCTTAAATATTCAATTCGCAATTAAAAACGATGAGATCTTTGTAATTGAAGTAAATCCTAGAGCAAGCAGAACTGTGCCATTTGTGTCAAAAGCTAATGGTGTTCCGCTTGCTAAAATAGCCTCAAAGATAATGGCTGGTGAAAAGTTAACAAAATATAAACTTAAATATAAAACTAATAAGGTGTATGCAGTAAAAGAAGCCGTATTCCCATTTAATAAATTTCCTGATAGCGATTTACTCTTAGGACCTGAAATGAAATCTACAGGCGAGGTTATGGGATTTGACGATGATTTCGGAATGGCGGTTGCAAAAAGTCAAATAGCTGCATCAAATTCACTACCAACAAAAGGTATGGCATTCTTGTCTGTTAAAGATTCCCACAAACAGGAAATAGTTGGTATTGCTCAAAGATTAATAAAGCTTGGTTTCACACTGTCAGCTACAAGCGGTACCTGCGAAATCATAAAACAAAATGGAATGAAATGTAAAAAAATAAATAAAGTAAGTAGTGGAAGACCTCATATAGTTGACGTTTTAAATTCAAAAAAAATATCTTTGGTTATTAATACTGGTGGAGGAAATTCAGAACATAGAATTAATGATGCAAGAGCTTTAAGAAGAGGAACTTTAGCAAATAAAATCCCATATTGTACAAATATGTCAACTGCTTACTCTTTTCTAGAAGCAATAAAATCTTTGAAAACAACAAAGTTAAAAGTTAAATCTTTACAAGATAATTAATAAACTTTCCAATCTGTATTGAAAGTCACGTAATTTACTTGAAGACATCTACGTTCTTTTATTATCTCTTTTTTCTCCATTCCGTGCCAAGTATTAGGTCCACTTGAGAAAAAATAACCATAGTTGTGCCTATAAGGTAATGTTTTTACTAATTTAATATTATTATCATAGAAATCTGTACCAAGATTTTCACTTTCATTTTCATTATTAACAAAAAGCAAACACGACAAGAGTTTTTCTTTTATATCGCAGTGAGGTTTTAGCCAAAATCCTTTTCTATCACAAATAACCTCAACTCTTACAAATGAATTTGATAGATCCTTTCCAATCATTTCAGAAATTTTATGATGAGTTTCTTTATGTCTGAGTTCTTCAATAAGTTTAGTTAGACCAGGGAAATCTTTAGAATTTTCCTTAGTTACAAAACATCTAAACTTTAAAGCTTTACCGCCAGAACTAATTCCTTCTCTGAACTTTCCCTCTCCCCCATCTATTGCTCTAGTTCCATCATACTCAAGTTTGTGCTCATTTGGGTTAGCTATATCAGCTTTTATTATTTCATTAATCGCCTCAGAGGTTAATGGTTCATTCAGTTCCCAATGCCTAAATGGTGAGTCAAACTGTTTTGATTTATTATTTAAAGAGTTAAAGAATGACATTAATTTATTTTTCGTTTTATTTCTAAAGCTATCCTATCTGCTTCATTTAGTTTTTCATAGTTCCAGGTTTCAAGCTTATTTTCTAAAATTTTAATAATATTAAGTTTTTCAAATAAATTTCTAAACCTTTGAAACCTTTTATCATTTCTTAAAGCTGGAATCATTGCGACATATACAGGTTTTCCAGTCAAAGCAGCCTCGGAAATCATTGAGGTGGAGTCGCAAGTCACAACTAAATATTTTGATAAAGCTAAACTCGACAGATAAGCAGACTTATCTACAACATCAATGACAGTTCGATTATCAGTAAAATATTCTTTGGATAATTCTATTGTTTTCTTTGGAGTTCTGTTGGATGGGATAACAACGAGTTGCAAATTATGCTCTTTCAACATTCGATTAATTATTGAGAATATACTTATCATATTTTCATCACTATAGTTGTAGTACTTGTTTGGGCCTCCTAAAATTAAAGTGATAACATCTTTGTCTCTTTCTAATTTGTTTAAAAGAAAATCTTTTGAATTATTTATCTCTTCAAGGGTTAAATAGTGAATGGCTCCTTTTGTTGTTAAAACGTTTGGCCCTTCAAGATTATCATGTTCAGGACACACAACAAAATCAAAATGTTTTAGTGATATTTTGGGATTTTGAATATGGATATTTATTATTTTTTTTTTTGAGTTTTTTTTTAAAAATATTGAAGGGATTATACTTTTTCTTCCACATGAAATTATAACATCAAAATCTTGTTCTACTTGATTTTTAAATACAAATTTTTTGACTGGTGTAAAAGATGTGGGTATTAATTTCCAAAAACTATTTAATTCAATTTTCTCGTGAATATAATCAAAATTTAAGGCTTTTGCTAAGCCTTCAGTCTGACTAATCATCCCATGTAGCCCCTCAGTTAATAATAATGCTTTTAATTTAGTCATTTGTTACTATATAGCTCTGATATGAATCAAAATCCAACTAAACACACAAAAGTGTTAATAATTGGATCTGGCCCAGCTGGATATACTGCAGCAGTTTATTCTGCTAGAGCAATGCTTAAGCCAATTTTAGTTCACGGCATGCAGCCAGGTGGTCAATTAACAATAACAACTGACGTTGAAAATTATCCTGGTTTTGCAGAAGTTATTCAGGGTCCATGGTTGATGGATCAAATGAAAGATCAAGCAAAAGCAGTTGGTACTGAAATGATAGAAGATCATATTGCTTCGGTTAATTTAAAGTCAAAACCTTTTGAGGCTATAGGTGAAAGTGGTCAAAAATATACTGCAGACTCGATTATAATTTCGACTGGTGCACAAGCTAGATGGCTTAATATAAAATCTGAACAAGAATATAAAGGGTTTGGGGTTTCTGCTTGCGCAACATGTGATGGTTTCTTTTTTAAGGATAAAACTGTAGCGGTTGTAGGTGGTGGAAATGCAGCTGTAGAAGAAGCAATGTTTCTTACCAAGTTTGCATCCAAAGTAAAACTTATTCATAGGAGAAATGAATTAAGGGCTGAGAAAATGTTGCAAAAAAAATTAATGGAAAATAAAAAAATTGAAATAGTATGGGATACAGTTGTTGAGGATGTTTTAGGAGATAAAGACCCTAAAAATGTAACAGGTTTAAAAGTAAAAAATGTGAAAACAAACCAATCTGATGAAATGAAGATTGATGGTCTTTTTATTGCTATAGGTCATGATCCAGCTACCCAATTATTTAAAGATCAACTTAAAATGGATAAAGAAGGTTATTTAATTACTAAGCCAGATTCAACTGAAACTAATGTTCCTGGAGTATTTGCTGCTGGGGACGTAAAAGATAAAATATTTAGACAGGCTGTAACTGCAGCTGGAATGGGGTGTATGGCGGCACTTGAAGCTGAAAAGCATCTTTCTCATAACTAATAAATATGTCAGATAAAGTCTTATTAACTGGAATAAGCGGATGGATTGCTAAACATACAGCAATAGAACTTTTGAACTTAGACTTTGAAGTTTTAGGTACGGTTAGAAACCAAAGTTTAATTGAGCAGACTAAAAATACAATAAGTAAATATGCTCCAAAAGATAAATTATCATTTGTAGAATTAGATCTTTTGTAAGATGATGGATGGGATAAAGCCATAAAAGACTGCAAATATGTAATGCACATTGCATCACCTTTTCCAATGAAAGTTTCAAATGACAGAGAAAAATTATTACCAGTAGCTGTTGATGGTACTCTAAGAGTATTAAATTCAAGTATAAAAAATAATGTTGAACAAATAATAGTAACTTCATCAATTGTAGCAATGTTTAGAAAGCCTAATAGAAGTAACCCTTACACATTTGGAGAAAATGATTGGACTGATGAAAATTGGATTGAAGGTGTAAGTGACTATTTCCTATCAAAAACTAGAGCTGAAAGAAACGCTTGGGAGTTTATGGAGAGCAAAGGACTAAAAAACAAATTAACAACAATTAATCCAGGGGGCGTATTTGGAGACGCTTTAGACAAAAAAGGTGGTACATCAATTGAATATGTAAGACAATTTCTTAAAGGAAAATTTCCAGCAGCTCCCAAATTTGCGGTTTTAATTTCTGACGTCAAAGATGTTGCAAAATCTCATGTTGCGTGTATTGGAAATAAAAAAGTTGGTGGAAGAAGGTTAATTGTGGGGAAAGAAGTAAAAAAACTTGTTG